>JBILMZ010000213.1:0-6024 GCA_044375275.1 Micropepsaceae bacterium | reverse complement strand
GAAGTAGTCGCCGAAGGAGAAGTTGCCCAGCATCTCGAAGAAGGTGTGGTGGCGAGCCGTGTAGCCGACATTGTCGAGGTCGTTGTGCTTGCCCCCGGCGCGGACGCATTTCTGGGAGCTCACCGCGCGGCTATAGGGGCGCTTTTCCTGACCGGTGAACACGTTCTTGAACTGCACCATGCCGGCATTGGTGAACATCAGTGTCGGGTCATTGCGCGGCACAAGCGGCGACGAGGGCACGATCTCGTGGCCGTGGCGGGCGAAATAGTTCAGGAACGTCGAACGGATGTCGCTGAGCGCAGTCATCTCTGGAGCCTACAAATCGCTGGAAATACCGATTGCAGGATGTAATCGGGCGGACCTGCCCGTGTCCACCGCCTGCGCTCAGATGCCCTGACGGCGCGGCTCAGATTGGCGCAAAAAAGGGGGCCCGAGCCTGCGGGGGCGTTGCGGCTCGGGCCATTCTCTCCACTCGGGCTCGGGGGGCCAGTTTTTGTGGCGGAGAGAAACCTGTTGTTTCAGATCAGGCGGGGGCGGCGACTATTCCTCGTCGCCGTCGTCGTCCTCATCCTTCTCCGGCGTCGTCGCCAGGGCGTTGCCGAGGATTCCGGCATTGGCGCGGACCGCTGCCTCGATCTTGTTGGCGATGTCCGGGTTCTCGGCGAGGAAGGCCTTGGCGTTTTCACGGCCCTGGCCGATGCGCTGGTTCTCGTAGGAGAACCACGAACCCGACTTCTCGATGATGCCGGCCTTGGAGCCGAGGTCAACGAGTTCGCCCGTCTTCGAGATGCCGGAGCCGTACATGATGTCGAACTCGACCTGGCGGAACGGAGGGGCCACCTTGTTCTTGACGACCTTCACGCGCGTCTGGCTGCCGATGACGTCTTCACGTTCCTTGATCGCGCCGATGCGGCGAATATCGAGGCGCACCGACGAGTAGAACTTCAGGGCGTTGCCGCCTGTCGTCGTTTCCGGGTTGCCGAACATCACGCCGATCTTCATGCGGATCTGGTTGATGAACAGCACGATGGTGTTGGAGCGCGAGATCGAGCCCGTCAGCTTGCGCAGGGCCTGGCTCATCAGGCGCGCCTGGAGGCCCGGGAGCGAGTCGCCCATTTCGCCTTCGATTTCGGCCTTTGGCGTGAGTGCGGCGACCGAGTCGATGACGACGATGTCGACGGCGCCGGAACGCACGAGCGTGTCGGTGATTTCAAGCGCCTGCTCACCCGTGTCGGGCTGCGAGACGAGGAGTTCGCCGATGTCCACACCCAGCTTCTTGGCATAGCCGATGTCCAGCGCGTGCTCTGCGTCCACGAAGGCTGCAATGCCGCCCAGCTTCTGGACTTCGGCAACGATGTGGAGCGAAAGGGTGGTCTTGCCGGATGATTCCGGCCCGTAGACCTCGATCACGCGACCGCGGGGAATGCCGCCAATCCCGAGGGCGATATCCAGGCCCAGCGAGCCCGTGGAGACGGCTTCAATCTCGGCCACCTTCTGGTTGGCGCCGAGTTTCATGACGGAGCCCTTGCCGAAGGCCCGGTCGATCTGGCTCAGGGCGGCTTCGAGTGCTTTCTTGCGGTCCATGTCGGTCTGTTGCTCTACTACTTTGACGGCGGCGCTCATTTGCGTGTGTCCTTAGATCATGGGGTCTTGGGGGCTGCAACTTTGGTAAATGTACGGCCTTTGTTCCGAAAGCGCAAATTCACCCCAACCCTTTGAATTCATTTAAGTTTCGCCGTTTTGTTCTGAGAACATTCCTAAAACGAACATTCCATTTTATCCCCTTCGGCAACGTATATTGATTAACGGCGCCAGATTGTGCGAGAGTCCACGGATTCAACCGGCAGATGCGCAAACAGGGAATCAGATGCCCCGGAAAAAGCCCTCGTTCTCACCCCGCCATCCAACCGAGGCGATGACGCGTTTTGACCGACTGCTGAAGGCCATGGCCCCCAAGGCCAGCGTGCCGGAGAACGCCGAACCGCGCCCCGTGCCTCCGCGCGGCCGCAAGCGCATCCCGAAAAAAAGCCCGCCAGAAAACCCGTGACAGTGCACTCATTTTCCATGCTCGTGAGTGCCTGGCATGCCAGCGGCTTTGAAAATGAGTGCACTGTCACGGGTTTTCTGGCCACGGGTTTTATTGCCGGTAGTAGCGCTGAAGCAGGATGGCGTGCGCCAGGCAGGAGACGAGTGCGAGAAGGATCGCGGATGAAAGCCCGGCACCTGCAGCCAGAAGGACAAGCATGGCCGCGCAGGCGGCGATGGCGCCCTTGTCCCAACTGTCTTCCGTCGCGACGTGGAACCTGAGCGAGCAGGGAGACGCCTTGGCGAGATTGTAGACGGGCGTGTTTATTGCGGGGACATAGAAGCAGATCGCAAAGGCGCCCACTGCATTGGCCGCAATGGCGAGACCGGGGATCTCGAGGCTTGAGGCACGCAGCACGGCCGCTGCCGCGATGCCCGCGAAGATGACCAGCGTTGCGGTGGCACCGTGCCCGCCATCAAGCATCCTGCCCAGCAGCAACCCGCCGACACCGCCCGCTACGGCTGCGATGGCCATGGTGCCGCCATAGGCCGAGAGGCTTTCGGACAGGGACAGGAAGAGGGCGACCTGCCAGACGAGCACGAATGTCGCCGCGAACCACCCATTGGCGAGATAGACGAGGCTGCCGAGGCGCGCGGCTTCACGCATGCCCGGCGCATCGCGCACCACGGCGACAGAAGGCGCCCACAGCAGGGGGACGACGCCCAAGGCCTGGATCCCCCCTATCGCCGCAAACGCAGCCCCTGCCCCCAGATTCATGAGCGCCCAGGCTCCAAAGAGGGGGGCTATAACCCCTATTCCGGCTGCCAGCGCCTCGCGCGCGCCGATCTGGTGGCCGCGGTGCTCGCTGTCGCCGACAGATGCGAAATAGGCGTGAAACGACGTCCAGTAGAACGCTTCCCCGACGCCTGACGCGAGGCATCGCAGGAGCAGCCAGACGCCCACACCGTCGACGGCGGCCGTCAGCGGATACTGGAGCGCCATCACGAGGCACCCCAGGATCAGTGTCGCCTTAAGCCCGAACCGTGTCGCGAAAGGCGTGACGGCGCGGCGCGCCACGAGCCTGATCAGGACCGTTGCCGCCAGCGCCATGATGGTTTCGGGCACGGACAGGCCGCTCTTCAGCAGGATCACGAGCAGGAACACGCCGCCGCTGCCTTGAGCCAGCGCCTGGAAGCCGTAGTGCACGCTCAGCAGGTTGACGTCGCGGTTTGAAAGGAAGGCCATGGAGATCCGTCAGGGCGTGTGCAGATGTCGTGGGGTTATGCGAGTTATGTCCGAATTCGGCAAGGGCGGGCTGGACGCCCGCGGTCCCAGGGGGGATGAGCATTCTTGAAGCACGGGCGCGGTGGGTGCTGCTTATGTCCCCGCATTACTATGTGAGAACTTCGCTCACACCTTCCGGTGTCATCCCGGACGCAGCGCGTCACGAAGTGATGCGCTGCAGATCCGGGACCCATACGTGGTGCCGTATTTCCGGAAGTGTTTGCAGCACGGGAGGATCCGCCGCTTTCAAGGACGCTGGTGCGCCTCATCGGACGGAAGACGCTGACAAACGACGCTGACGCGCGGCGTGACCTGGGCTATCGCGGGATGGTCACGCGCGCAGAAGGGATTGCTGCGCTCAGGTCGGGGACGGATTGACCGCTAATCCTCCTGGTGCAGCAGCGCTAGATCTCGAAGAGTTTCTCTCGCAGCGATTTCGTGATGGCCTGCATGCGCGTTTCGACACCGAGCTTTTGCTTTGAATTGTCGATGTGGAAGCGCACGGTGCGCGCGCTGATCGAAAGCATCTTCCCGATGTCAGGATCGACCATGCCTTGAGCGGCGGCCCGGAGGCATTGCAATTCGCGTTCGGTCAGCGCGTAGTTGCTGCTCTGCGCGCCTCGCTTTTCAGCTGAGACCCTTGCGGCATAGGCCGCGTGAGCCAGGACCTTGAGCATCGCCCTTGCCAAATGGCTGATGATGGGCCGGTCGGCGCCGAAGACGAATATGGCGGCAAGGCTCGTGTCGTCAAAGACCGGGATGACGAGATAGAACGGCACGACAAGGCCCTCGCCTTTCCTGACGGTTTCGTGCAGCCCCGCGATCCAGCGCTCGCTTTCCTGTCCGGGCATCTGCCTCAGACTTGTAATCGTGAAGGCGCTGCTGGTTTCAAGGCAACGCTGAACCTCAGGATGATTGTCGAGCAGCCGCTCTTGTTCAATCAGTGCAAGCGCTTCCTTGGACAGATCTGAGGCGTACACGCCATCACGGGAGTCACCCGCGAACACTTTTGCATCACCGGCCGTAAAGTAGGAAAAGCCGATCGCTCTTGCAGTGCTTCTGACGCACGACCAGATGGTCGCGTTGTCGGGTTCTGATGCCAACGTCCTGAGCGCTGTACCCACCAACATGTGGGTTTCAATATTGTTTAGCATATGACTCAAGGTGTACCTGATGTTGGGACTATCAATCCGAGATTTGGTTGCAATTCAACTTCGCGCACACTCATTCTTTGTACGTACGGAACATTTCTTCGTAAACACTCCAACCGGTCTGCCAACTCGCCGTCAAAGGTGACAGGCTGGGGCGACGTATTTGGCAGATTCGAATTGTTGCCGTGTTTGGACTGGAGCGAGCACGATGCATGATGGCGTGCCGCTCGCCAGCGTAGCTGCGATATTCAAGCGGCAGGAAACGGTCGATGGTTGCTGACGTTGCAATCCGGTCTATCGCCTGCCTGCACCTGGTGACGCGCGAAGCGTCTGTCATCGTGGCGATGAGTGGTAGATGGTGCCAGCTGTCCGCTTTGTCCAGTGGCAGACGGCTGCGATCGACAAATGCAGCTGTATTTTACTTTGATTCGACGTATCGCCGCCGCTGCGCGCGTTATTCAGAAGTGGTTGATGCTGCAGTCGGCGCGAACCAGCTCGGGCTTGCGATCCATTATCAGCTGCAGTCAGGGATCTGACACCACATCCCCGCAGGCTCCAGTCCGCCTGCTTAACCCTTCTTCGCTTTGGACTTCAGCTGATTGACGATCAGTTCAACCGTGTTTGCGATCACGTCGGGGGCGCGGTCGAGCGGGAGGCCGTGGTCATGCAGGGGCCAGGAGGCGTCTGCGCCGGACAGGCTCAGAAGCATGGCGGTGGCGTCTGCCGTTGCGCGTGGCGGTGCGCCGATGGCCTTTACGGCTTGCCGGATGGCTTCGAGTCGCTTGGCGCGGCGAAGCTGGCGCATCTCACGCCACACGCCGCGATCGGATGCCAGCGCGCGACTGACCGGGTGCTGCAGGGCCATCGCATGGATGTCCCTGAAATAGCGCGGCAGGTCGTCAGGCCCCGACACAAGCACGACACCCTTGGGATAGAGCACCTTGTCGAACCACTCGCCCAAAGCCGCGACCTGGCTCGCCTCATTGGGAAAATGGAAGTGCACAGTGCGCAGCGACACACCGGCATGCGCAGCCGCCTCACTGGGCGAGAGCTTGTCCCGTCCAGGCTCCGACAACTGCTCTGCGAAGGCTTCAAGAATGGCCTGGCGGGTGGCGACAGCCTGCGCCTCCCGCTTGGGGCTCACATAGCTGCGTGTTGAACTCATACGAGGAACGTGATGCCGTGGCTGGCGCCAACGCGCAGGACACCCGCGATGTCCGGCGGGCTCATCTCGATCTCCGTCGAAACCTGCTTGAAGAACTTGGCCGCATTGCCCCGCGTGACGATCGTCAGGAAATGCGCGTCCGTAACGTTGCGATAGCCGTGCGGCGTGTTCGCCGGGACATGGGCATAGCCGCCGGCGCTGAGGCGGGACGTCTTGTCACCGACGGTGACGTCAAGCTCGCCTTCCAGCACGACGTAGATTTCCTCCCACGCGTGGGTGTGCATGGGCGGACCTGCATTGGCAGGCCCCTTCGTATCGAAAATTTCAACGGCCGAACCCATGGCGTTGGTCAGCATCGGCCGCAGGGTTTCACCGAGAACATAGTGGCCCTGCTCTGC
>JBILMZ010000212.1:0-6046 GCA_044375275.1 Micropepsaceae bacterium | reverse complement strand
AGGCAATATTGAACTGATGGCGGGCAGCTGAACCTGATCTGCGCCGGGAAATTCAGTGCTAGTTCCGCCGCTGTTCAATATGCCTGAGGATGAAGTCGGCGATCCTTGCCGGTTCGTTTAGTGGCAGGCAAGGGTGAGGGCCTGCGAGCTTTCCGCTGGGGGCTGCGATGGCGACGATCGACGTATCCCGGTCTGCGATGCGGCCGTCCGGTCCAAGGTCGCGGAGGACCTCGATGCGCGGATGCGTTCCCGACTTGAAGCCTTCTACGAGGACGAGATCGCACGGTGCCAGTCGGCTCAACAGTTCATCGAGTGTTGGCTCGGCATCTTTCCCGTTCTCCGAGACCATGGCCCATCTTTTGAGAGACGACACGATGACTTGCGCCGCTCCGGCCTGCCTGTGGCGGAAACTGTCCTTGCCCTCGTGATCAATATCGAAGGCGTGGTGCGCGTGCTTGACCGTCGACACGCGAAGGCCCCGCGCGGTGAAGTCTCTCACAAGCGCTTCAACCAGTGTCGTCTTGCCGCTGTTTTTCCATCCGACAATGCCGAAGACAGGCGGGATGAGGTTCATCAGTACTTGAACTCCACCGTCAGCCACAGCTTGTCGCGGTCGGGAAACGCTCCCTCTCCATCGTAGGTCGCGTACTTGATGCCGGTGGACCAGTGATCTCCCATGCGTGCAACGAGTTCGACGTCGGTCTCAGAGCCGAAGGAGGCACTGGTGCGTTCGGCTTCGAAGTCATGATAGGTCACCGCGGCGGTCAGGCCTGTGACAGGTCCTGCGTCTTCAAGCTTTGTATCGTAAGACAGGGTTGCATATCTGTCGACAATGCCATTGGCCGGCGTCGTAAGGAACACGTCGGCATGTCCCTGAAACTTGTGGAGTGTGGCCAATGGAGTCGAGAAGCCGCGCGTGCCGTCACCCTCAAGGGCTTCCATGCCGCCGAGGAGTGTGAATCCGTGCGCTGCAACCCCGGCTTCCACCATCCAGTAGTCGAGCTCGTATTCGCCGGGGTTGGTGGCGTAGTCTGATTGGCTTGCGTACTCGAAGGCGTAGACTGCATTGAAGTCCTTGCTCAGGGCGTGCTTGCCGGCGAACCGCGCGCCGTACGTTGCGGTGGACTGGGTTGCAAAGTCCTCGAGGTCCAGCAGGTAGGCGTATCCTGTCAGCGTGCCCCAATTCGCAATGGCGTACCCTGCATTGACGATGTGGGAGTCGCCTTCATACGCCCCCTGGATGCTTTCCTCTCCAAAGACGCGATTGATCTGGCTGATGTAGGCGTAGGTGAGCGTCAGACTGTCGATGCTTGTATTCGTTATGCGGAGTGCATCAAAGGTCTGTTCGTTCTGACGAAATGCGACGCCGCCGATGAAGCGTTGGTTGTCGAGGTTCATGCGCTGCCGGCCTATCGTCACCGCTGTCTGAGGAAGTCCGGACCATTCAACCTGAAGACGGTTGATCTGGATGTCTTCAGGGTCTGCCACGATGGGAAATGCTGGATTGTTGGGAACTGTGTCGTTGAACTCGTCGCTCAGGTGAAACACGCCTTCGCCCTCCAGGAGGAACTGGAGGTCCCACACCTTTCCGGTCTGGAACCCCAGGCGTGCACGAAGTGTGTGTGCGTTTGCCTCGTTGGCAATCCCCTCCTGGTCAACGTGCTCAAAGCGATAGCGGGCGTCGACGATCAGCTTTCCCTGCTCGAAGAAATCACTGAACGTGTTGTCTGCTTGGGCTGTAACCGCTGAAAGGCTTGCCACGCAGGCGAACAGTGCACCTACCGGCAGTGTCGAGTATGTGATGTTGTGGCGAAGCATTCAATTTACACTCCTGATTATGCCGTTCGTGTCTTGCATTATGTCACCGTTCACGCAAGTCGCGCTTTGAAGTCAAATGTCGTCTTGATCTTTGTCATTCTCTGCCTTGATGAGTTCCTGCAGTCGCTCGATCGACTGGATACGAATGATGTCTCCGTCTGTTTCTACGCCATGATCGCGCAGCTTTCGTAGCGTGCGTGACAGCGTTTCCGGCTTCAGGCCAAGCCGCGTTGCAACTTCCCTTTTTAGCCCGGGCAATGTGAGCGTCGCCTGTCCGGACTTCTTCGGCGTATGAGACATCAGGAAGTGTGCGACGCGCGATGTAGCACCTTGCGACTTGATTTCCTTGAGTTGCGTGATCAATACTCGCCAGTGGCGCGAGAGCATGCGCGCGCATTGGGCAGCCAGCGCCACGTCTTCATCAATGAGTTGCCGCAAACGACCAGCAGGTATGAGCAAGGCCTGCCCATCAGATGTTGCTCTCGCGCTAACGAGGTAGGGCAAGCCCAGGAGTGCTGCGGGTAGCAGGACCGTTTCTCCCGAGCCGAAAAACTCGATGACGGCTTCATGGTCGCCCGCTCCGCCTACGAGCACCACCCCTCCTTCCACGAAACAGTAGATGAAGTCGGGTTCCTCGCCTTCACGGAAGAGATAGCCGTGGTTGGAGAAGCGTTGGAGCCCTGAGATTTCGGCGAGTCGCATCAGGCTCGCGTCCGGAAGCGATGCAAACACATCGATCTTCTTGAGGAAGGACATTCTTGGATGGGGCATGCGCCACCTGCCTTGATATCGGTCAAGCCGCTTCCTGCTTCAGGTCACGACATGTTCAAATTATCTGCCTATGGCTGCCCTGCGCCTTGATCGATATCAACGAATCCTGTCCGACGTGAACGCACTGTCCGGTCATCACATGAAGGCGAAGTGGTGCCATGACCTCTCAAAATGTAACGATCGGCCAACAGGTTAACGCTGTCACGCTGTCGACAGTGAGTTTCACTATCTGCTTTGCCGTCTGGACAATATTCTCGATCATCGGGGTTCAGATTAAGCAGGAGCTGGGCCTCAACGAGGCCCAATTCGGGCTTCTTGTGGGTACGCCCATCCTCACGGGATCGCTCATCCGACTGGCCTTGGGGATATGGGCGGATCAGTACGGCGGAAGAATAGTCCTCAGTCTGGTGATGATTGCGGCGGCGATCGCTACCGTCCTGCTGACCTTTGCTCATGACTATCCCACCTATCTGCTGGCTGCGCTTGGCGTTGGGATCGCGGGCGGCTCTTTCTCGGTTGGCGTGGCCTATGTCTCCAGGTGGTTTCCAAAGGAGAAGCAGGGTGCCGCCCTCGGCGTTTTTGGTGCAGGGAATGTGGGCGCTGCCGTCACAAAGTTCCTGGCGCCGACCATCATGGTCACGAGCGGGTGGCAGACAGTTGCACTCATCTGGGCTGCGGCGATCGGGATCGCTGGTGTGCTGTTTTACATTTTTGCCGAAGATGATCCTGACCTTGCCTCGCGGCGGGCTTCAAAAACTCCGCCCGTCAGTTTCTGGTCTCAGCTTGAGCCCCTGCAGAACGTCCAGGTCTGGCGCTTCTCGCTCTATTACTTCTTCGTGTTCGGTGCCTTTGTTGCGCTGGCGCTCTGGCTGCCACGTTACCTGATGGGTGTGTACGGTCTCGACATCCAGACTGCCGGAATGCTGGGTGCTGCATACTCGATTCCGGGGTCGCTGTTTCGTGCCTATGGCGGTTTCCTTTCCGACCGTTACGGCGCGCGCACCGTCATGTACTGGACATTCGGTGTTTCGGTTGTCGCGCTGTTCATCCTGTCCTATCCACCTACGACCTATACGGTTGATGGAATTTCGGGCCAGTTCTCGTTCAGAATGGCGACGGGTGTCGTGATGTTCACGGTGGTCGTGTTCATCCTCGGCTTCTTCATGAGCCTGGGAAAGGCAGCAGTCTACAAGCACATTCCGGTGTACTACCCAAACAATGTCGGTTCGGTCGGCGGCCTCGTCGGGATGATCGGCGGGCTGGGTGGTTTCATCCTGCCGATCCTGTTCGGTGTCCTTAATGACCTTACCGGAGTTTGGCAGAGCTGCTTCATGTTGCTCTTTGCGGTGACTGCGGTAGCGCTCGCCTGGATGCATCTGTCCATTCGTCAGATGGAACGGGAGGCCTCTGGGGATGCATGGAAGAAGTTGCCGGAGCTTCCGGAAATGAAGCCGATCCACAAGCTCGAGCACGAACGCAAGACGCCTGCATCGCATGTGTTGACCGACTGGCGCCCAGAGGACCAGACGTTCTGGCGCTACACCGGGCGTGCGATCGCGCGACGAAACCTCTGGATCTCAATTCCCTCGCTGCTTCTCTCGTTCTCAGTGTGGATGGTCTGGTCGATAGTTGTCGCGAAACTTCCGGCGGTCGGCTTCGACTACACAACGGATCAGTTGTTCTGGCTGGCTGCGCTTCCCGGATTGTCGGGCGCAACGCTCCGCATATTCTACTCGTTCATGGTGCCAGTCTTCGGCGGCCGGCTCTGGACGACGCTCGCAACGTGGTCGCTTGTCATACCCGCGCTGGGGATCGGGTTTGCTGTGCAGGATCCCGAGACACCGTACATCGTATTCCTCATGCTGGCGCTGCTGTGCGGGTTCGGTGGTGGCAACTTTGCGTCCTCGATGGGGAATATTTCCTTCTTCTATCCGAAAGCCGAGAAGGGAAATGCCCTCGCCCTGAACGCGGGGCTCGGCAATCTCGGTGTCAGCGTGATGCAGTTCCTGGTGCCAATCATCATCACGACCGGCGTATTCGGGTGGATTGGCGGGGAGGCACAGGTGGCAACGGTCGACGGGGCGGAAACCAGGTTATGGCTGCAGAATGCAGGCTTCATCTGGGTACCGTTCATCGCCGCATCGGCGTTCGCCGCGTGGTTTGGCATGAACGATCTTGCTTCCGCCAAAGCTTCATTCGCTGAGCAGGCCATCATCTTCCAGCGGCGCCACAACTGGATCATGTGCTGGCTCTACACGGGCACGTTTGGCTCTTTCATTGGCTACTCTGCCGGCTTTCCACTCCTGTCGAAGCTTGTGTTTCCTGAGGTCAATGCGCTGCAATACGCTTTCCTGGGTCCGCTTGTGGGGGCCTTGTCCCGCTCGCTGACCGGTTGGGTTGCCGACAAGTATGGCGGGGGACGTGTAACGTTTTGGGTGTTCATCGGCATGATCGCCGGTGTCAGCGGTGTGCTCTTCTTCCTCGGCATCAAGGACCAACCCGGCGCGTTCTGGGGGTTCTTCGGGAGCTTCATCTTCCTGTTCCTGGTGACCGGTATCGGAAATGCGTCAACGTTTCAGATGATACCGGCCATCATGCGCAAGGAAGTCGACCGGCTGATGCCGGAGATGGATCGAGACCAGCGCGCGCGGCAGGCCGAGAAGGAAGCTGCGGCGATCATCGGTTTCACTTCAGCCATCGCGGCCTATGGAGCCTTCTTCATTCCAAAAGCCTATGGCTCGTCGATCGCCATGACGGGAGGCCCCGAAGCTGCCCTCTGGGGCTTCCTGCTGTTCTACATCAGCTGCGTCTACATCACGTGGCATGTCTATACGCGTCGCGGCGGGCTGCTTCATGACATCGAAAAGGGTCGTGCCGCGCCAGCTTCCTTCAATCCCGCACAAATCTGAGGTCCTGACAATGAGTCACTTTCTCGACCGCCTGATGTTCTTCAAGAAGGATGTCGGGACGTTCTCCGATGGCCATGGCGTGACCACGCGGGAGGATCGCACCTGGGAAGACGCGTACCGCAATCGGTGGAGTCACGACAAGATCGTCCGCTCCACGCATGGGGTGAACTGCACGGGTTCCTGTTCGTGGAAGATCTACGTCAAGGGTGGAATCGTTACCTGGGAAACGCAGCAGACGGACTATCCGCGAACCCGCCCTGACTTGCCGGATCATGAGCCGCGGGGCTGCCAACGTGGGGCGAGTGCCAGCTGGTATCTCTATAGCGGAAACCGGATCAAGTACCCGCTGATCCGGAAGCGCTTGCTGAAGCACTGGCGGGAGATGCGCAAGACGCTCGGTCCTGTCGAAGCCTGGGCCGCCATCGTTGGAAACAAGACGTCACTTGACGACTTCCGACGTATGCGAGGACAGGGTGGCTTCGTGAGGGCTGGCTGGGATGAGATCAACGAGATCATTGCAGCTGCCAACATCCACACGGCCAAGGAGC
>JBILMZ010000211.1:0-6051 GCA_044375275.1 Micropepsaceae bacterium | reverse complement strand
TCATCGCCCTTGATCGTCATCAGGCGGCGCCATTTGGCTCCGTGGCGAAGAAAGACGCGGTTGTCGCCATCCCGCATGGGCTTGAGGCCGAGGCGGACGTTGAGGTCCCGGTCGGTGATGAATTCGCCGAAGCCCTCGTTCTGGAGAAGGAGGCGGGATGCGCCCGATACGACATTCACAAGCCAGGCATCGTGCCACTTGCTGTCGCGATTGTTCAGACCGATGACGACTTCATCGGGGCGGCGGTGAGACTGGCCGATGATTGTCGCGCGAACGCCCTTGTAAGGCGTGAGGTCGCGTATCTGGCCGGACGAGACTTCCACCGAGAAAACATGGAAGTTCTCGTCGCCTTCCTGGTCCTGGAAATAGAGAAGATGGGTGGAGTTCGATGCCCACCTGAACTCCATGATGGGGCGTCGTTTTTCCCGGGTGAGGGGTCTTGCTTCCGGGAGGTCGTCAATGGGCGCCACCCACAGGTTCATCACGCCGTCGCGCGCGGCCGTGAAGGCGACAAGCCTGCCATCCGGGCTGATCATTGGCGCGCCGCGCTCGGGGTTTCCGAAGAGGATCTTGCGCGGAATGAGGTCGCCTGCGCGCGCGCCGTGTCCGGCCACTGGCATCAGCAGGGCCAGGAGAAGAAGCAGGACAGGGAGTGCGCGCAAGGCGTGAATCATGTGACCGGTGGCATCAGGCACGGCGAACATAAAAGAAATCGTTGCGCCGTGCCTTCACAAATTCGGCAGTGCACGCCGGCTGGCGTGGTGCCGGTTCACTTCATTTCAAAGGTGACCGTAACCGTCGCGGTCAGCGTGTTCTGTCCCGCTGCGATGGGAACCGACGAGTCGCTTGCCATTTCTGCCATGCGGTAGCGTACAGGCATGATGGGTGTCACCGAGACTTCCGAGATCTGGATGACGTTTCCGACGGAAGCACCGGCGGCGCTCGCATAAAGCTCCGCCTTGGCGCGGGCGTCGGCAATGGCCTTGCGGCGCGCCTCATTCGTGGCTGCGGCCGGATCATTCAGGTCGAACGTGATGCCGCTGACCTGGTTGGAGCCTGCCTGCACGAGCGCGTCCAGCGTGGTGCCGAGCTTTGACAGGTTGCGGATGCGGACGGTGACCTGGTTGCTGACCTGGTACGACGAGATCTGGGGGCCCGAGGTCTGTCCTGGCTGCGGTTGCGCATAAAGCGGTGACACGCTGAAGCCGGATGTCTGGATGTCGTCCTCGTCGATGCCCGCGTCCTTCAGGGTCTTCATGACGGCGTTCATCGCGATGTTGTTCTTAGCGAGCGCGGCCTTGGCGGTTGCGGCTTCCGAGGTGACGCCGGTCGAAACCGTTGCCATGTCGGGCTTGACCTTCATCTCCCCGTTTCCGGAAACGCTCACAATCCGGGGCAGTTCTTCGGCTGTCGCCGAAATGCCCTGTCGGGGGCCTACGAGTATGGCTGTGGCTGCGGCGGCGACCACCACCAGACCGGATCCGATTGCAGCATTGCGAATGTTCATCTTGTACCCCATGGGTTTGGAGCCTTGCGCGGCCCGTGCCTCATATTGGTGCCTTTGCTGGCGAAACAAAGGCAGAGACTGCGACAAAGATGGCTGGTGGATGAACGCCCCATCACAAAATAGAGGGCTTCGTTGCCGGGCCAGTGTTTGGTATACGAGCCATCCGCAAAAGGTGGGGCCTGTAGCTCAGTTGGTTAGAGCGGGCCGCTCATAACGGTCTGGTCGCAGGTTCAAGTCCTGCCGGGCCCACCAGCGCCGCCTTACTCCCCTCTGTGCCTGATGTGCTCGCGTGCCGTCTGGATCTGGCGGCGCAGCCCGACGGGGTCGGTGACCAGGTCAACGCTGATGTCGCCTGCACCAGTGCCGTGCACGGACACTGTTCCATATCCGAATATGCGGCCCAGAATGGACTCGTCGACGTTCACTTCCTCGATCTTGTCCAGGCTGACTTCTTCCGTGGTGATGGACACGAAGCCCGTTTTCTTGACGAAACGATCCGTCGTCACTGCAACTTCCAGCGAGATGCCCCGAATGAAGCGGACGAAGCCGAAAAAGAACGGCACCAGCAGCATCGAAAGAATGAGGTAGTCCCAGCCTTCGTATGGGATGGAGACCAGCGCCACGGCGCAGAAGGGGCCGGCCAGAAGGGAGACGCCCAGCCAGTACAGCCAGTGATAGCCCGTCGAGAAGAGAACGGTTTCCTTGTTTCCGAGCGTGCGCTGAACGTAACTCATGCGTGGTTTTCCGAGGGTCCAACCCGTCCTGATTGTGCCAATGTGGTCACAAGCTCATGAGGCCCGCAAGAGCCTTCAGGCGCTCTTCGTCCTTGATTTCGACTTCCTGGGCCGAGGGCAGGGCGATGGCGCCCACGGATTTCAGCCGGCTGAAAGCGCGGCTGACTGTTTCCAGCGTCAGGCCCAGAAAATCAGCGATGTCGTTGCGTGTCATCGGCAACTTGAGGGTCTTTGGAGATGTCTTCGGGCAGCCGGAATAGGACAGTTCGTAAAGAAACGCGGCGACCCGCTCCATGGCCGTGCGGCGGCCCAGGGCAAATGCGTGTTCGTGGGCAGATTCAAGCTGGCGCGCGGTTCCCTTGCGGTATCCCTTGTCGACTGCCGGATAGCGGATAAGGATTTCCTCGAGCTTCTTGCGTTCGAAGCGGCAGACTTCGGAGTCCGTCAGGGCTTCCACGCTGAAGTGGTGCATGTGGTCGGACGGAATGCCGATGAACTGCCCGACAAACATGAAGTTCAGCACCTGCCTGCGGCCATCGTCGTTTGCCTTGGATGAGCGCAGGGTTCCACTGGTCACCACAAAGGCGTGACGGGCTTCGTCGCCATCCCACACCAAGGTCTCTCCGGCCTTCAGCTTGATGCGACTTGAGTTGGTCGAGATCGCGCGAACTTCGTCGTCGGACATGTTCCCGCAGATGTCGCTCTTGCGGGCCGGGCAGGTCATGCAGGCCAGGGTCTCAAGCAGCGGGTGCGACGCAGGCAGGCTGCGCGGCAAAGTCTGCGTTGTGTTCGAGGCTGGACCAGGCACTTGACGGACCCCTGCGCGAATGAAATTCAACAGAACTCTCCTGACACCTAAGTGCATCTATTCGGGTTTCGCTTCAAGGGCTTTGGGCCCATGTCGCGCCTTGCCGGGGGGGAAATCCTCGGCTAGAAGGCCCGCGCACAGACTGAATTTTCTCGACATTTTTCCTTAAGGAGCGGCGGTTTCATGGCCTCCTACCAGTATGTCTACGTAATGAAGAAGCTGGGCAAGACCTACCAGGGTGGAAAGCAGGTCCTCAAGGACATCTGGCTGTCGTTCCTGCCGGGGGCCAAGATCGGCGTGATCGGCCTTAACGGCTCCGGAAAATCGACATTGCTGAAGATCATGGCGGGGCTCGAAAAGGAGTTTACGGGCGAGGCCTGGGCTTCCGATGGGGCCCGGGTCGGCTACCTCCCGCAGGAGCCTGAACTCGACCCGACGAAGGACGTCCTGGGCAACGTCATGATTGCGGTGCAGCACAAGAAGGGTCTTGTCGACCGGTACAACGAGATCGCCGCGAACTATACCGACGAGACGGCCGAGGAGATGGCCAAGCTCCAGGACCAGATCGATGCATTGGGGCTGTGGGACCTCGACAGCCAGATCGAGCAGGCGCTGGATGCCTTGCGCTGTCCGCCGGGCGATGCCGACGTCTCGAAGCTTTCAGGCGGCGAGAAGCGTCGTGTGGCCCTCTGCCGGCTGCTTCTCGAGGCGCCGGACCTGCTGCTGCTCGACGAACCGACGAACCATCTCGACGCCGAGTCCGTTGCCTGGCTCGAGCATCACCTGAAAGAATACAAGGGTTGCGTCGTTCTCGTTACCCATGACCGTTACTTCCTCGACAATGTGACGGGCTGGATTCTCGAACTCGATCGCGGGCAGGGGATTCCCTATGAGGGCAACTACTCCACCTGGCTGGAACAGAAGGAAAAGCGCATGGCCGTCGAGGCCAAGGGCGAGGAGGCCAAGCTCAAGACACTTGTGCGCGAGCGTGAGTGGATCGCATCAAGCCCGAAGGCCCGACAGGCCAAGTCAAAGGCCCGCGTGAAGGCGTACGAGGAATTGCTGGCGCAGGCCAATACGGTCAAGAGCGGCGAGGCGCAGATCATCATTCCGCCCGGCCCGCGCCTCGGGTCGCTCGTGGTGGAAGCCGACGGGCTCAACAAGTCGTATGGCGACCGGCTCCTCATCGACAACCTGAACTTCAAGCTGCCGCCGGGTGGCATCGTGGGCGTCATCGGACCGAACGGCGCCGGCAAGACGACCCTGTTCCGCATGCTGACGGGCCAGGAGAAGCCCGACAGCGGGGCGCTCAAGATCGGTGACACGGTCGTGATGGGTTATGTCGACCAGTCACGCGATGCGCTTGATTCCAAAAAGACCGTCTGGGAAGAGATCTCGGGCGGGCTCGACATTCTTGAACTCGGCAAGCGGCAGATGCAGAGCCGGGCCTATGTCTCGGCCTTCAATTTCCGCGGCCTGGACCAGCAGAAGAAAGTCGGCCAGCTGTCAGGCGGTGAGCGCAATCGCGTGCATCTTGCGAAGATGCTGAAATCGCACTGCAACCTGCTGCTGCTTGACGAACCGACGAACGACCTGGACGTCGAAACCCTGCGTGCGCTTGAAGATGCGCTCACGGAGTTTGCAGGCTGCGTGATGGTGATCAGCCATGACCGCTGGTTCCTCGACCGTATCGCGACCCACATGCTTGCCTTCGAGGGCGACAGCCATGTGGAATGGTTCGAGGGCAACTATCAGGACTATGAGGCTGACCGGAAGCGCCGGTTGGGCGACGACGCGATGGTGCCTCACCGCATCAAGTACAAGAAGCTCGTACGCTAGGTCCCGGAAACGAAACGGCGCCGCGAGGACAATGCCTGCGGCGCCGCCATTGCAATCAGGAATGAAGCCTTACTTGCCGCCAGCCAGGATACGTTGCGTGCGGGCGTTGAGGTCAACGGTCAGGGCCGGGACGCTGCCGCGGTTCTGTTCCAGGAACGACTTGAACTGTTCCTGCTGCGAGATGCCCAACCAGGCGCCTTCAACAGAGATGTCATAGAACTTGTAGGCGCCATTGCCGCCCGACATGCGGAAATCGATGCGCATGGCGTCAGCGGCGTTGCCGCCCTGGACGACGGTCTTGACGATGTAGTCGCCGGGCTTGTTCTCGATCGAGCCGACAACCTTGAGCGACTCGCCCTTGTACTTGTCCAACTGGGTTTCATAGATCGCGATGGCGTAGTTCTTGAACGCCTCGACGAACACGTCCACGTCGGCCGGTGCCGCCGTGCGCGCGTAGTTGCCCAGAGTGAAGCGTGCCGTCTTTCGGACGTCTGCGTACTGGGTGATGAACTCGCGGAACTTCGGCTTGCGCTGAGGGTCCGACTTGTTGTTCAGGATCTGGATGCCTTGATCGATCAGCCGCTGTGTGAAGCCCTGGGCGTCGGGGTTGGCCGATGCCGGGACCGACAGTGTCGCCGACACTACCGCGGCAATGGCGACCAGAAAGCCCCTGCGCGCCATTCCAAACATAGAAGCAGTCATCATATCCTCACCCCCGCGCGCCATGCGCGGCTCCATGAATGCCAGCACGAACTGCTTGCTATTCAGAGGCAGGATTTTGGCTATTTGGTGGCTGCGGGTTCGCTTTCACCAGAGTCAAAATCAGGCAGGTCCGTGGACGGGGCACCGTTCCGAATAGCATCAGCCCGCGATTGGCGGTAAAGGCTACGGATTGACGCGTAATAGTCAACGGAGGAACGCTCGATTTCGTCGAGGGTATCGATGTTACGTGCACGTAAATCGATCACATTCAGTGCAGTTCGCGCGATGGGGGCATATTCGAGCTCGTCGTCTCCCCAGTTCACGTAGGTCAGCGGGTCAAGGCCACGGTCGACCACGAAACCCGTCAGGTCGCGCACGTTTGTGGGGCCCATGACCAGGAAGTACAGATACGGGCCTTCACCCAGGCCCCAGGTGCCCAGCGTTTGGCCAAAATCTTCGTC
>JBILMZ010000210.1:0-6053 GCA_044375275.1 Micropepsaceae bacterium | reverse complement strand
ACCCAAACGAAAACGGGCACAACATCCAATGACGCTGTGCCCGTGACGAATTAAGCAACGAAACCGCAGAATGAGACAGTGTTTGTCTATGGTGCGACCAGGCCGGAGCCCGCTTCAGGCAAAACCTAGGCAGCCCCCGCCTGCTGGTCCTCGATCCCCATCTCGCGCAGCTTGCGATACAGCGTCGAGCGGCCAATGCCGAGGCGGCGCGCCACTTCGGACATGTGGCCGTCATATTTCTCGATGGCCAGCTTGATGAGTTCGTGCTCGATTTCTTCCAGCTTGCGCAGGTGACCATCGATGCCCGTGAGCTTCACGCCGGAAGCAACGAGGTCATCAACGGCAAGCGTTGATCCGATCCCGCCACCCGAAGTCTGCAGCCCCATCGGCTCGCGCGGGCGCGCGACGATCTCGATCGGCTCTTCCGGCTGCGTGGTGTCGACCGCAATGCCGAGTTGGCTCGCGATCTGCGGGAAGTCATTGGCGCGCAGGCATTCGCCATCGCACAACACGACCGCGCGGAACACGGTGTTCTCAAGCTGGCGGATATTGCCCGGCCAGTTATACGCCTGCAGCATTTCCATCGCCGGCTTGTCGAGGCCGACGATCTTCTTGTTTTCCTCAACGGCAAAACGGCGAATGAAGAGCTCCACCAGGCCTGCGATGTCCTCGCGACGTTCGCGCAGGGCAGGGAGCTGCATGGGAAACACGTTCAGGCGATAGAACAGGTCTTCGCGGAACTTGCCCTCTTCAACCTGCTGCTGAAGGTTACGGTTCGTCGCCGAGATCAGGCGGATGTCGACCTTCACGGGACGCTTCGCGCCGACCGGATCGACTTCACCCTCCTGGATGGCGCGCAGCAGTTTTACCTGCATGTCGAGCCTCAGTTCCCCGATCTCGTCGAGGAACAGCGTGCCGCCATTGGCTTCCTGGAACTTGCCGATGTGCTTGTCGACCGCGCCCGTGAACGAGCCCTTTTCATGGCCGAACAGGATGCTCTCGATCAGCGTCTCGGGGATCGCACCACAATTGACGGCGACAAAGGGCTTGCCCGCGCGGTCGGAGGCGCCCTGGATGGCACGTGCGAGGACTTCCTTGCCCACGCCGCTCTCGCCTTCGATCAGGATCGGGATGTGAGACTGGGCGGCACGATCTGCCAGTCGCAGGACGGTGCGCATGGAGGGGCTCTCGGCGATCAGGTCGCCAAGCGAGAGGCGGTTCTCCGAAATTTTCTTGAGGCGCTGGATTTCGCCCGTCAGTGCCTTCACCTTCAGCGCGTTCTGGATCGAGACCTGAATGCGTTCCGGGCTCGCCGGCTTGACCAGAAAGTCATCGGCACCCGCGCGCATCGCTGCAACAGCGGTATCAACGCCGCCCTGGGCCGTCAGCACGATGACGGGCAGGGTGGGGTGCGTCGGACGCAAATTGCCAAGGACGGTCAGGCCATCCATGCCGGGCATGACGAGGTCGAGAAGCACGAGGCTGACCTGCGCGCCCTTGGGCCCATTCAGGACATCAAGGGCTTCCTTGCCGGATGACGCAGTGAGGACCTGGATGCCGCATTTCTCGGCCTGCGCCTGCAGCAACCGGCGTTGCGTTGGATCGTCATCCACGATGAGCGTCGTATGCGCCATGAAAGCCACCTTTGTTTTTTTGTTGGTTCACCTCGGCACAACATGACCCAGTCCGGGTAAAAGTCGCTTTAAGCCGTTTCACTTCGAACCAATTTAGATCTTTCTTAACCAGCGGCTGATGGTGGATGTGTTGTACGAGTCACAGCGCCGACGCATTATGAGGCGCAGCGGACACAATTGCTTGCAAGTGGTAGGGAGTAATGAGACCTTTAATTCGCTTTTCTGATGTCCGGCTCGCGGGGGTTGCTTTCTCAAAGAGGCAAGCGATTGGGGGCACCGGAAAGCTCATCGAGGGGGTGAAGCGCGGCGCACGGAGGCTACGAGCCTTAGTGCGCCGCTGCTGTTTCTGGGCCCCTGTGCTCGCCCTTTCCGCCTGCTCAACCCTCGAAGTATCTCCCTTTCTCAAGGAACAGATCACCGGCGACAGCTGGAAAGCCTGCCTCGCGCGCGAATACCAGGCGCAGGCGCGATTTCAGGTCCGCTACGGCCGTAACTGGGACGAAGCCGTGCGCCTGTCGGACAAGGGGCGGATGGCGCTCTCGGGAGGCGAGACGCCGCCTTGGACCGCGCCGGCAACTCTTTCAGCCCGCCAGACGTTGCTGGACCAGGCCATCTCGGCAAGCGGCCGCACATGCGGCTGTGCCAAGGCGCAGGCCGCACTGGACGGCTGGATCCTCGCCCTTGAACAGGACCCTGATCGCGTTCAGACAACCTTCGCGGAACGATTTGATGCCGCCAGGTCAGAATGTGAGGCCCGAAAGTGAGCGCTCTGGGATTTGACAACAGCTACAGCCGCTTGCCGGAGCGTTTCTATGCGCCGGTGACGCCCGCCAACGTATCCGCTCCGCGCCTCATCGCGTTCAATCGACAATTGGCGTCAGACCTCGGCCTCGACCCGCAGGCGCTTGAAGCGCAGGCCGCATCACTCTTCTCCGGCAACAGTCTTGCGCCAGATGCACAGCCCATCGCGCTCGCCTACGCAGGACACCAGTTCGGTAACTTCGTTCCGCAACTCGGCGACGGCCGCGCATTGCTGTTGGGCGAGGTCGTGGACCCCAAGGGCCGCCGCTTCGACATCCAGTTGAAGGGCTCCGGCCCGACACCGTTCTCCCGAAGGGGAGATGGTCGCGCAGCTTTGGGCCCCGTCTTGCGGGAATACATCGTCAGCGAAGCCATGCATGCAATGGGCATTCCCACGACACGTTCGCTCGCAGCCGTCACGACAGGCGAAAGCGTGTATCGCGAGGACATCCTGCCGGGCGCTGTGCTGACCCGCGTGGCATCAAGCCATATCCGCATAGGCACCTTCCAGTATTTCGCGGCGCGGCGCGATACCGATGCGATCAGGATCCTGGTGGCTCACGCGATTGAACGCCACGCACCGGAGATTGCCGGCACTGAACGGCCCGCTCTGGCCCTGCTCGAAACGGTCATCCGCCGGCAGGCGTTCCTGGTTGCCCGCTGGATGCATGTTGGCTTCATCCACGGCGTGATGAACACGGACAACATGACGGTGTCGGGAGAAACGATCGACTACGGTCCATGCGCGTTTCTGGATGAGTACGACCCGGCAAAGGTCTTCAGTTCGATCGATCACGGCGGCCGATACGCATTTGCCAACCAGCCCGCAATCGCGCAATGGAACCTTGCGCGTCTTGCAGAAACGCTGCTGCCTCTCATCAACGAAGACACGCAGGCAGCCATTGCAACAGCGACCGAGGCCATCGAGGCGTTTCCGCAGCAGTTTGAAAACTTCTGGCAGCAAGGCATGCGCGCCAAGCTTGGCCTGTCACAGGAGCAGGCAGGCGACGCTGAACTGATCGAGGAGTTGCTCGATGCCATGCACCGTTCGAAAGCGGACTACACGCTGACTTTCCGCCGCATGACCGACGCAGCAGGAGACAGCAGTGCATTGCCCGGGGTTCGAAAGCTCTTCCGGTCGCCAGGCGATTTCGACAACTGGGCCACGCGCTGGCAGGAGCGGCTGCGGCACGATCCGCAATCGGCGACCGAACGGGCCGGTGCCATGAGAGCGGTCAATCCTGTCTACATTCCCCGAAACCACCAGGTTGAACGAGCCATCAGGGCCGCAATCAACGGAGACTTCTCTGTCTTTGAATCGCTTCACCGCCTGTTGCAGCGTCCATTCGAAGTCCAGGCCGGAATGGCGGGTTTCGAAGAGCCTCCGCAACCCGAAGAGCGCGTTCTGCAGACATTCTGCGGCACGTGAGCGCCCGGAGCATGTTGACGGGCCTGATCAACGTTGAAGCAGTCGGGGGCCTCTGCCATACAATGCCGCCAGTATGACCGATGAAAAGAACACGCTGGGTCGCCGGCTGAAACGCTACGCGAATGTGACAACCACCATGGGCGGGGCAGCGGCGCGCATGGCAGGCTCCCGCATGCTCGGCATCGAGCGGGACGAGAAGGTCGAGGCGGCCGAGCTCAAGGCGGCTCTGGGCAACCTGAAGGGCCCCCTCATGAAGGTCGCGCAGATGCTGTCGACCGTACCCGATGTCGTTCCTGCAAATTTCGCGGCAGAGCTCTCAACGTTGCAGACCCAGGCACCCGCCATGGGCTGGCCCTTCGTACGCCGCCGCATGAGCGCGGAGCTCGGGCCGGACTGGGAGAAGAAGTTCAAATCCTTCGAGCGGGAGGCCTCTGCGGCCGCATCACTCGGTCAGGTTCACAAGGCCGTCGACAAGAAGGGCAGGGATCTGGCGTGCAAGCTTCAGTATCCCGACATGTCGTCGGCGGTTGAAGCCGACCTGGCGCAGCTGAGGATCCTGTTCTCGCTGTACCGGCGCATGGACCGCGCCATTGATCCATCTGAAGTCGCGGACGAAGTGGGCGCGCGCCTGCGAGAGGAACTCGACTATCGCCGGGAAGCCTCACACATCGCGCTCTACCGGATCATGCTAGCCAACACGCCGTCCGTTCACGTCCCTGAGGTCGTGCCCGAACTGTCAACCGGCCGGCTCCTGACGATGACGTGGATCACGGGAAAGCCGATCCTGGAGTTCAAGACGCGTTCCCTCGCGGACCGCAATCGCATTGCCGAAAACATGTTCCGCGCCTGGTGGCACCCCTTCAGCCACTACGCGGCCATTCACGGCGACCCGCATCTGGGGAACTACACGATCCGCGAGAACCTCGATCTCAACCTTCTGGACTATGGCTGCATCCGGACGTTCAGGCCGCAATTCGTGGAAGGCGTGATTTCGCTCTACACGGCATTGCTGAAGAACGACAACGCGCTCGCAGTCCACGCCTATGAGACCTGGGGCTTCAAGGATCTCAGGAAGGAGCTCATAGACGCGCTGAACATCTGGGCGAGATTCATTTACGCGCCCATGCTCGATGATCGCGTCCGCACGGTGGCTGATGGCGTGGAGCCTTCGGCCTACGGTCGCAAGGAAGCGTTCCAGGTGCACCAGCTTCTGAAACAGCTGGGACCCGTGAAGCCGCCACGCGAGTTTGTGTTCATGGATCGAGCCGCCATTGGTCTCGGTGCCGTGTTCCTGCACCTGCAGGCGGAGATGAACTTCTACAAATTCTTCAACGAGGAGATCGCGGACTTCTCGCTGGCCGAAGTAACGAAGCGGCAGAAGAAGGCGTTCGAGACGGCAGGGGTGCCATTGCCAAGCTGAGGGTCCGAGATGCAGGACGACGACTATTGGGGTATGTTTGCCGCCGAAGCTGCCCGCATTGGGTCGCCACTGTACAACACACTGGCGCTCAGGATCCGTGATGACGACCGGCTGAGACGCATCGCGGCCCATGCGCGGCCCGGACAGCCCCAGGCCAACCTCATACTGGCGGCCGTGCACTTTCTCCTGCTCAGCGGCAAGTCCCACCCGCTGGCAAGTCACTACCCCGACCTGCACCCCGACAGTAAGCCGACAACAGACGCATTCGCAGAGTTTCGCGCCTTCTGCCTTGAGCATGAGGCGGATCTGTCAAGGCTGGTCGCCTCGCGCATCACGAACACCAACGAAGTCGCGCGCTGCACATCGCTCTATCCGGCATTCGACTACATCGCGCGCGAGGTTGGTACAGCACTGCACATGATCGAGATCGGGCCGAGCGCGGGCTTGAACCTGAACTGGAACCACTATGCCTACCGCTTCATGCGCGACGGGCAGGCCGTGGTGGAGAGAACGCCACAGGATGCATTGCTGTCACTGTCGACTGAACTGCGGGGAGACCGGAATCCCGTGCTGGCAGGCGCGTTGCCGCAAGTCGCCAGCAAGGTCGGCCTCGAACTCAATCCGGTGAACCTGCTCAATCCGGAAGACCGCCTGTGGCTGCGGGCGCTGATCTTTCCGGAACTGGCACCGCGCTTTGCCAGGCTTGAAGGTGCCATCTCCACGGCGCTCGCGCATCCGGTGAGCATCCGGTTCGGCGATGCACTGGACC
>JBILMZ010000209.1:0-6163 GCA_044375275.1 Micropepsaceae bacterium | reverse complement strand
AGCTTGCCGCGTTCAAGCACCAGCCAGCCCCAGCCACTCGCAAACTGCGCGACGCTCGTTTCAGCCAGTAGTTTCTTGCAGGCGTCCAGTGATCCAAAGTCGCGTTCGATGGTCGAAAGCAGCTTGCCCGTTGGCGGCTTGGACTTTGGCGTGAGGCTCTGCCAGTAGAAATTATGGTTCCAGGTCTGGGCCGCATTATTGAAAAGACCCGTCAGCTTTTTGCTCTTCGACGCCGCAATGACGATGTCCTCAAGGGACTTGTTGGCAAGGGGGCCATCCTTGATGGCCGCAAGCATCTTGTCCGCATATCCCTTGTGATGCTTGCCATGGTGCAGCTTGATGGTTTCCTCCGAGATCACCGGTTCGAGCGCGTCCACATCAAACGGCAGCGCCATCTGCGCCGCGGCAGTCTGTGGCAATTGCAGTTTCTTCGCCTTCGACTTTGTTGAGGCTGAAGCCGACGCCATGGGCAACAGGCTTGCGGCAGTCGCAAGGCCGGCGGCCGTCATGAAGTTGCGGCGATTGCTCTTGAGGGCTTCCATTGGCTGTCCTGTCTGCTTTTGCACTCTTGGCGATGTGGTGTGTGTGGCTTGTAACGACAAGCCCCGGCCGGTTTTCACCGCCGGGGCCCGTAGTTGCAGCAGATGCGCCAGTCCCTAGGGCTTCACGAACCGCAGGGCCATGCGATCGCTTTCGCCAATCGCATCATAGGGCGCGCTGTCGAAGTTCGGGTTGGCCGGCTGTCCTTGCGGGGCCGTGCGACGGGCAGGGGGCAGCGTCCACACGCCGAAGGGATGGTCGCGATCATCCTTGGCATTCGCGTAGAGTTCCGAGCGCTCTGCAAGCTTGAAGCCAGCCTTCTCGGCAGCCGCAATCACAAAGGCTTCGGTGACATAGCCGGTCGGCGCCTTCGGGTCCTGCGCAGTCTCGGGCGCGTTGCGGTGCTCTTCAATGGCCAGGATGCCACCAGACTTCAGCACGGCAAAGCTTTCCGCCATGACCTTGTCCAGAATGCCGTTGGCCATCCAGTTATGGATGTTGCGTCCGTTCAGCACGAAGTCGACCGAACCCGGCGCACCAAGGCCCTGCGACTTCAGTCCGAAGTTCACATAGGTGATGGGGCCATAGATGGTCTGGTCCGAGAACTTCTTCTCGAACTGCGCGCGGGCATCTTTCGCACCCTGCGAAAGTTCCGGATTGTTGAGGTCCGCAGCAGTGGCCGCGTACGTGCCCTTTGTCATGCGCGCGTAAGGCGCGAGGATTTCTGTCCACCAGCCGCCACCGGGAGACAGTTCAAGCACCGCCATGCCCGGCTTGAGGCCCCAGAACGTCAGCGCTTCCACAGGCTTGCGCCAGACGTCGCGCTGCACATTGGCGGGCGTTCGCCAGCTACCCTTGACGGCGTCATTCAGCGCCTGATCTGCCGAGGCGGAAACGGATGAAAAGGCGATGACGACGGCAATGGCGGTTCCGGCGAAGAATGGACGAATTGTTTGACCCAGGCGCATGATACCCCTCAATGGAAATGGCGAGGCCGCAAGCTAGTCAATTCTGTCATGCCCGATCAAGCGTTTCGGTCGTGAGGAATGGGGACCTGCGGGTTTCACCACACTCAGAGGTGAAACCCGCAGGTCTGTTCTCTAGCCGTCAATGTCGAGGCCAAGCGCATGCCGCCCGGAATAGCGCAATTGCGCTTTCTCCTGCAGCGGATGGAAGCGGGCGGCCTGAACGTCGCGGAATGCACGTTCCAGCCCGAAGCTGCGATAGAACGAAACACCACCCGCCAGCGCCATGGCACGCTCGACTGTCGTGATCGCAGCCTTCTCCACGAGCGTTCGCCGGATCATCGACCGGCTGGTGGTTTCTGCCGACGGCTTGCACGTTTCCGCAATGCGGATCATGTCGGCCAGCGCGATGTCACCAGCGGCATGCGCATTCTCGAGTTCGCCGGCGAGCATCGCGAGATGCCCGTCATCCGGCTTCTTGCGGGCAGCATCGATGGCCTTTGCACGCGCGCCATCGGCAACGCCCATATAGGCGGAGTAGATGAGCGGGAAGGCCAGCATCGAAATCGCATGAAACAGCGGGTGCCATTTGCCTTGCGGCCGGCGGCCGCTGATCGCGCCATCGGCGACGAAAACATTGTCGAGCTCCACGTCATGCGAGCCCGTGCCGCGCATGCCCATCACCTGCCAGGTATCCAGGCGCTTCACGCCTTCGGCCTTGAAGGGTACGGCAAAGTGCAGGACGGTCGGTCCGGCCTGCGGGTCATTGTGGACCGCACTCGTGACCAGCAGGTCACCCATCGGCGATCCGCTGGAAAAGATCTTTCGTGCGGTGACACGATAACCGCCCTCGACCTTGACGGCATCGCCCGAGCCCTTGAGCCAGTCGGAGCCGCCACTGGACACCAGGATGAGGTCCTCGGCAGCCACGCGCTTGAGCAGGCCCTCGGTCGGCGCCTTCTCGTGCCGCCACCGCCACGCCGCCACCGCCACAAGATGGCAATGCATGGAGTAGGCGAGGGCCGTGGAGCCGCAGGCGCTTCCAAGCGTCCGGACGACCGAGCACAATTCACCATAGCTGATCCCATGGCCACCAAGCTCGCCAGGCACATGCGCCTTGAAGAAACCCTCACTACGCAAAAGGGAATAGGCGTCGGAAACGAACGTCTCTTCCGCATCCGTGGCCGCAGCCCGGGATCCGATGTTTCGGGCCACATTCCCGGCTTTCTCGGTCCAGTGTGCAGGTGTCACTTCAAACCTCATTGCTTCCGCATTCATGGTAGAACAGTCCTCCGTCAGTCGTGGCGGAACAAGTCTCAGTTTCAGGCACCAGCCGCTAGTTCAGGAACTGAAGTGACCCCGGTTCAGAAACTGAACCGCTTTCCTGCAAGGAGCCAAGGCCCATGGCCGAAAGTGACTACAAGCAGTTCTGCCCGATCGCGATGGCCGCTGAAATTCTCTGCTCCCGGTGGACGATCCTGCTGTTGCGCGAACTCCTCTCGGGCTCCACGCGGTTCAATGACCTCAAGCGCGGGCTTCCCCGCATGTCGACGGCTCTTCTGTCCTTGCGGCTCAAGGAACTCGAACAGGCAGGCATCCTGCAGCGCCGGCCAGTACCCGGAGAGCCCGGCATCGCCGAGTACCAGCTCACCAGGGCAGGCAAGGAACTGGAACCCCTTGTGATGGCCTTTGGCGTTTGGGGCCAGCGCTGGGTGGACAAGAAGCTGTCCCTGGAACGTCTCGATGTCGGTCTGCTCATGTGGGACATGCGCCGCAACATCAACCCCGAACCCATGCCCGATCGTCGCTGCACGATTGAGTTTATATACCCCGGCGCCCCGCCGGACCAGCGCGCCTGGTGGCTTGTCATCGCGCCAGGCAAGGGCGTCGATCTTTGTCATGTCGACCCCGGCTATGACGTTGACCTCTACATATCCGCGGATCTCAAGGCCATGACGGCCATCTGGATGGGCCACGATACCGTCCGCAAGGCGGTGGAGGGCGGGCAGGTCAAGCTGACCGGAGACAAGGCGCTCGCCCGGGACATGCAGAAGTGGCTGGGCCTCAGCCCTTTTGCGAAGGAAAAGGCCCAGATCCGCTGAATTCAGCTCCTCTTGCATCGATATCTATAGGATATTATAGTGATATCATATTGATGTTGTTACAGGAGGAAACTCAATGTCGGCGCAGGCTCTGAACCGGACCATGGAATCGAAGGCGGCCACGCAGAACGGCATCATGATCTTGCTGCTGTGTCTGCTGGCGCTCGTCTTGTCCGGATGGACATTCTGGGCCGGTATCGAAATGCGGGACGTGCCGCTGCTCGTCATCAGCGGGCTGCTTCTTTTCATCTCCCTGTTCACGATGTGCGGTTTCTACACGCTGCAGGCCAACGAGGCCGCAGCCGTCACGCTGTTCGGAGACTACAAGGGCACCGACCGGACACCTGGCCTGCGCTGGGTCGTGCCCCCGCACATGGTGACAAAGATCTCGCTGCGCGCACGCAATGTGACGGGCGAGAAGCTCAAGGTGAACGACCGTCGCGGCAACCCGATCGAGATCGCAGCTGTCGTCGTCTGGCGCGTGACGGATACCGCATCGGCACTCTTTGACGTCGACGCCTATCAGCCATTTGTCGACATCCAGATCGAAACCGCCGTACGCGAGATCGCCTCGCACTTTGCTTACGATAACGCCGAGCACGCCGAGCCCACCTTGCGCGCCGATGCTGACCAGGTGTCGGCCATGCTCCGCGAAAAACTCCAGGAGCGCCTCATCGTGGCTGGCGTCGTCATCGACGAAGCCAAGCTCTCCCACCTCGCTTATGCACCTGAGATCGCAAGCGTGATGCTGCGGCGCCAGCAGGCAGAGGCCGTGCTCGCCGCCCGCCAGAAGATCGTGCAGGGCGCGGTTGAAATGGTCGATCAGGCGCTGAAGCATCTCGCCGAAAAGAACGTCGTGGAACTCGACGCCGAGCGCAAGGCCGCGATGGTGACGAACCTCCTCGTCGTGCTGTGCTCCGACAATGACGCGCAGCCCGTCGTCAACGCAGGCACGATGTACCAGTAGCGTCGATGGCCGGAGAAAAGAAATCATTCGCCCTCAGGCTCGACCCCGCGCTTTTCAACGCCGTTGCACGGCTTGCAGGCGCGGAGTTGCGCAGCGTGAATGGCCAGATCGAGTTCCTCCTGCGCGAGGCCCTGCAGAAGCGGGGCATTCGCGTCGAGGCTGTGCCGGACGACGGCCCCAGGGACGCTTGATAATCGGCGCCGGATGTTCTTGTCTGGCGCCGCAAAGTCATCCGCCAACGGAGCACCACCATGGCCGTCGAACTCAGGAATGCACCAGGGCTCCCCAAGCCGCGCGGCTACGCGCACATCTCGATTGCGCAGGGCAGTCGCATCATCCATCTCGCAGGCCAGATCGGTACCGCGCCCGACGGCACGATGCAGGAAGGCCTGGCCGAGCAGGTCGAGCAGGCGCATCTCAATCTGGTAGCGGCACTCGAAGCCGCCGGAGCAGCCCCGTCAGACCTCGTGAAGCTTACCTGGTACGTCAGGAACTGGTCGCCGGGTGTCGCCGCATCCTTCGCCGAAGGCATCAAGCGTGCCCAACTGGCCAAGCCGCTCCCGTCCGTGCCCATGACGCTGATCGGCGTCCAGGCGCTGTTTCGGGAAAATGTCGAAGCTGAGGTTGAGGGCGTCGCCGTAATCGCTGGCTAGTTCCGGCATTAACCGGACTGGCGCGGATTCCCACGAAAACGGTTTACAGCGCCGAACATCGCCGAAAGCGCCGAACAAAACAAGAACGACATTCCGTCGCAGGCAAACAAAAAGGGCGCCACCCGGGCGCCCTTCAAATTCGGCAGGTAATAAAATTACGCTTCCGACGGGCGGCCGAACATAAGTTCAAAGAGCCAGTTCCAGAAACCGCCATTTGATGAGCTGCGTTCATCATTGCTTCGCATTGAGTATGCATAGGACTTGTACATGATGGGTCTCGTTTCGTCTCGAAAATGCTTCGTTGCATGAAGATATAGGCCTCTGGATCGCGGCCTTCAAACGAGGACTTTTCATTGATATCATGAGAATAATTCATATAGTAACTGCATGAGACGTCGACTTCCCCCCTTGAATTCACTCCGCGCCTTTGAGTCTGCGGCCCGCCAGCTGAGCTTTACCAAGGCAGCTGATGAGCTCGCCGTGACCCAGAGCGCGGTCAGCCACCAGGTGGCGGCGCTCGAGGAGTGGGCCGGCGTGCCCCTTTTCAAGCGCCAGGGCCGCGCCATGGTGCTGACGGAGGCCGCCGCCCGCTTCCTGCCCGCGGTGTCCGCAGCGCTCGACCAGATCGCGCTGGCCGGTCGCAAGCTGCAGGCCGTGGACCCGACGCATGGCTGGCTGACGGTCGCCGTCATGCCGTCATTCGCTGCCAAATGGCTCGTGCCCCGCCTCGCTGACTTTCATGAGAAAAATCCGGACATGGACGTCTGGATCGCGACCTTCGAGGCGCAGACAGGCGCGCTCGGCACCGATGTCGACGTCGCCATTCGCTATGGCCGTGGCGAATGGCCTGGACTGACCAGCGTCAAGATCATGTCAGAGGAGTTGTTTCCGGTGTGCGCGCCGCGCGTCGCCGACCGCCTGAAGTCACCGCACGAT
>JBILMZ010000208.1:0-6169 GCA_044375275.1 Micropepsaceae bacterium | reverse complement strand
AGCGCGCCGGGACGGCAATCCTGCCGCGATTCTGGGCAGTGAGCGCCTCGCGGCAGGCGTCATTTACCCGAAATTAGGAAAGAACCCCGGGGTCGCGCCCTTCGCCTTAATGACCTCTTTGGACCTGGCATGTGACACTGTTGACTGTTTCAGCCGTGACCTGGCGAAGATCAGGCATTGGGGGCAAGGTGGCAAGAATCCTTATCTGCGAGGATGACGAACTCTATCGGCAATTGGCCGAGGTGGCGTTCGCCTCAAGCGGACATGAAGTCGAGTTTCTCGACAGCGGCTATGCTGTGATGAAGAAGCTCGCAAGCGGCCATTACGACCTTCTCATCACCGACATCGTCATGCCGGACAAGGACGGCCTCGAGGTCATCCGTGAAATACGGGGACAGGGATGTGACGTGCCGGTGCTCGTGATGTCGGGTGGCATGTCGAGCCTGAAGGTCCCGATCCTCGCAGCGGCGCAGGCGCTTGGCGCCAACGAAGTGATCAGCAAGCCTTTCCGCCCGCCCGCCTTGCGCGAGCAGGCCGAGGCATTGTTGAAGGCCGCGCAGGCGCGGCGTCTGGGCCAAACGGCCTGAATCGTCGCCCGCGCGCGGATGCGGGTGTGAGGCACACATGACAACTCGACAGGATTCCAGCGTGATTGACAGGGACAGGACGCGCTCAACCCTGAGCTCGGTCTTCGCCGGACTGACGGCGATCACGGTCATCACGATCATCGGCGCATTGCTCATCGGCTTCTATACGTTGCACCTGCTCGACAACCAGCGCATGCAGGGCATCGAGTGGTCCCAGCGCGTGAAGCAGCTGATGACATTGCGCGACGTCCTCGCCGATCTCGACGCGCCTGGCAACCGGATTTTCCTCACGCGCGACATTGAGCAGGAGCGCCGCCGGTTGGCCGAAGCCGAGGCAAAATTCGGGCTCGAGCTGTCAACGGTCTACAACGAATTCGGCATCGAACCCGGCATGGATGCAGGCAAGGGCTCGATCGGGGCCTACCTGAAGGAACTCGATGCGCTGGCGTCTGAATTGGCCCGCAACACCCATGTTGTATTGGACTACCATGCCGACGCACGCATCAACGATGCCGCAGTCGCCATGGTCAGGACGGATGATGCCCGCAAACGCGCCGGCGAGGCCATCACGAACCTGATGCAGCAGATCGCCGCCAATCGCGAAGGCGAGTTCGGCGTCGTCCACGCGACCGTCGACCGGCTGCAGATTGTCCAGGCCGTGTTTGCGTTTCTCGTCGTGGCCATCGTGCTGGGCATCATCTTTTACGGCATCTCGACCAATCGCCTCTGGCGCCAGAAAGAACAAGAGCGTGCCGCCTACGTGGCGCAGCTCGAAGCCGCCAAGCGCGAGGCAGAAAAGGCAAACGAGGCCAAGTCCGCCTTCCTGGCGAACATGAGCCACGAGATCCGCACGCCGCTCAACGGCGTTATCGGAATGATCGACATCCTGCTCGACTCAAGGCTCGAGAACGAGCAGCGCATCCAGGGTGAAACCGCCCGTGCTTCCGCAGACCAGTTGCTGAACGTCATCGGCAACATCCTCGACATTTCGAAGCTCGAGGCAAACTCGCTCTCGCTGGAGTCGGTCGAGTTCCAGCTCACGCCGGTCGTGGAAAGCGCGGCGCAGACCTTTGCCGCGCAGGCACATGCCCAGGGCGTCGAACTGTGCGTCGATGTGGCCCCGCAGGCTGATGTGGCATTGAAGGGCGACCCGACCCGCCTGCGTCAGGTCCTGCTGAACCTGATCGGCAATGCGGTGAAGTTCACGAACCGCGGCTCCGTCTGCGTGCAGGTGACCGGCGAGTTTGCCGGTAACGGCATGCGCAAGCTGCGCTTCGACGTGCGTGACACAGGCATCGGCATGTCGGAACAGGTCCGCGAGCGTCTGTTCCGGAAGTTCTCGCAGGGCGACGAATCCATCACCCGTCGCTTCGGCGGAACGGGCCTCGGTCTGGCGATCAGCAAGGAGATCGTCACGGCCATGTCTGGAACGATCAGCGCCCGCAACCGGCCGGAAGGCGGCTCCGAGTTTTCGTTCGAAGTGCTCTTGCCGCAGGTCACGCACGCCTCTGTCGGCGGCAAAGTCGCAACCCTCGAAGGCCGCCGCGCGCTCGTGGTCGACGACCTGGCCCTCAACCGCGAGATCCTGGAGCGCCGGTTGAGGCACTGGGGCATGGAAGTGGAATCCGTGGGCGAAGGCGTCGCTGCCGTGATCGCGGTGGATGAGGCCATCCGCTCGGGCCGGCCATATGATGTCGTGCTGCTGGACCGCCAGATGCCGGGCCAGACGGGAACCGAAGTTGCTGCCGCCATTCGCAATCTCGAGGGCAGTGGCAACATGCGGCTCATCCTGTGTTCGTCGATCAGTCATGGCATCACGCAGAATGCCGCGCAGAATGCCCAGTTTGATGCCGTGCTGTTCAAGCCGCTCATCCAGTCCTCGCTTCTGGAAGCCGTGTCGAATGTGCTGGCGCCCGCCGGCGGTGCAAAGTGTCCCGTCAACAGCGGAAGGCCCGCACGCTTTGCAGGTGCGCGCGTGCTCCTGGTCGAGGACAACGAGACAAACCTCTACGCAGCGACGTCGATGCTCACGCAGTTGGGCTGCGTCGTGACGCAGGCCAGGTCAGGCCTCGACGCCATTCGGGATGCGTCCATGCAGGGCTTCGACGTGATCTTCATGGACATGCAGATGCCGGAGATGGATGGCCTGACGGCAACCCGCCACATCCGCGCGGCACCCGGCCTGAACCAGACCGTGCCGATCCTCGCGCTGACGGCCAACGCTTTTGCGGAAGACGCAAGGCGGTGCGTCGAGGCCGGCATGAACGAGCATCTGACCAAGCCCATCCGCAAGCACGTGCTCGAAGCCGCCCTGGCCCGCCATCTCGATGAAGCCCGTTTCGGGCAGGCGAGCATGGCAGCCGATGCCCCGAGCCTGGCACACCAGCCTCAGCCCGAACCGGGAACGCCGATATGCGCCCAGACCTGGAACAACCTCTGCACGGACATGCCGGCTGCAGCGGTCCGTCGTTTGGTCGAGACCTTCCTGACGGGCCAGTCGGCCGAACTGGACGCCATGCGCCGGGACCTTGAGGCGGGCGCTATTGAAGACCTCACGCGCCGGGCCCACAGCCTGAAAGGGGCCGCGCGGCTTTTGGGGGCTGATACCCTTGGAGACATGGCCGCATCGCTTGAGGCTCTGGCCGGCACAGCCGACAAGGCGACGCTTGCGGCCGAGATTGACCGGACTGGTGCGGAACTGGAGCGTAGCTGCACTGTCCTGCGGACATTGTCCGCAGGACTTCAGGAAGCCGCCTGATACCCGGGAATGGGAGTTAGTTCGTTCCGCCCGGCAAGGTCAGGCCGGTGGCAGAGGCCACGGCAGTCGTCGGCAGGATGAACCCTTTGGCCTTGTAGACCCTGCGGCCCCACTGCTGGCCAGGCGTGAACCAGACCTGGACCTGGGACCAGTCGTTCTTGGGGCTCAGGTCCCGAACGGGGGCCTGAAGGTAGATCCGGCCGTCATTGCCCCAGTTCGCGTGGTCGACCACGATGGTACGGCTGTCGACGATCTGTTTGACCACTGCCACGTGGCCACGGCGGGCCGTCTGGTAGCCCTTCATGACGAAGACTGAGCCTTCTTCCGGCCGGCGGCTGCGCTGGTACTTGCCAGCGGCCAGCTGCCACCAGCGGTTCGCGTTGCCACGGATCTCGATGCCCGACTCCGACCGGGCATAGGGCACGCACTGGAGCGGCTTCTCGGGGCTGACGATACGCGGCAGCACGTTGCCCGGCACGGCAGGCGTGAGCGACGGCAGCTCCGGCATCTCCATCGCATCCTGCGCGCGGGGCAGCATGACCAGATGCGTGCGCCCGTCATTGGAGATGATCGGTTCCACTTCCGGCATGCTGAGCGACATGCTCAGTCCAGCTTGAGTCTGCAGACCGGAATATTCAGAGTTATTGAATGAAGCAGAGAATTGAGGACGAACAGATTGGCAGCCGGCAAGTGTAATGCCGACAATAGCGAGAACCGCTAAGCAACGTGGTGAGTCAGATCTCAAAACTTCACTCCCTCGATTGACCTGGCTCTTTGGAGCCATTCAGCGGGTGCTTGGTGCCCTCCAAGTGTCGGGGAGTCAAATTAAGGAAATATTACCGTTAACTTTTAGCACCAGATTTATAGTTAACGCTTAAAGCGACATACAAGATGTTGATCGCGTTTTGTGACAAACGGAAAGATATCGTGGGCGTTGCGCGCAGATGCGGGTTTGCGCAGCCATTGTCGCAGGGGCTGTGGACAAGGTGCCGAATACTGGAATTCGAGCTTTCTAGCTGTCGCTCAGGATGAAGCCCTGAACCTCGTAGACCCGGCCGCCATAGTGGTCGCCCGGCGTGTACCAGACCCGCACGCGGGACCAGTCATTGTCATCGGACACGTCCATGACCGGACTTTCGAGGTTGATCTCGCCACCATTCAGCCAGTTGGCGTGGTCGACGACGATCTCCCGGTCGCTTATGATCTTGCGGACGACGGCCACATGCCCGCGCCCGTTATCGGAATGCCCCCTGAGTACCAGTACCGAGCCGCTCTCGGGTTCGGCGGAGCGCTCAAACCGGCCTTCGGCCTTGTCCCACCAGTGCCAGGCGTCACCCCAGATCGTGACGCCAGACTTCCAGCGGGCATAGGGCACGCATTGCAGGGGCTCGGCCGCCCTGACGATCTTGGGGCTGACCCCCGCGGGCAGGCGGCTCAGCGGTCCCGGATCCTCGAACCCGGTAGCGCAGCCTCCAAGGCCAAGCGTCACAAGCGCAAGAGCAAGATGTCGTCGCACGTCAGTCACCTCAGTTGTCCCATCACCCGAACGCGACGCTTGCGTTGACCGCAGCCGCCAACGCCTTTTGCAGGGTTGTGCGGAAAGAATGCGCCTGGCCCATTCCTGTGGCGTTCAAAACTGAAGCCAAATTTTCATAAAAGTGCAAGCACCGCAGATTTCCGCGGGCGCGGCCACGCAACGTGGTGAATCCGCGATTAATCCAGCGTGCGCCGGTAGCGCAGGAGCGCAATCGTCACGGCCGCGAGCAGGAACGCCAGAAGCGGCCACAGGTCGTGGATCAGGTCGGGCAGGCCGCTCCCCTTGAGCATGATGCCGCGCACGATGCGCATGAAATGGGTGTTGGGCAGGATCTCGCCAATCCACTGCGCCCACTCCGGCATGCCGCGGAACGGGAACATGAAGCCCGACAGCAGGATCGACGGCAGGAAGAAGAAGAACGTCATCTGCATGGCTTGCAGCTGGTTCTGCGCGATGGTCGAGATCGTGAAGCCGACCGAAAGGTTGGCGGCGATGAAGACGGCCAGGCCGATCGACAGGTCGAAGTACGAGCCAAGCATCGGCACATCGAACAGCACCCGGGCAGCAACGAGGACGATCGTGACCTGGAGATAGCCAACGACGATATAGGGCAGGATCTTGCCCGCGAGGACCTCGAAGGGCTGCAGCGGCATCGCCAGCAGGTTTTCCATCGTGCCGCGCTCGACTTCGCGTGTCACGGCCAGCGCGGTGATCAGCACCATGGTCATGGTGAGAATGACCCCGATGAGGCCCGGCACGACGTTGTAGGCCGAGATGCCTTCCGGATTGTACCGCCGGTGCACGATGATCTCGAAGGGCTGCGATGGCGCCGCGACAGCCTGGGAGGCCGCGGGCAGGTCGCGCTTCAGGATCGTGGGTGAAAGCTGTGCGGCAGCCGCCACGGCATTTGCGGCCGCCGCGGGATCGGACGCATCAGCGTCGATCAGGATCTGGGCGCGTTCGCCACGCGCGATCCTGCGCGAGAAGTCGCTGGGAATGGTGACGGCAAAGGCGACGGCACCGCTCGACATCAGTTCATCGATTTCGGCTTCGCTCCGGATCTGGCGCTCGATCCGGAAGTAACCGGAATTCTCCAGGGCCCGGACAATCGTGCGGGAGTGAACGCTCGGATCCTGCACGTTGAGGGCCGTCGGCAGGTGCTTGGGGTCGCTATTGATCGCATACCCGAAAAGGATCAGCTGCATCACGGGAATGCCGATGATCATCCCGAAGGTGAGCCGGTCGCGACGCATCTGAACCAGTTCCTTCAGGAACACGGCCACGATT
>JBILMZ010000207.1:0-6170 GCA_044375275.1 Micropepsaceae bacterium | reverse complement strand
CACTCCAGAATCACCAGCGTGCACTTCAATGAATCACCACGTCTGCTGACCGACGACAAAAATCACATGCATGAGTCACTACGTCGCGAAAACCCGCCAAAACTTGTGTGCATAGGGTAGAGCTTCGCTGGAGAGGGTGGATCGCTGCGTCAGCAGCGAGACGGGTGAGGAGCCGCGCCGACGCGCGCCCGCACTCAACACTTGAACGCCACCGTCTCCAATTTCACCCGATGTGATGTCGTTCGGTCATTGCTTGGGCGGGAAGTGCTTCTTCGTCACCCGGCGTCTGTCCAAAAGCCAAAACACGTTTACAAGCACCATCAGGAAAGCCATCAGGAAGAAGAGATTATGGAACTTTTCTTCGGGCGTGATTGCGGCACAGAACAAAAATGCAGGCAAGATGGTCACAGTGCTTACGCCACTCCAGTACCAGCGACGTCCGTAGTACTCGCGCACATATGCATCGCGCCGTGCCTTGTCGCTATCAGTCTCGTTCATGAAGCCACCCCTTACTTCAACGCCGCCTCAACAGCCGCCTTCACCTCAGCAGCCTCCGGCTCCGTCCGCGACCCGAACGTCCCGGCCAGCGTGCCATCCTTCGCCACGAGATACTTGTGGAAGTTCCAGCGCGGCGTGCCGCCTTCGCCGAGCTCCTTCGCCGCCCACTGGTAGAAGGGATGAGCGCCCGCGCCGAGCACGTGCTCCTTGGCCGTCAGGGGGAAGTCGACGCCGAAGCTGGTTTCGCAGAAGGTCTTGATCTCGCCTTCGGTTCCGGGCTCCTGCGCACCGAAATCGTTGCAGGGCACGCCGAGCACGACAAGTCCGCGTCCCTTGTATTCGCGCCACAGCGCTTCCAGCCCCTTGTATTGCGGGGTGAGGCCGCAGGCGCTGGCGGTGTTGACGACAAGCACCGCCTTGCCGGCAAAGCCGGACAAAGGCATCGGCTGGCCGTCGATGGACTTGAACGAGAAGGAATGGGCGTTGGTCATGGGTCTCTCCACTGGTTAACACCTTATAAACCCTTCGGGCTTGAGACTGCCAGACGGTAGGAATCAGTCGAATTAAGGTGTTGGGATGCCCCGCCTGGATCAGTTGGTGGTGCCTGGTGTGGCCTGCATAGCGGGCATCATCACGGCCGCAATCATGTACCGGATCGGCGCCACGGGCGCGGTCGGCGCCATGCTGGTCGTGGGTTTCGTCACGCTGGCGGCGACCTACTGCGAAAACCTGTTCTCCCAGCTGTCCGAAAACGCGCGCAACGAAGCTTCTCTCACGCACCTCAGCAAGACGCAGGAGACCATGCGTGCGGAAGCCGAGCTCACGCGCAGGGCGCTGCTGGAGCTCAAGCAGCACGTCGACGACAGCTTCTCCGCGCGCAATGACCGCGTCGTGACCGAGGTAAAGGTCCTCGAATCCCTCGTGCGTCGCATGGCCGAAGGCGTCGCCACCAAGGCCCACGCGCGTGATCCCATGGCCAAGGATCCGGCGATTCCGGCCGCACAGTCCGTGGCGCCACGCAACGAACGCCTGCCGGTCTCGGCAACGAATACGCGCGACGCGATGCTCGAGATGGTCCGCCGCGCGCTCGAAGACAACCGCGTCGAGCTCTATCTGCAGCCGATCGTGAGCCTGCCGCAGCGCCGCGTGCGCTACTACGAGGCCCTGTCGCGCCTGCGCACCGAAGACGGCAAGATCATCATGCCGGCCCAGTACATCAAGGTGGCGGAACCTGCCGGCCTGATGTCCGTGATCGACAACATGCTGCTGTTCCGCTGCGTGCAGGCCATGCAGACCTGGGGCCAGCGCAACCGTGACGTCGGCGTCTTCTACAATCTCTCGCGCGAGACGCTTCAGGACCGCGGCTTCTTCTCGCAGTTCATCGACTACCTCGAAGCGAACCGCGAACTCGCGGGCATGCTGATCTTCGAGATCGCGCAGGAGACCTTCGAGACGCTGACAACGGTCGAGCAGACGAACCTGGCACGCCTCGGCGATCTCGGCTTCACGCTCTCGATCGACCGCGTGACCTCGCTCGACATCGACTTCGCTGCCGCGCGCTCGCGCCGCGTTCGCTTCCTGAAGGTATCGGCCTCGGTCATCACCGGCGACCCGCAGGAGACCGGCGCGCGCATTCACCCGGCCGACCTCAAGCAGTGGCTGATGCGCTACGGCCTGAACCTGATCGCCGACCGCATCGAATACGAGCGCGAGGCGCTCGCCGTGTTGGATTTCCAGGTCGACTATGGCCAGGGCTTCCTCTTCGGCGAACCCAAGCCGATCCGCGACGTGATCATGGACCAGGGCCTGCCGCAGGCCAGTGCCGCCGCGCCGCGCCCGCAGCAGCAGGGAGCGGCCGCCATTGCCCGCCCGCGTCCGGCCTCGACGGGCGGCCGCGCCGCCTGACGCAAGGGCATCCCGCGCCGATTGTTGACGCAGGGCAGGCGATCTGTCACTTCGTGCGCCCGTCATGACAATCGTTCCCGTTCTCGGTGGCCTGCGCAGCCTTGCGCCCCGCTACAAGGTCCTCATCTGCGATATCTGGGGCGTCCTGCACAACGGCCACAAGGCCTTTGAGGGCGTCGTCGACTGCCTCGATGCGTTCCGCGCATCCGGCGGCACTGTCCTTCTCCTGTCCAATGCGCCGAGGCCCAATGCGCCGATCCGCGAGCAGTTGGCCAGCCTGGGTGTCCCCGGAACATCCTACGATGCGATCGTGACGTCAGGTGACCTCACGCGCGAACTGCTGGCAGGTCACGCCCGGACTGGCACGTTCGCGATCCACCATGTCGGTCCCGACCGCGACATGCCGCTGTTCGAAGGTCTCGACGTCAGCCGCGTGGCCCTTGGCGACGCGAAGGCGATCGTCTGCACCGGCCCGTTCGACGACACGAAGGAAGGCCCGGACGATTACCGGGAGTACTGGACGCCGGCGCTCAAGGCGGGCACGCCGTTCTTCTGCGCGAACCCGGACCTTCAGGTCCAGCGCGGCGACCATCTGATCTACTGCGCGGGTGCGCTCGCACAGGACTACGAGGCGCGCGGCGGGCAGGTGACCTATCTCGGCAAGCCGCATCTGCCGGTCTACGACTTCGTCGAGCGTCACCTGCGCGAGCACACGGGCCGTTCACCCGACAGGCGCGAATGGCTGGCCATTGGCGATGGTCTGCGCACAGACATCCTCGGCGCAAAGCACGCAGGCATCGACGCTCTGCTGATCACCGGCGGCATCCACGAGCGCGAACTCTCGGACGAGACGCTGCAGCCCGATCCGGCACGCATGGCGTCAGTCCTTGGCCCCGCAGGGCTGAGCGCGATCGGAGCCATGCGCCGCCTCGCATGGTAGGCACGTCGTGCCACCCTTGTGGCCCGCCCTTGTAGCAGCAGGAGGCTCCCGCTAGATTGCCACGCAACGAACATTCACAGCACTGGAATTACCCCGCATGTCAGCGAAGACCGGCTTATGCATTGAAGATCTCTCGGTGGGCCAGTCGGCGACCTACACCAAGACCGTCACCGAGGCGGACATCGTCAAGTTCGCCGAGGTCTCGGGCGACGACAACCCGGTTCACCTCGACCAGGCTTTCGCCGAAAAGACCATGTTCAAGGGCCGCATTGCCCACGGCATGCTGTCGGCCGGCTTCATCTCGACTGTCATCGGAACGAAGCTGCCGGGCTATGGCACGATCTACATGAGCCAGACCCTGCGCTTCAAGGCGCCCGTCAGAATCGGGGACATCGTGAGTGCCACGGCAACCGTCACCGAGATCATTCCCGACAAGCGTCGGGCCGTCCTCTCCACGGTCTGCAAGGTGGGCGACAACACGGTCATCGAGGGCGAGGCGCTGGTGATGGTGCCCGCGCGCGGCAAGTAAGCCGACCGCCGATGCTGATCTTCCGCCATTACGAGCAGGTGCCTGAAAGCGCGCGCGGCGCCACGGTCGCGATTGGCAATTTCGATGGCGTGCACAAGGGGCACCAGGCCCTGCTGCAGCATGCCAGGGCGCTGGGTGAGAAGCTGGGCGTGCTCGTGTTCGAGCCGCACCCGCAGGAGTTCTTCAGGCCCGACACGCCACGCTTCCGCCTGACGCCGTTCCGGGCCAAAGCGCGCCTGCTCGAGCAGCACGGCGTAAGCTTCCTGTTCGCACTCCATTTCGACGCGGCCTTCGCTTCGCTTTCGGCCGACGAGTTCATCACGAAGGTGCTGGTGCAGGGGCTGGGCGTGCGTCACGTGATCGTGGGCGAGGATTTCTGCTTCGGAAAGGGACGACAGGGTAACCTGGCCCTGCTGCAGAAGCGGGGCGCCGAGCTGGGTTTCGACGTGACAACGTTCGAACTGGTGGGCGAGGGCGGCGCATCAAAGATCTCTTCGACCAGCATCCGCGAGGCGCTGCGGGATGGAAAGCCCGACGTCGCAGCCGCATTGCTGGGCCATCCCTGGACGGTCGAAGGTCGCGTGGAAGGCGGCGACCGTCGCGGCCGCACGATCGGCTTCCCGACCGCCAACGTGTCACTTGAAGGCTATCTCGAGCCCGCGCTCGGGGTTTACGCCGTGCGCGTCGAGGTCGGTGGCCGCAAGTATGGCGGCGTCGCCAATTTCGGCCGGCGCCCCACCTTCGACAAGAAGGACGTGCTGCTCGAGGTCCACATCTTCGACTTCGAGGGCGACATCTATGGCCAGCCCATCGTCGTCTCGTTCATCAGCTTCCTGCGCCCCGAAATGAAGTTCGCCGGCCTCGACGCCCTCAAGGCCCAGATCGCCAAGGACAGTGAGGCGGCGCGGGCATTGCTTTAGAAAAACCCGTGACAGTGCACTCATTTGCACTTTCAACGCTGCCGGCAGTGCGGCGCACCGTGCGCAAATGAGTGCACTGTCACGGGTTTTTCCCCCTAGTTCTTCAGCCGATATCCGGTCTTGAAAATCCACCCCACAATCCCGAGGCAGATGAGGAAGAACAAGAGCGTCGCAACAAGGCTCGTCACCACCGGCACGTCGCCCTGGCCAAAGAAGGTCCAGCGGAAGCCCGAGATGAGATACACCACCGGATTGAAATAGGCGACGGTCTGCCAGGCGGGCGGCAGCATGGTGATCGAATAGAACGCGCCACCCAGGAAGGTCAGCGGCGTGACCACGAGCATCGGCACGACCTGCATCTGCTCGAAATTGTTGGACACGATCCCGATGATGAACCCGAAGAGGCAGAAGGTCGCCGAAATCAGCACAAGGAACGCCAGCATCGCGAGCGGATGCTCGATGTGGATGGGCACGAACAGGGATGCCGTGGCGAGGATCACGAGCCCCAGCACCACCGATTTCGTTGCCGCCGCCCCGACATAGGCCAGCACGATCTCGAAGTGCGAGACCGGTGCCGAGAGGACTTCATAGATCGTCCCCGTGAACTTCGGGAAGTAGATCCCGAAGGCCGCGTTGAAGATGCTCTCCGTGAAGAGCGTGAGCATGATCAGCCCCGGCACGATGAAGGCGCCATAGGCAATGCCGTCGATGTCCCCCATCCGTGAGCCGATCGCCGATCCGAACACGACGAAATAGAGGGACGTCGTGATGACCGGCGTCGCAAGGCTCTGCCAGATGGTCCTCAGGGAGCGCGAGAGTTCGAACCGGTAGATCGCCCAGACACCGTGGCGGTTGAATCGGGGAGCGCTCATGACTGGGCCCCCTTGCTGTCATGGACCAGGCTGACGAAGATGTCCTCAAGCGAGCTCTGGTGGGTGTTGAGGTCCTTGTACACGATCCCGAGATCTCCAAGTGTGCGCAGCAGCGCGGCAATGTCCGAATTCTCGGCGTTGGCGTCGAAGGTGTAGTCGAGTTGCATCCCGGCGCTTTTCAGGGACAGGTTCCAGCCGGAAAGCGCGGCGGGCACGGCGTGCATCGGCTCCTGCAGGTGCAGTGTCAGCACCTTCTTGCCCAGCTTCGACATCAGGGCGCTCTTCTCTTCCACCAGGATGAGTTCGCCCTTGTTGATGACACCGATGCGGTCGGCCATCTCCTCGGCCTCCTCGATGTAGTGGGTCGTCAGGATGATGGTGACACCATTGTCCCGGAGGCGCCGCACCAGCGCCCACATGTCCCGGCGCAGTTCGACGTCGACACCGGCGGTGGGCTCATCGAGGAACAGGATGATGGGCTCGTGGCTGAGCGCCTTGGCGATCAT
>JBILMZ010000037.1:0-19892 GCA_044375275.1 Micropepsaceae bacterium | reverse complement strand
CATGTCGTGATAGAGCGTCGAAGAGCGCTGGAGTGGATGCTCAACGACTCAGGATGGGACACTTTCACTCTCGATACATAAGCCCTGACATGAGCCCCGTCACGCCAGCCCACCCCCGAAACAATTCGACACTTGAACAGCCGGCTCTCCAGATGACTGAGGAGTCATCAGACCCATTCCACCTGTACGGCTTCGTAACCGGCTGCACGCGCCTCCGGCATCGTCCGACCCGATCTCAACTCACCCCTGCATCCCCGCCCCCGCCAGCATGTCTTCCGTCAGGGAGGGCACAAGGGACGGGCGGCCTACGATCAGGGGGTCGGCGGTGCCGATGCTTGACAGGTCGCGGTTTTCGTATGGCAGGCGGCCGAGCACGAAGCGCATGGCGTTGAGACGCGCGCGCTTCTTGCAATCACTCTTGATCACTGTCCATGGCGCATCTGAGGTGTCCGTGTGCAGGAACATGGCTTCCTTGGCGCGCGTATAGTCTTCCCAGCGGTCGAGTGACTCAAGGTCGATCGGACTCAGCTTCCACTGCTTCAGGGGATGGAGGTTGCGCTCCTTGAACCGGCGCCTTTGCTCTTCGCGGCTGACCGAGAACCAGAACTTGAAAAGGTAGACGCCGCTTCGAACGAGGTTGCGCTCGAATTCCGGTGTCTGGCGCAGGAACTCGTCATACTCTTCCTGAGAGCAGAAACCCATTACGCGCTCGACGCCTGACCGATTGTACCAGGAGCGGTCGCACATCACGATTTCGCCCCGTGTCGGGAGGTGCTGCACATAGCGCTGGAAGTACCACTGTCCGCGTTCAACATCGCTGGGCTTGTCGAGGGCCACCACGCGCGCGCCGCGGGGGTTCATGTGCTCCATGAATCTCTTGATCGTGCCGCCCTTGCCGGCGGCGTCACGCCCTTCGAAGAGGACGATGATGCGGACACCCTTGCTCTTGACCCAGGCCTGGAGCTTCAGCAACTCGACCTGCAGATTATACTTCTGCCGCTCATAGGCCTTGCGCGACATGAGGTTCCGATAGGGGTAGGCGCCTGTCCGCCAGTTTGGCGATAGCTCCATATCCGGATCAATCCGGTTGGGATCCTGCTCGGCCGGGTCCGTGCGCAGCAGCTTGCGCAACGCCTTGCGCTCGTCCGGCGAGGCGCCCTGCATGAGCGTTCTCAGTTGCATTATGAATCCTGCGGCATCCTGCTGCCTTGCGTGGGCATCGAGCAACTGGCCCAGGGTCGCGGACTGTACGGCCTTGCTGCGGCCAACACGACGTGCCACCACATCCTGCGCGATCCCCTCCGGGGTGAGCACGGCCGCCGTGTCACCTTGCAGGGTGCTGCGTACGGACTTGCGTGAGCGCTTTGGCTTGCGCGGCCCTTCGGTCGGCATCATCTGAGGATCGTCCACGCGCTTGTCCATTCTGCTCCCTGCTCCCGCACTGCGACTCCGGGATCGCAATGATCACCCGGTTCAACCGGTACGGCATTGAGGCAGGTCAAGCGCCATCCACCGAACCGGCGGAAATGCGCCATTCGCCAAAAAACAAAAGGCCCGCATGACGCGGGCCAGTTGCTTCCCAGACTAATTTGCCTTCCGGCGCTTGCCGCCTTACAGGCGGTAGCGGACCTGATCCATCCAGAAGCGCTCGAGCCGCTGGAGGGCGCGGTTGAGGACCGCGAATTCGGAGAGTTCCAGTCCGCCCGACGGTTCCACAAGGTGGACGTGGCGGTCGAACAGGCCGGCGACGATCTTCGCGATGCTCTGACCCTTCTCGGTCAGGCTGACGCGCACGGAGCGGCGGTCGCTCTCGGAGCGGACGTGATTGATGTATCCGGCCTCGACGAGCTTCTTGAGGTTGTACGACACGTTCGAGCCAAGGTAGTGGCCGCGTGTGCGCAGTTCGCCTGCGGTGAGTTCCTGCGAGCCGATGTTGAACAGCAGCAGCGCCTGCACGCTGTTGATCTCGCTCTGGCCCACGCGCTCCAGCTCGTCCTTGATGACATCGAGCAGCTGCCGGTGAAGGCGCTCCACAAGGTTCAGACACTCCAGGTAGCGCGCCTTCACGCCTTCCTGGCCAGCCTGCTGCGGTTCGTTCTGTACGCGTGCGGTTGCTGTAACGCTCATGACCCCAACCCAAAACTACTGCTCAGGCGTTTTGCCTGACGCATTTGAGACGAGGTTAGCGGCCGCCCGCTAAAGATCGCTTAAATGACAAGGCAAATGGCGAGTTAAGATCCGAACTGTCCCCGCAGCATCTGGATGATGCCGGAGAAGTCCTTGGAGCCCGCACCTGCCGATTCGAACATGGAATAGAGCGCGGTTGCCTGCGCGCCGAGCGGCGTGGCCGCACCAGCCGCCTGCGCGGCATTCTGCGAAAGTTTGAGATCCTTAAGCATCATGGCGGCGGTAAAGCCTGCCTGGTAGTCGCGGTTGGCGGGTGATGCGGGGACAGGTCCCGGGACGGGGCAGTAGCTCGTCAGGCTCCAGCACTGACCCGAGGCCGTCGAGGAGATCCTGAACAAGGTTTCATGTGACAGGCCTAATCTTTCGGCCAGCACGAAGGCTTCACATGTGCCGATCATCGAGATCGCGAGCAGCATGTTGTTGCAGATCTTCGCGGCCTGGCCGTTCCCGGCGCCACCGGCGTGGAAGATGTTCTTGCCCATTTTCTCGAGTATCGGCTTTGCGCGCGCGAAGGCTGCGTCATCTCCGCCCACCATGAAGGTCAGCGTGCCAGCGGCCGCGCCGCCTACCCCGCCAGACACGGGCGCATCGAGAAAGTCCACTCCCCTGGCCTTCGCCGCAGCCTGCACCTCGCGCGCGGTCGCGACGTCGATTGTGGAGGAGTCGATGAACAGCGTGCCGGGCTGCGCCTTTGCGATCAGCCCCGTCTCACCCAGGTAGACGGCGCGGACGTGCTGCCCAGCCGGCAGCATCGTCACGACCGACTCTGCGGCTTTTGCCGCTTCAACGGCCGAGCCAGCGCGATTGATGCCGACGGCAGCTGCCCTGTCGAGCGCGGCGGCGGACATGTCGAAGGCCGTCACGTTGTGGCCGGCCTTTGCGAGGTTCGCTGCCATGGGTCCACCCATGTTACCGAGGCCGATGAATCCGATCTGCATTGAGCGTGCTCCCTGATTTTCTGTTCTAGCCAAGATCGAGGTCTCCGCCCTCAAGCGGTGCGAAGTATTTGTCAACGTCGCGGGCGCGGACCTGGTCGATCGATGGCGGGTCCCATTTCGGTGCGTTGTCCTTGTCGATGATCACTGCGCGCACGCCTTCGTAGAAATCATGTCCCCGCATGAAGCGGTTTGTCAGGCGGAACTCAAGCCTCATGCAGTCCTCAAAGCCAAGCTTCGCCCCTTCGCGCATCTGCCGGAAGGCCACCTTGAGACTTGTGGGAGACTTTCCTTTCAGCGACTTGACTGTCTGCTCCTCGAACAGGCTCTTGCCGGATTCGAGGGACGCCATGATTTCCTCAACCGAGGCGCCGGCGAAATGGAGATTGATGGCCTGCTGGAGCCCTTCGAGCTTCGGCTTGTTCTGCGACCTCACGGCGTGGCGCGCCAATACACGCTCCAGCGCATCCGGTCCATGGCAGAGATCTGCCAGCAGCACCTCATGCTGTGCCTGGGGGACCACATGGGTTGCTATGCCGGTGTAACTCGCGTCCGTCACGTCGAGGCGCGCGCCGGTCAGTGCGAGGTACATGCCTATTTCTCCCGGACAGCGCGGCAGAAAGAACGTGCCGCCGACATCAGGGAAGAGGCCAATGCCGGTCTCGGGCATCGCGAACATCGTGCCTTCCCCGCATACGCGCACGCTCCCGTGGACGGAGACGCCTACCCCGCCGCCCATCACGATGCCATTGACCAGCGCAATGTAGGGCTTCGGGTAGCGCTTGATGAGCGTATTGAGGCGATACTCTCGCGCATAGAAGTCTATGACGTAGGGCGTACCGGCCTTGCCGGAGTCATACAGGGCGCGAATATCTCCACCGGCGCAGAACGCACGCTCGCCGGCGCCCTTGACGATGACAAGCTCGACGGCGGGATCGTTGCGCCAGGACCTGAGCTGCACGTCCATCGCGTCGACCATGTTCAATGTCAGGGCGTTCAGCGCCTTTGGCCTGTTCAGCGTGATCACGCCTGCCCGGCCTTGCCTCTCGAACAGAACTTCATCCATGGATCTGCTTCCTGATTTCCGGTTTCAGCTGGTCGGCATGAAGGGCATGCGCCGCGGCCAGATACCGCTCAGCAGGCCCGTGCCATAGGCCCACACGACCCAGCTTGCGAACAGGCGCTGCTGTTCGGGGGTGAAGGCGGGAAAGACCTGCGTGTTCCAGCCGAGGACGGCGGCGTTGGCTATGAGGCCGGCGGCGCAGATCAGCACGGCGGCGGCCGCGCGCTCCTCGAGCGGCGTCCGGAACATGTAGAAGAAGCACCAGCCCACCGTGTACACGACCACCACGGTCGCAGCGAACAGCGCGATCGTGAAGGCTGTACTTTCCGGCAGGAAGATCCACTCGCCCAGCCAGCGGATCATGATGGTGGCTTCGAACCAGATCAGCAGGCCATAGCCGATCGCAAACAGCGCCGTGCGTGTCCGGATCAGGTTCATTGGCGAGAGAGTTCGCGCGCAATGATCACGCGCATGATCTCGTTCGTGCCTTCAAGGATCTGGTGGACCCGCAGGTCCCGCACATGGCGCTCGAGCGGAAAGTCCTTCAGGTAGCCATAGCCGCCATGCAGCTGGAGCGCGTCATTGGCAATCTTCGAGGCATTGTCGCTCGCGAAACGCTTGGCCATCGCGCAGAGCATCGTGGCCCGCGGGTCCTTGCGATCGAGTGCTGCGGCCGCATTCCAGATCATGAGGCGCGAGGCTTCAAGATCGGTGGCCATGTCCGCAATCTTGAACTGCGTCGCCTGGAACTCGCCGATCTGCTTGCCGAACTGCTTGCGCTCGCTCACGTAGCGCTGCGTCTGTTCGAGCGAGGCGCGGGCGGCGCCCAGAGAGCACGCGCCAATATTGATGCGCCCGCCATCAAGTCCCATCATCGCGATGCGAAAGCCATCGCCTTCGCCGCCGATGCGGTTGGCGACCGGCACGCGGCAGTCCTCGAAGTTGACGGTCGCCGTTGGCTGGCTGCGCCATCCCATCTTTCGCTCGTTCTTGCCGAAGCTCAGACCCTTGGTGCCATTCTCGACCACGATGCACGAGATGCCCTTCGGTCCGTCCTCACCCGTGCGGATCATGCAAACATAGATGTCGGAAGTTCCGGCACCGGAAATGAAGGCCTTGCCGCCGTTGATCACATAGTGGTCGCCGTCGCGAACGGCCTTTGTCTTCAGGCTTGCGGCGTCCGAACCGGAGCCCGGTTCAGTCAGGCAGTAGGACGCGATGAGCTCCATGGTCGCGAGACGCGGCAACCATTTCTTGCGCTGCTCTTCCGTACCGAAGCGGTCGATCATCCACGATGCCATGTTGTGGATGGAGATGTAGGCGGCTGTCGGCGTGCAACCTGCCGCGAGTTCCTCAAAGATGAGTGCTGCATCGAACCGCGAAAGGCCGCTACCGCCGACGTCATCCCGGACATAGATGCCGGCAAAGCCGAGTTCGGCCGCCTGGCGCATCGTGGGAACCGGAAAGATCTCTTCCTCGTCCCATTTGGCCGCAAAGGGCGCCAGACTGGCAGCGGCGAAGTCTCGCGCGGTTTTCTGCACAAGACGCTGATCTTCCGTCAATTCGAAGGCCATGCCACATCTTCCCTCAAGGCTTGGCGTGGTGATACGAAGAGGGCTCACTCCTGTCAACGAAGCCCCGGTCATGTCCAGCCATCCCAGCCAACGTTTCCCCGCCACGCGCATGCGACGCCTCCGGCGGACGGACTGGGCGCGCCGCCTGGTTGCCGAGAACGTGCTGAGTCCATCGGACCTGATCTGGCCCGTGTTCCTGGTCGACGGCCAGAACCGCCGTGACCCTATCCCTTCCATGCCTGGCGTGGACCGGATCTCCGTTGATCTCGTTGCTGCGGCGGCCGAAGAGGCCTGCCGGCTCGGGATCCCGGTCATTGCCCTGTTTCCCTGTACGGATCCGGCGCGCAAGACCCCTGACGGAAAGGAAGCGCTGAACCCCGACAACCTTGTCTGTCGCGCAACCCGCGCAGTGCGTGCAGCAGGGCTGGACATCGGGATCCTCTGTGACGTTGCGCTCGACCCCTACACATCACATGGCCATGACGGACTGCTCGATGACGGCGTGATCCTGAATGATGACACGGTGGACGTTCTCGTGGCGCAGGCTCTGACGCAGGTTGAGGCGGGCTGTGACATCATCGCGCCCTCCGACATGATGGACGGGCGCGTCGGGGCCATTCGGGCCGCACTTGAGAAGGCGGGTCGCAAGGACACGCTGATCATGGCCTATGCGGCAAAGTACGCTTCCGCATTCTATGGCCCGTTCCGCGATGCTGTCGGGTCTGCGAAGGCGCTGCAGGGCGACAAGCGGACCTATCAGATGAACTTTGCCAACTCCGACGAGGCGCTGAAGGAAGTGGCACTCGACCTTGCCGAAGGCGCCGACATGGTGATGGTCAAGCCCGGCATGCCCTATCTGGACATCCTGCATCGCGTGAAGGACAGTTTCGGCGTACCGACATTCGCCTACCAGGTTTCGGGCGAGTACTCGATGCTCATGGCCTCGGCCGAACGCGGCTGGATGGATGCGGACAAGGTGATCATCGAGAGCCTGACCGCATTCAAGCGAGCAGGTGCGGATGGCGTTCTCACCTATTTCGCGCCACGCGCGGCGCGCCTCCTCGCCTCACTTCGATAGGCGTGCGATGAGGCTGGACGTGTCCCAGCGCTGTCCGCCCATGCGCTCCACGTCCGCGTAGAACTGGTCGACCAGTGCGGTGACCGGCAGCTGCGCTCCATTCTTGCGCGCTTCGGCAAGAGCTATGCGAAGGTCCTTGCGCATCCAGCTTACGGCGAAGCCGAAGTCGAACTTGCGCTGGTGCATGGTTCCTGCACGGTTTTCCATCTGCCAGCTCTGGGCTGCGCCCCTGGAGATGACGTCGATGACGGCATCCGGATCGAGACCGGCCTGCTCGGCAAAATGAACGGCTTCGGACAGCGCCTGCACCAGGCCCGCAATGCAGATCTGGTTGACCATTTTCGTTTTCTGACCCGCCCCCGCTGGGCCGAGGCGGCGGACCATCTTGGCGTAGCATTTCATCACCGGCTCGGCCGTCGCGAAGGCACTCTCATCACCGCCACACATGATGGTGAGCTGGCCCTTCTGGGCGCCTGCTTCACCGCCGGAGACAGGCGCATCGACAAAGGACAGCCCCCTCGCCTGTGCCGCCAGCGCCAGTTCTTCGGCGAGGGTTGCGGATCCCGTGGTGTGGTCGACAAAGACCGCTCCCGGCTTCATCACGGCGAACCCTGCCTGGGCAACATCCCGGATGTCGGGGTCGTCACCCACACAGGAGAAAACGATGTCGGCACCGGTCGCGACTTCCTGGATCGTCCGGCAAGCCCTTCCGCCATACTCGTTCAGCCAGTCCTGTGCGCGCGCCGGCGAGCGGTTGAACACGCTGACCTGATGTCCATGACGCACGAGATGCCCAGCCATCGGATAGCCCATGCGACCCAGGCCAATGAAAGCAAGATTTGCCATTGCTGCGTTTCCCACTAAGTTGCGCGAACACCTACCAGCCCGGACGAAGCCGAACAATGAGACGTTTCCTGCGTGTTACCGCCATCACCCTCGCCTTCCTTATGGCACTTGCGGCGCTCTGGACGGGGGTCACAGCACTGTGGCTCAAGGGATCGCTGCCCCGCCTTTCCGGGGAACTGACAGTCCATGGCCCGAAGGGCCCAGTCCGGATTGTTCGTGACAAGGAAGGGGTGCCGCACATTTTTGCAGGCAGCCGGAACGATGCCCTGTTCGGCCTTGGGTATGTGCATGCACAGGACCGGCTCTGGCAGATGGAATTCCAGCGCCGCGCGGTACAGGGGCGCCTCAGTGAGGTCGCCGGATCCGCGGCGCTTGTTGCCGATACCTACCTGCGCACGCTGGGTCTCTACCGCTCGGCGGAACAGTCCATTGCAGCGCTCTCGCCGGAGGCCCGCCTCGCCCTTGATGCCTATACGGCTGGCGTCAATGCGGCGATCCCGCGCCATGGAAAGCCCCTGCCGCCCGAGTTCTTCATGCTTGGCGTGTCGGCGGAGGACTGGAAGCCGGCGCATTCACTCGCGGTCCTGAAGGCCATTTCCGTCCAGCTGTCTGCAAACGCGTTCCAGGAGATCCTGCGCCTTCAGCTTCTTGGTCGCATGCCGGCCGAGAAAATCCGGGGCCTCAATCCTCCCCTGCCGCAGGAGGTGCTGGAGGCCTATCGGCAATATGCGCCGCAACAGGGAACGAAGTTTGCGGAAGCGGCGCGGGCGCTTCAGGCCCTCGCGCCGACGCTTGATCCTACCGGTGCCTCCAACAATTGGGTCGTTGGCGGCGCGCGCACCCAAAGCGGACTGCCGATGCTGGCCAATGATCCGCATCTCCCGCTGACAGTGCCAGGCTTCTGGTACCTTGCCCATCTCAACTGGCCCGGCGGCTTCGCGATTGGTGGTTCCGTTCCAGGTGTCCCCGGAATTGTTTCGGGAAGGACGGGCAAGATCGCCTGGGGCCTTACGACAACCGGCGCCGATACGCAGGACCTGTTCTGGGAGAAGATCGATCCCGACAATCCGGCCCGCTACATGACACCCGAAGGTTCCGCGCCGTTTGAAAGCCGGCGGGAAGTGATCAAGGTGCGATTCGGTGCCGACAAGTCGATCAGGATCCTGGCCACCCGGCACGGACCTGTGTTGCCCACGGATGAACCACGACTGAAGGCGCTCGTACCGGACGGGTTTGCCCTGTCGCTGCAGTGGCCTGCACTTTCAGGCGACGATCGCACGCTCGAAACGCTGCTTCACATCCTTGACGCCGAGGATGCGAGTCCGGCGTCAATTGAGCGGACGTTTGCGCCCTATAACGCGCCGATCCAGAGCTTTGTCTACGCCGACATCAAGGGCAATACCGGGCTCATCCTGCCGGGGCGAATACCGGTGCGTGATCCAGCGAACGTCGTGACCGGCCTCCTGCCTTCCGACGGCACCAATGCAACGCATGACTGGAAGGGTTTCCTGGCAGGCGCAGACCGGCCGGCGTGGGCCGGCGGTGCAAATGATGCATTCGTGACGGCAAACAACAATGTCGTGCCGCCGGGCTACAAGCCCATGATCGCTCTGGACTTTGATCCGGAGTATCGCGCCATGAGGATCAAGGAACTTCTTGGCGGCCCAGAAAGGAAGCATGACGTCGACTCGTTCCGGCAGATCCAGCTCGATGACCAGGAGCGCTTTGCCGTCGACGCCCTTCCGCGGCTGCTCGCGATGGTGGATGCGCGCAACGAAGACCTCGCGAAGGTCGTGGCCGCGCTGGGCCAGTGGGACCATCGCATGGAGATCACGAAGAGCGAACCGCTCATCTTCGCGGGATGGATGCGGCAACTGCTCAAGAACCTCTTTGAAGACGAGGCAGGCGACCTGTTCAGGCAGATGTGGGGCGACAGGCCAACACTCCTTGCTGCGATTGCCGCCGGTGACGGCAACGCGTCGCTTCTGTGCGATGACATCCGCACCGAGAAGGTCAAGGAGGACTGCCGGACCGTTGTCACCAAAAGCCTGTCGGAGGCACTCACCGATCTCAAGGCGCGCCATGGCCAGGACATGCAGGCCTGGCGGTGGGGCGACGCGCACCGGGCTGCGTTTTCACATACACCCTTCGGCTTCGTGCCGGTCCTTTCATCACTGTTCGGCTTTTCCCACGAGATGGGCGGCGGCAATTCCACCGTGCAGCGGGCTGCGTACCGCTACTCCAACAGCAATCCGTTTGCAGCTGTCCATGGCAGCGGCTATCGCGCGATCTATGATCTCGGTGCAGAAGAAAAATCACTCTACATGGCCTCGACGGGCCAGAGCGGAAATGTCTACTCTCCCTTTTACGATAATCTCGCGCCGCGCTGGGCCAAGGGTGAGTATCTGTCGCTCAAGACAAACCGTGAGGAGATTGAATCTGGTGCTGTCGGCATTCTCGTGCTGAGCCCACCCGAGTAGGCTCGGCGCACTAGGACTTCGGTCCGAGCGCGCGATAGGCACCGCGATAGTAGAGCAGCGGCGTTTCGTGGCTGTTGTGGCTGCATCCCAAAACGCGGCCGATGAAGATCACGTGGTCTCCGGCCTCGATCCGTTCATGCACGACGCACTCGAAAATCGCGGCAGCGTCGTTCAGCAAGGGGGCGCCGTGCGTGCCCTTGCTGAACTCGTCCGGCTGCAACGCGGACTGACCCTTGCGGGACAGCCGGCGTGAAATTTCCTGCTCACCCAGCCCCAGGATGTTCACTGCGAAGTGTTCGACCTGCATCAGGGGGGCGAAGCGATCCGACCCCTTGTCGAGGCTCCAGAGGATGAGCGGGGGATCAAGGGACACGGATGCAAACGAGTTAACGGTCAGCCCCAGCATCTCTCCGTCCGGCTTGAAGGCCGAAATGACGGCGACACCTGTCGCAAAATGACCCAACGCATCGCGAAATTCGCGGGAATTCAATGACATCGGACCATCCTTAAAACACTCAAGGTCACATTAACGGCTTGCAGGGCATATTGGCTGGCAAATCGCAGTAATGGCGCTCACGCTCAAAGACAAGCCCCCTGAGGGGTGAACGGGGTCATACGCTGCAAGATAGGGGTACGTATAATCATGGCTGGCGGATCAAACGCGCCGATCATCATCAAGAAAATCAAGAAGGGAGGCCACGGTGGCCACCATGGCGGCGCCTGGAAAGTCGCCTACGCCGACTTCGTGACCGCGATGATGGCCTTCTTCCTGCTGATGTGGCTGATCAACACAACCACGCCTGAGCAGAAGCGCGGCATCGCCGACTACTTTGCGCCTGAAGCCGTCAGCCGGGTGAACTCGGGCAATGGCGCGCTCCTTGGCGGCACGTCGGCGAGCGAAGACGGTCACGACGGATCAGGACAGCTTTCCGAGAAGACCGTGCTGCGAACACCAAAGGAAGAGGTCAAATCCAAGGCCGAAGGGCCACAGCAGTCGAAAGCGAATGGCGCATCGACCGAAGACAGCGAGAAAAACAACAAGGAGATGGAGCAGGCTGCCGCGCGCCTGCGGCAGGCCATGCAAGACATGCCCGATCTGGCCGAGCTGTCGCGTCACATCCTGATAGACAACACCCCAAATGGCGTGCGCATCCAGCTGGTTGACCAGGACGGACGTTCGATGTTCGCACCCGGCAGCGCCGAGCCCACCGCTCCCGTGAAAGCGCTGCTGGTTGAAGTCGCCAAGATCGTGAATGACCTCCCCAACCGCATTTCGATCTCGGGGCATACGGACGGCGCTGCATTCTCCGGGCCCGGCGGGTACTCCAAATGGGACCTGTCGTCAGCCCGCGCGAATGCCAGCCTGAAAGTGCTCCAGGAATCAGGCCTGCCGGACACGCGAATTGCCGAGGTCGTTGGAAAGGCCGGGTCCGAGCCACTGTATCCCGACAACCCCTTTGCTTCCGCGAACCGGCGCATCAGCATCGTGCTTCTCAAGGAAGCGCCTGTATTGCCACCGGACCTGTAAGCGGGAAACCGCACGGACCGGCCCGGACAGCAAACTAACCACTTTTCGCTGTTCACATGCGCGCCTGACTGTGTGAAATTCACGGCCGGGTGCCCGGTTCAACTGATTCGGGCTGTGAGTTGTACGCGGGACTGGTTGCCGTGACGGAGCAGTTTGGGAACAAGATACCGAAGTTCTACCAGACAGCGCCCGCACCATGCCCATATCTACCCGGAAAACTTGAGACAAAGGTCTTCACGCGGCTCTCCGGTGAAGCGGCGCGAAGCCTCAATGACGTGCTGACCCATGCCGGTTTCAGACGCAGCCAAAGCATGGCGTATCGCCCGACCTGTGCGACATGCCAGGCTTGCGTTTCGGTGCGCGTTGTTGTGGATGCATTCGAGTCCTCCCGGTCATTCCAGCGCGTTCAGAGCCGGAACAAGGACCTTGTCGCAGAAGTGGTCGACCCGTGGGCCTCCGAAGAGCAGTTTGCGCTGTTGCGGCGCTACCTCGACGCTCGTCATTCTGAAGGCGGCATGTCCGACATGTCGATGTTCGACTATGTCGCCATGGTGGAAGATTCTGCGGTTGACACACATCTCGTCGAATACCGGTACGCGACCGGACCAAACGCAGGCGACCTCGCGGCGGTCGGCCTCACCGACCAGCTCTTTGACGGCCTCTCGATGGTCTACAGCTTCTACAATCCGGCCGAAGACTGGCGGAGCCTCGGGACCCACATGGTCCTCGACCACATCGAACAGGCGAGAAGCCGGGGCTTGCCATACGTCTATCTGGGGTATTGGATCGAGGGTAGCCAGAAGATGGACTACAAGGCCCGCTTTACCCCTCTCGAGGCGCGTATTGCGGCCGGCTGGGTCCCCTTGAAGCGGCCCTGAAGCCAAAGCAAACTGCAGCACCTCAATTTCGGGAACACTACGCGATGTCCAATAACACGCGCCTGGCAATCATTGTGGCCGCGCTCGGCTATTTTGTTGATGTCTTCGACCTCATCCTCTTCTCGATCCTGCGCGTGTCGAGCCTTACTGACCTTGGGGTCTCGGGCCCCGACCTGGTGACGGTCGGGACCTATCTCCTCAACTGGCAGATGGGTGGCTTCCTGATCGGTGGAGTCCTCTGGGGCGTCATCGGTGACAAGGTCGGGCGCATCGAACTGCTGTTCGGGTCGATCCTGCTCTATTCGGTCGGCAATATCCTGAACGGTTTTGTCGGACAGTTTGGGCCTGGCGTGGACTCCCTCATTTCACCGATCGACCAGTACGCGGCGCTGCGCTTCTTCACGGGCATCGGCCTCGCAGGAGAAATTGGGGGGGGCATCACGCTCGTCGCCGAACTCCTGCCCAAGCGCTCGCGCGGTTACGGTACAACGATTGTGGTGGCAACAGGCGTTGCAGGCGCTGTCGCCGCGGCCCTCGTTTATGAGTACTTCACCTGGCGGGGCGCCTATATCTTTGGCGGCGTCATGGGTCTCGCCCTGCTCGCCCTTCGGCTTTCTGTCGCCGAGTCCGGCATTTTCAAGGCCGTTGCCGCCCAGGAACACATTGCCCGCGGCAACTTCCTCATGCTCTTTACGTCGTGGGACCGTTTCAGCCGCTACATGCACTGCATCCTTGTTGGCCTTCCCATCTGGTACTCGCTGGCGATCCTTGTGACGTTCTCGCCAGAGATCTCCAAGCAACTGGGCATCGTTGATGCGATCGTCGCCGGCACGTCTGTGTTCTGGTTCTATTGCGGGATCACTGCCGGCAGTGTCGTAAACGGGCTGTACAGCCAGTATGCCGGCAGCCGCAAACGCTCGATCGGCGTGTTCCTGATCGCCCTGATCTTCGCCTTCGGCTACTTCTTCCATGTCCCCATGACGACGGCGACGGAATTCTATTCCATCATCTTCGTCATCGGCTTCTGCACCGCGTACTGGGCAATGATGGTCACCGTTGCCGCCGAACAGTTCGGGACAAACCTTCGCGCCACGGTCGCCACGTCAGTACCGAACTTCGTGCGGGGCTTCACGGTTCCCATCACCATCGGCTTCACCTTCCTGCAGCAGCAGTTTGGCTTCGGGATCGTGGAGTCCGCGCAGATCATGGGCATCATGGTGGCAGCGCTCGCGCTCCTCTCCCTGTGGGGCCTGAGGGAGACGTTCAACGTCGACCTCGACTACCTGGAAACGGATGACAAGCCAGTCCAGAAGGAAGACTGACATGGGCAAGCTTCCGCAAATGCCCGCGCCGGACTGGAAGCAGTACGTGCTGCGCGCGATGATCTGGGTTGCGTTCGTGGGTGCCCTTGGCTATTCCGCAGCCAATGGCGGTCTCGACTTCCTCGAGAATGCCGTGGTGCTCAACGTGCAGCCCAACAGGGACAGTGTCGCGATGTCCGGGCCGACGCCGCCCGTGATCGAGATGAAGGTCACGCTGAGGAACTCCACGTCAAAGTCTGTCGCGCTGACAGCCACGTCGGCCTGCAAGGTCTTTCGCTGGCAGGTCTTCAGCCGCTCGGGCGAGATGGTCCAGACCCGCGTGAGCGATGACAATTGTCCCGAGACGCCCGTGTCCGCGGGCCTCGCCTCAGGTCAGAAGCTTGAGGAAATCTATGCGATCCCGCTCGTGCCCGGACGTTACATCCCCGGGAACGACTACCTCGTTCATGTCTGGTACTGGGGTTATGAGTCCGAGTTCCAGTTCACCGCGGAGAAGTGATCACGCCGTCTGGCGCGCCGCTTCCCTGTTGCCGAGGGGATCGGGATCGAGCGTCTTGCCGGTCAGCGCGGACAGCCAGTCGAGGCCTGCCCGCAGTCGCACCACTTCGCCGATCACGATGAGCGCCGGCGCGGCGATGCCTGACTTCGTCACGTCCTCCACCGACTGGCCCAATGTGGTTTCGAGCACGCGCTGGTTGGGTGTTGTCGCCTGGCTGATGACGGCGACGGGCTCTGCCTCGCGGCGGCCGGCCTTCAGCAGGGACTCGCGGATCGTCGGCAGATGTTTCAAGCCCATGTAGATCACGAGGACCGGCGAGCCCTTGCCGAGCGCTTCCCAGTCGAGGTCATCGGGCGCTTCACCACTGGAGTTGTGTCCCGTCACGAAGGTGACGGCATGGTTCACATCGCGATGGGTCGCGGGGATGCCAGCGTAAGCGAGACCGCCGGTACCGGACGTCACGCCGGGCACGACACGGAACGGAATGCCTGCCGCGACGAGCGCGAGCGCTTCTTCGCCGCCGCGGCCGAACATGAAGGGGTCTCCGCCCTTCAGGCGCAGCACGCGCTTGCCGGCGCGCGCGAGTTCTATGAGCCGGATGGAGATGTCGCGCTGCTTCGGGCTGGGCTTGCCGCCGCGCTTGCCGGCAAATTCGATTCGCGCGGCGGGTTGCGCGAGCTTCAGGATCGCATCATCGACCAAAGCGTCATGGACGATAACGTCCGCCTGCTGCAGGGCGCTGAGGGCGTGAAGGGTCAGCAGGCCCGGATCACCGGGACCGGCGCCGACAAGCCAGACCCAGCCCGGCTCGAGGGCCGGGAGGTCAAGGGCACTGCGCACGGCGGATGAGACGAAGGAAACCGACATTTTCCTTTTTTACATTCAATTTTGTGTTTCGTCAATATTCACATTTTTTACTGTTGTATGTGGTGTCAATGCCCTGCGTTCTGCGCTAGGATAGGTATCATGAATCGATTTGCCATCCTCGCGCTCGTCCTTGTTGCCGTGACGCTGTTTGTTGTCTGGGTCGCCGGGAGCGCACTCCAGATGCCCGAGTCCCAGGCTGGCTCCGCGAGCCTTGTCTACAACATCATCCTCGCCGTCGCGCTGCTCACGTCGCTCGTGCTTGGCTGGCGAGGATCTTTCAGCGAGGCCATCCGCTCGGCGCTGATCTGGTTTGCGGCCTTCGTCGCGATCATCCTCGCCTATTCCTTCAGGAACGAACTCACGCCGCTGGCACAGCGCGTGTCGGGAGAACTCAACCCGGCGGCGCCTGTTACGCGCACAGCGGGCGAAGTCGTGCTGCGGCGTGCCAATGACGGGCACTTCTATGCGGACCTCTCGATCAACGGGACAGACATGCGCCTGCTCGCCGATACAGGTGCCAGCGTCGTGGCGCTGAGCGTTGAGGATGCCGAGAATGCCGGCATCGACGTTGACCAGCTCGATTTCACCATACGCATGTCGACTGCGAACGGAACCGCCCTTGCGGCGCGGGTCAAGCTGGACGAGGTCCGCATCGGACAGATCGTCAGGCAGGACGTCACGGCCATCGTGTCCCGTGGCCTGTCGCAGTCGCTGCTCGGCATGAATTTCTTCAGTTCACTCTCGAAGTTCCAGATCGAGAATGACGAACTCCTGCTGAAGGACTGACATGCCCAGGTCACGGCGCCTGCCGCGCGGTACGCTTTTCCTGATTGCAGGGCCTTCAGGGGCCGGAAAGGACACGCTGATCGCCGAGGCGCGCAAGCGGCTGTCCGAGAGCTATATCTTTCCCCGCCGCGTGATCACCCGCCCCACCCGCTCCGATGCGGAACTGCACTCTTTCGAGACCGAAGAATGGTTCCAGCAGGCCCGCACCGAGGGTCGCTTCGCCCTCAGTTGGGAGGCCCACGGACTGCTCTACGGCGTGCCGCGCACGATCGACGACGACCTCAAGGCAGGGCGCCATGTGGTGATCAACGTGTCCCGCGAGGTCGTGGTGACCGCACGTGAAGCCTATGACCCCGCGCGCACCATTCTGGTGACAGCCCCCCGGGAAGTCCTCGAACGCCGCCTGGCGTCACGTGGACGCGAACCGCCCGGGGACATAGCCCTTCGCCTCGAGCGCCAGAAGGACATTCCCGCCGACGCCATCATCCTGAATGATGGCAATCTCGGAACAGCGCTCGACCAGTTCCTCACCGCGCTCACCAGTTGATCTTCGGCGCTGCAAAGCCTAAACGCAGCGCTTCCTGCGAAAGACAGTCCATGCCCCACTCCATCAAGCCCAACACACTCGCCTTCGAGACCGAAGCGCTGATTTCTCCGAACGGGTTTCGCGAGTACGACGCGCGCTGGCTGTACCCGGAGCAGATCAACCTGAATGGCATGCGTGTGCTGGGCTTGAGCCTGGCCACGCTGTTCCATGACCTGGGCGTGCGCCCACGCGTGGTCGTGGGACACGACTACCGCTCCTATTCGATGAGCGTGAAGCACGCGGTCGCGCTGGGCCTCGTCCAGGGCGGCGCGGAGGTCCTGGACATCGGGCTTGCGGTGTCCCCGATGGCCTATTTCGCTCAGTTCGAGCTGGATGCGCCCTGCGTGGCGATGATCACGGCGAGCCACAACGAGAATGGCTGGACCGGCGTGAAGATGGGCGCAGCGCGGCCGCTGACCTTTGGGCCGGATGAAATGACGGCGCTGAAGATGATCGCGCTCGACAACAAGGGGCGCCCGAAGGCGGGCGGCAGCTACACGACGGTTGACGGCATCCGCGAGAAATACATCGCCGACGTGACACGCGGAAAGACGCTGTCACGCCCGATCCGCGTGGTCGCCGCGTGCGGCAACGGCACGGCCGGCGCCTTTGCGCCCGAGGCCCTGAAGCGGATCGGCGCCGATGTCATTCCGCTCGACGCCGAGCTCAACCATGACTTCCCGAACTACAATCCGAACCCTGAAGACCTGAAGATGCTGCACGCGCTGTCCGATGCGGTGAAGCACCACAAGGCCGATGTGGGTCTGGCATTCGATGGCGACGGTGACCGCTGCGGCGTCGTTGATGACCAGGGACGCGAGATCTTTGCCGACAAGATCGGCGTGCTCATCGCGCGCGACATTTCCAGCCGCCAGCCGGATGCTACATTCGTGGTCGACGTGAAGTCCACCGGCCTCTTCCATACGGACCCGGTTCTGCAGAAGAACGGCGCGAAGACGGATTACTGGAAGACCGGCCACTCCTACATCAAGCGCCGCGCGCATGACCTGAAGGCGCAGGCGGGCTTCGAGAAGAGCGGGCACTTCTTCTTCAACCCGCCCGTCGGCCGGGGCTATGACGACGGCATCGTGGCCGCCATTGCCACGCTGCAGATGATGGATCGCGCGGGCAAGGTTCCCATCTCGGCGCTCTATGACGGGTTGCCCAAGACCTATGGCTCGCCCACCATGGCCCCGTATTGCGCGGACGAGAAGAAATATGGCGTTGTCGAAGAGATCACAGCGGCCTACAAGGCAGCGGCTGCTGCAGGCGAGCGGATCATGGGGCTCGGCATCCGGGATGTCGTCACCGTAAATGGCGTGCGCGTGACGCTGGAAGACGGAACCTGGGGGCTGGTGCGCGCCTCGTCGAACAAGCCCAGCCTCGTCGTCGTGGTGGAGAGCCCGGTGTCGGAGGCCCGCATGCGCGGCATGTTCGAGGAGATCGACCGGCACCTTTCGGCCAATCCCCTCGTCGGTGAGTACGACCAGAAAATCTGAGGTCGGCGACAAATCGTCGGGGCCGTGGCAGCCCTTCAAACCTTTCTCGTCATGGCCGGTACGCGCTGCCGCGCGACACGGCCGTGACGGTCCAGAAAGTTGAATGCAGAGAATCGGAAAGAAACAAGGCGAGACATAATTCGAGGTGCTCCATTGTGTCACCGTATTAAACGGGTGTCTGACCCCAATCCTTTCATCAATACCCCAATGCAGCCAACAATGTTCGCCCGGTGATGAAAATGAGGATCAAGGATCCGATGGTCCAAAACGTTGCTCGAACTTCGTGTATTTGCGCCGTGAAATAAGCCGCAAAGTGAAGAAACCGCGATACCACATATCCGTAAAGCAACCACTGTGCGAGCTGCAACGAGGGTTGGGTGAGGACGTAGAGAAAACCCGCGACCAGGAAGAAAGGCAAATTCTCCAGGTCGTTCATCTGGATGCGCCTGATCCGCTCGACACGGTCATTGGGTTCGAGTTGTTTCGGATTGGGCGCGGGATTCAGGGGCGTCTTCTTCAGGTCCTCGGGCGAACGAAAACCGCCGTTCACCTGCATCATCCGAATTACAGTCAGCCACGACATGCTCACGGCCTTGAGGATCATGAGCGTGGCGGCGATCACGTAGGTGGCAAACAGAGGGTTGTTGAGGCTCAGTTGGTCCATGATGTTGCAATCGTCTCCGAAGAATCAGTGTCTGAAACAGCTTGCGATGATTCCTACCGCGCGCCGGCCAGACTGTCATCAGGCAGCAAAGCGGTCTCCCAAGTGCTCCTTCATCGCCCAGTGTTCCATGCAGCCCGAGCTCTTTCGAGCGAAGGGGTGGATGTAACATTGCCGTGACGCGGACGCCTTTGCGACATTGCCGGGAGGGGCGTGACGCTCCGATTGGATGATCGTTGCGCCCGGCATGACTGCGATTTGAGACAGGCGGTGTTGTCAAGACTCTGCGTAAGACACCGTTTTGACAAATTCCCTTATGTCACCGTAATAAACATTGTGTCTGACCCCAATACCTTGAAACGAATTCGCCCGACCCTCGCCCTAGCCGCCAGCAACGCTTCCCATTACCCGGAACAGGGACGCGAGCGCGTCACGATAGGTGGTGGCGCAAACCTGGATGCCGACCACGCCCGCCACGACGAAGAAGGCCCACTGGAGCACCACCCCGAGGCTGCGGAACGGGTTCACACCCTTGATCCCGATGCCGATGATGTGCAGGAGGCGCGACACGAGCAGCGTGGCCGCGAGGCCCGCGACAAGGGTGCCGCCCAACGCTTCACGCTCCAGCAATCCCAGCAGGATGAGGCTCAGCGGCACGTGCTCGACGAAATTGCCGTGCGCGCGCACCGCGACCACAAGCGCAGAGCGCTCTTCCGGACCGGTGCCAAGACTGACCTTGGTCTTCAGGCGCAGCCGGACGATCTCAAGGCTCAACAGAACAAGGATCAGCCCCAGCACGGAGGCCGCAAGCAGCGTAATGGGCATGGTGTCACTCTCCCCTCAAGGCAGGCCAAAGGATAGCCCGGGTTACAGGCGCATGCAACGCTGGGTTCAGACCTCCTGCAGCACAAAAAAAGGAAACGGGGTCGGACACCATATCGAAGCAATCCTTTATGTCACCGCATTAAAATGGTGCCTGACCCACTGCTGTCCCATAGCGGATTGCTGAATCTCTTCAAAGCGATAACCGGTATTGAAGGGATTGCGTATCGGGCGGTGGTGAACCATTCTTCAGTAGAGACATGAGATCGCGCTTCAGAAAC
>JBILMZ010000206.1:0-6200 GCA_044375275.1 Micropepsaceae bacterium | reverse complement strand
TGAGGGAGCGTTGCTGCCCGTTCTCCACGATGTCCAGGCTACGTTCGGATGCATCCCGCGGGATGCAGTGCCGCTGATCGCGCAGGTCCTGAATCTTTCCCGTGCCGATGTGCATGGCGTCGTCAGCTTCTATCATGACTTTCGCGAGGATCCTGCGGGTGCCGTGCATGTGAAGGTCTGTCGTGGCGAGGCGTGCCAGGCCATGGGAGCGGACGCGCTTGCTGCCCGCGTGCTCGAGGCGTTCGGTGTCCGGTGGCACGAGACGACTGCCGATGCATCCTGCACGGTGTCCCCTGTTTTTTGCCTTGGCCTGTGTTCGGTCGCGCCGGCCGTGCAGATCGGCGATGAACTTCTGGGCCGTGCATCAGCCGAGGTCGTCATCAGGCGCGCACGGGTGAAATCGTGATCCGTATCTTTGCCTCCCGTGATTCCGTTTCGCAGGCGTGCGGCATGGATGCCGTGGTGGACGCGCTGGGCCGTGTCGCTTCCGCTTCGGGGCTGGGCATGCAGGTTACGCGCACGGGATCGCGGGGACTGCACTGGCTCGAACCCTTTATTGAAGTCGAGAAGGGTGGCGTGAGGCTGGGCTATGGCCCGCTTTCGGCGACTGATGTGGATGTGCGCATCCTGCAGGGCGCCGTGCATCCGAAATTCGTGGGTGCGGTTGCCGACCTTCCTGCATTGAAACTGCAGACGCGCGTGACGTTTGCGCGCTGCGGGCTTCTGGATCCGCTGTCCTTTGCCGACCATGTCGCGCATGGCGGGATGGCCGGCCTGGCCCGGGCGCGAGAACTCGGTCCTGCCCAGGTCATCGAGATGGTGACGGCGTCCGGGTTGCGCGGTCGCGGTGGCGCGGGATTTCCGGCGGGCATCAAGTGGAAAACCGTTTCCGCCACGAAGGCTGAACGTCGGTTCGTCGTCTGCAACGCGGATGAAGGCGACAGCGGGACCTTTGCCGACCGCATGCTGATGGAAGGTGATCCCTTCCTTCTCATCGAAGGCATGGCGATTGCGGGCTTCGCTGTTGGCGCAACGAAGGGATTTGTCTATTCCCGATCCGAGTACCCGCTTGCGAACAGGACATTTCAGGCGGCCCTGGAAGTCGCGCGCAACAACGGCCTGCTCGGCAGCGATTTTGACGTGGAGTTGCGCGTCGGGGCCGGTTCCTATGTCTGCGGCGAAGAGACTGCGCTCCTTGAAAGTCTTGAAGGGAAGCGGGGACAGGTGCGCGCGAAGCCGCCCTTGCCTGCGATTGCGGGGCTCTTCGGGGCGCCGACGCTCGTGAACAATGTCCTCACGTTGGCAAGCGTGCCGCGCATTCTCGCGGACGGTGCGCAGGCCTATGCCAGCCTCGGGCACGGACGTTCCAGGGGCACGATGCCGGTGCAGCTTGCGGGCAACGTAAAACGGGGCGGACTTTTCGAAGTGCCTTTCGGCCTGACGCTGGGGCAAATCGTTGACGGCATCGGTGGCGGAACGGCCAGTGGTCGTCCGGTGAAGGCCGTGCAGTGTGGCGGTCCGCTGGGCGCTTACTTTCCGCGCGCGCTCTTCGACACCGTCTACGACTATGAGAGTTTCACGGCGCGTGATGGCCTGATCGGTCATGGCGGGATTGTCGTGTTTGACGATAGCGTCGACATGGGACGGCAGGCGCGCTTTGCGATGGAGTTCTGCTCGATCGAAAGTTGCGGCAAGTGCACGCCGTGTCGTGTTGGTTCGGTGAGAGGTGTCGAAGTCATCGACCGCATCCTTGCCGGTCAGGACGTGCCGGCGCAGCTAGCGCTGCTGAAGGAGCTGTGCGAGACCCTCAAGCTGGGCTCGCTCTGTGCGCTGGGCGGGTTCGTTCCCTATCCGGTGCTCAGTGCCATCACCCATTTCCCGGCCGATTTCGGCCTGACCGACGCGTCCCTTCAGGGAGTGCATGCGAGATGAACCGGATTTCCCAGCCTGATTTAGGGACACCTGCTTTGTCCGGCGAACGCAATGTCAATGTCGTGATCGACGGTGTCGCGCTTTCGGTTCCTGCCGGCACCTCCGTGATGCGTGCCGCGCGAGAAGTGGGGATCGACATTCCCAAACTCTGCGCCACGGACAGCCTGGCCGCCTTTGGTTCGTGTCGCCTGTGCCTTGTCGAGATTGATGGCCGTTCGGGGACACCCGCTTCCTGCACGACGCCGGTTGCGGAAGGCATGCAGGTCCACACGCAGACGCCGCTGGTCGCGAAGCTGCGGCGCAACGTGATGGAACTCTACATTTCGGATCATCCGCTGGATTGCCTGACTTGCAGTGCCAATGGTGACTGCGAACTCCAGGACATGGCGGGCGCCGTCGGATTGCGCGAGGTGCGGTATGGATACGAGGGTGAGAACCACCTCGACCTGCCGGCAGACACGTCCAACCCCTATTTCACCTATGACCCCTCCAAGTGCATCGTCTGTTCGCGTTGCGTGCGGGCCTGTGCCGATGTGCAGGGGACCTTTGCGCTGACCATTGAGGGGCGCGGATTTGAATCGCGCGTCGCGGCCGGACAGTCCGAGAGCTTCCTGGATTCCGAGTGCGTGTCCTGTGGTGCGTGCGTGCAGGCCTGTCCCACGGCCACGCTCAACGAGAAGAGTGTGATCGAGATCGGCACGCCGGAGCGTTCGGTTACGACCACCTGCGCCTATTGCGGTGTCGGCTGCTCGTTCCGTGCGGAAGTGCGTGGCGAGCAGGTTGTCCGCATGGTGCCTGCAAAAGACGGGCAGGCCAATCACGGCCACAGTTGCGTCAAGGGCCGGTTTGCCTGGGGCTATGCCACGCACCGGGAGCGCGTCCTCAAGCCCATGATCCGCAAGCGGACGGATGATCCCTGGCGCGAAGTCTCGTGGGAAGAGGCGATCGCCCATACCGCATCCGAGTTCCGGCGCATCCAGGACAAGCATGGGCGGCTGGCGGTAGGCGGTATCTCGTCCTCGCGCTGCACGAATGAAGAGACGTTTCTTGTGCAGAAGCTGGTGCGGGCGGCGTTCGGCAACAACAATATTGATACCTGCGCGCGTGTTTGTCATTCGCCGACCGGCTACGGCCTTAAGACGACGTTTGGGGCATCGGCAGGTACGCAGGATTTCGACAGTGTCGAGCACGCTGACGTCATCATGGTGATCGGGGCCAATCCCACGGACGGGCATCCGGTCTTTGCCTCGCGAATGAAGCAGAGGCTTCGGCAGGGGGCGAAGCTGATCGTGGTTGATCCGCGTCGCATTGATCTTGTGCGCTCGCCGCATACAGAAGCCGACTTCCATCTGGCGCTGCGGCCGGGGACGAATGTCGCGATGCTGACGGCTATGGCCCACGTCATTGTCCGCGAGAATCTTGTCGACATGTCCTTTGTTCGCGAGCGCTGCGAGGCTGATGCGTTTTCGGCCTGGGCGGAATTCGTGTCGCAACCGGAGAACGCGCCGGAAGCGGTCGAGAAGATCTGCGGTGTCGCTGCGGCTGATATCGTCGGTGCGGCCCGCCTCTTCGCCACCGGCGGCAATGGCGCGATCTACTACGGCCTCGGCGTGACAGAGCACAGCCAGGGTACGACGGCAGTGATGGCGATCGCCAATCTCGCGATGGCGACAGGAAACATCGGTCGGCCCGGCGTGGGCGTGAACCCGCTGCGCGGCCAGAACAACGTCCAGGGCGCATGCGACATGGGTTCGTTCCCGCATGAACTGCCGGGCTACCGGCATGTGTCAGACGAGGCCGTGCGCAGTGTGTTCGATGCGATGTGGGGCGTGAAGCTGGACAATGAACCGGGGCTCCGGATCCCGAACATGCTTGATGCAGCCATCTCCGGACGGTTCAAGGGGATCTATGTCCAGGGCGAGGATATCGTTCAGTCCGATCCCAACACGCGCCACGTCGCCGAGGCGTTTGCGGCCATGGAGTGCGTCGTGGTGCATGACCTGTTCCTGAATGAAACCGCCAACTACGCGCATGTGTTCCTGCCGGGCTCGACCTTCCTCGAGAAGAACGGAACCTTCACGAATGCCGAGCGCCGCATCCAGCGCGTGCGCAAGGTGATGACCCCGCGCAACGGGCATGAAGACTGGCAGATCACGCAGATGCTCGCCCGTGCGCTGGGCTACGAGATGAACTACAGCCATGCCAGCGAGATCATGGACGAGATCGCGGCCCTCACGCCGTCCTTTGCCGGTGTATCTTTTGCGCGGCTCGAAGAGCTCGGGTCCATCCAGTGGCCGTGCAACGAGACCGTGCCGGTGGGCACGCCCGTCATGCATAGCTCGGGTTTCGTGCGCGGGCGGGGGCGCTTCATGATCACGGCCTATGTGCCGACAGAGGAGCGCACAGGCCCGCGGTTTCCGCTGCTGCTCACGACCGGCCGCATCCTGAGCCAGTACAATGTGGGTGTGCAGACACGCCGCACCGAGAATGTTGTCTGGCACAAGGAGGATGTTCTGGAAATCCATCCGCATGATGCCGAGCAGCGCGGCATTTCGGAAGGGGATTGGGTGAGGCTCGCCAGCCGTGAGGGAGAGACGAGTCTCAGGGCCCATGTCACGGATCGCGTTGCGCCGGGCGTCGTCTACACGACGTTCCATGTCCCCGATACCCAGGCCAATGTGGTCACGACGGAATACTCGGACTGGGCGACGAACTGCCCGGAGTACAAGGTGACGGCGGTGCAGGTGTCCCTGTCCAACGGGCAGTCCGCATGGCAGCGCGCGCATGATGATGTTGTGCGAACGCACGCGCGGCTTGAAAGGGTTCCTGGGGAATGATTTCTGGCGCTGTCGCGGTGCAGGTGTGGCGGGGAGGCTGGCAGGCGGGAACGCGTGACGTTGCGCCCGAGGTGCCTGTGGCGCTGGTCTATGACGGGGGAACAGAAGCCGTCATGATGGCGTCGCCGTCGGATCTTGAGGATTTCGGCATCGGATTTTCATGCACGGAGCGGATCGTGGCATCGGCTGCGGAGATCGCCGACATCCAGGTTGTTGCCGTTGAGCACGGCATGGAAGTGCGGATGTCGCTTTCCGGGGCGCAGCGTGAACGGCTGATCGACCGGCGGCGCCTGAGGGCGGGTCCGGCGGGTTGTGGCCTGTGTGGCATCGAAAGCCTGGCGGAAGCGGTGGCGCCGTTGCCTGTCTCGGCGTCTGCTGTTCGCGTGACGCCAGAAGAGATCATCGCAGCCATGCGTGCCTTGTCTCCCCTGCAGGTGCTCAACCATTCGACGTCCGCAATGCATGGGGCAGCGCTGTTCCGACCGGGAGAAGGGATCATCGCCGTGCGTGAGGATGTTGGGCGGCACAATGCGCTGGACAAGCTGCAGGGAGCGCTCGTGAGGTCGGGCCGCACGGCGCGGGATGGCGTCGTTCTCATGACGAGCCGCATTTCAATCGAACTCGTGCAGAAGGCTGCCGTCATGGGCGCCTCTGTCCTTGCGGCCATATCGGCGCCGACGAGCCTTGCAATCGAGCAGGCGCGTCGCTGCGGACTGACGCTGGTTGCAATTGTGCGCCCGGATGGGCTTGAGCTTTTTTCGGGGGAGGAGCGTTTGCATCATGCGCCCTGAGAAGCTTGTCATGATGGCAAACCAGATCGCTGACTTCTTTGATGCGCAGGGTGCTGCGGGTGCTGCGCCGTCGGTTGCCGATCACCTGCGCAAGTTCTGGGATCCGGGCATGCGTGCTGAAATCCTTGCGCATGCACGCCGTGGCGGCGAGGGCCTGAAGCCGTCCGTGGTTGCGGCCCTGAAGCTGCTCGAGCCGACCGGCCCATGATTGGCGTCATCCTCGCGGGCGGTCAAAGTCTCCGGTTTGGCGGCCTCCCGAAGGGGCTGCAGACGCTGGCCGGGCTGCCGCTCGTCGGTCACGTCCATGCGAGCCTGAGCCTGGTGTGTTCGGAGGTGTTCATCGAGTGTGTGCCCGGGTCGGGCTATGAAGGTTGGGGGGTGCCCTGCATTCACGCAAGCGCGACGCATGCGGGGAAGGGACCGCTTGCCGGCTTGCTCGCAGGGCTGCAGGCCGCAAACGGACAGATGGTGGCGTTTGCTCCCTGTGACATGCCGCTTCTCGCGCCGCCGGTGTTCGAGTTGCTGAAGAAGGCGCCGGGTGGTGCCCATGCCGTGTCGCCGCGGGGCCCGGAGCCCCTTGTGTGCGTGCTGCCGGCGTCGGTGCAATCACTGATTCAGCAGGCCCTGGAGCAGCCGGTCA
>JBILMZ010000040.1:0-19313 GCA_044375275.1 Micropepsaceae bacterium | reverse complement strand
TCCGCATGTGCGCCGGCCGTTCCGCGTGCCGTTTTATCCGCTCACGCCGATCCTGGGCATCCTTGTCTGTGGCGCGATGGTTTATCCGCTGCTTGAGGAATCCTGGCTGCGCCTCGCGGGATGGCTCGCGATCGGTATCGTCATCTACATCGTCTATGGCGTCCGGCACGCGAAGAAGCCCGTCTGGTCGCTCGAGGATGCGCCCGTCGAGAAGGAGTAGTTCCTTTCAGGCTGATGGTGCAGGCGCTTGGGGCGCCTGCATTTTTTTTGCGCCTAATTTCAGCGCGCGGGCCACGTTGGACACGATCTCGGCTTCCATGCGCTGCAGATCGTTCATGGCGCCGTCGTAGGTTCCGGTCCACAGGGCGTGGCGTCCCGACAGCAGCCTGATGCTGATGACCAGGCGCGGCCCGGTTTTCTGGACGGTGCCTTCTATGGTGAGGCTGGAGATTGCATCCCCCAGGGATGGCTCAAGGCGCTCGAAGGATTTCAGCGACGCCGTGATCTCGCGCGAGATCGTGTTTCCCAGGTAGAGGTGGTTCGGATCCGGCCGGAGCTCCTTGAGCGGTCGCACAATAAGGCGCAGCGGGCCTTCCTGCGGCAGTGGTTCCGGCCGCCCGCGCATCAGCTGCCTCACGACAAGCGCGAGGATGAGCACAAGGCCAACCAATGCCAGAAGGATCCAGAGCTGTTCGTCCTGCGCCATGCCTTAGGTCTCAATTCCTCGGCTTGGGAACCGCCGGGGCATGCGCTATCTTACCTGAACAGGCCGGATTGGCCACCTGCCTGGCTCACATGCCAGTGGTGGCAGACAAGGGGAGAGGTCATGTCGTTTGGTGAAAACATAGCTCCGGCAGTCGGTCGCGCGCTCATCTCGTCCCTGTTTCTGCTGGCGGGACTGGGAAAAATTCAGCACTGGGACGAAACGGCCATGTCCATGTCGCAGCATGGTGTCACCATGGTTGGGCCATTGCTTGCGGCTGCCGTGGCGGTTGAAATCGGCGCGGGCTTCGGCCTGCTCATCGGGTTCCGCACGCGCGTCATGGCGCTCATGCTGTTCGTGTTCACGCTCGTCGTGAACTTCGTCATGCATGATTTCTGGACGATCAGCGCTGCCGACGTCGCCCGAAGCGAGATGCAGCTGTTCGCAAAGAACATTGCCATCGCCGGCGGGCTGCTGGTTCTCGTCGGCCTTGGCGGCGGTTCCTGGTCGTATGACAGTTTTCGCGGCGACGACTGAATCGCCGCGACTGCGGTGTTACTCGGTAACGCCCGGACGGAACATGTCGCGTCGCGTCAGGCTGAACACGAAGATCATGTAGACATAAGCGATGTACTCTGCCAGCAGCGAAATGGGCTCGAGCTTCGGGATCATCACGTTCAAGTCGTTGATGATCGTCGACATGCTTTCTCCCCCCAGGAGGGCAGGCAAAATCACTGGACCTGCATGCTGAATCACGACGGCCAAGACAGAGATCAGCAAGGCCGGAATGAAGCGCTTCACCACCAATGCCGCCAGGATACTGACCGGCAGCGCCCATGAGGCCCACTGCAGCGTGAAGACGTGATTCACCAGATCGATAAATTCTTTTTCCATTATTCCAGAGTCCCCAACTCCAAGCCATCGGGCGGCATTATTGTTCTACCCCGACCGCCCGAGGATTATCCTTGAATTATACGAAAAGCAGGCTGCGTGTCTCTAGCAAAAACACACGGCCTGATGGGTCTCAATGGCAGATATCTGCCAGTTTTTGCAAAATTTAGTGTCCGCCGGAACCCACTGACTGACGAATAGTGTGAACGATGGAGATGACGATCGCGAAGGCGAGGAAGTAAACCGTAAGGTCTCCTACCGACATGGCTCTCAGGCTGGCCCAAGCCGTGGTCGGCAGCGACATGGGGTCGGCGCCCTTCACGATCGAGTAGGCCAGCCGGATCAGGCCAAAGCAGATGAGCGACCAGAACGTCACCTGCACAAGGCGTCCCAGCTGCCCGAGCATCATCCCCGATGCGACAACAACCAGCAGCATCACGATGAGCGATACAGTGTCCGCGCCGCCAAAAACGCTCATGACGATGGCCCACATCTCGCTCAGAATTGTGGTCAGTCCATTGACGATATCCATGAATTTCACTCCCCCAGAGTTTTGTGGCCACACCCTAGCGCAAGTGGCGGCTGTCGTGTGAGCGGGGAAAGCGCTTAGCCAAAGCGCTGTGTCTGCCATGTGACTCTATTGCGGCTGCACACCCCGGAAATCCGCAGTTTCCTGGTTCGGCGTGAGCAGTTGCAACATCGTCATCACGTGACAGTGTCACCTGAATTCCCGTCACAAATCCGGCACAAGAAGTGTTCCTGGCCGGTCGGCGCGCCTCCGCATCGCGACAAGTCTAGACCTGTCCAAGCGTGCGCAGGCGGGCTCCCGGGTGGATTTCGTTCTGGGACATGACAAAGGTCTGGGGCCTGAAGCGTTCCACGATCGACCGGACATAGGGGCGGATCATGGGCGATGTCAGCAGGACCGGCATCTCGGCTTCGTTTGCGGCCGAGTCAAACCGCGCGCGAACGCCCTGGATGAATTCCTGCAGCTTTGATGGTGCCATGGCGAGTTGCTTGTCTTCACCGTTTCCGACGAGAGACTCGCTGAACGCCATTTCCCACGACGGAGACAGCGCGATGAGGGGGAGGTAGCCGGCCTGTGACGTGTTTGCGGCGCAGATCTGGCGGCCAAGGCGGGAGCGGACTTGCTCGGTGATCTGCATGGTCGTCGAGGTGCGTGACACGGCTTCGGCGATACCTTCAAGGATGGTTGGCAGGTCGCGAATCGAAATGCGTTCGCCCAGCAGGGACTGGAGCACGCGCTGGACGCCGGTCACGGTGATCTGCGACGGGATGAGGTCCTCGACCAGCTTCTTCTGTTCGGCGGGCAGGTCGTCGAGCAGCTTCTTCGTTTCCGCGTAGGAAAGAAGCTCTGCCATGTTTTCCTTGAGGATCTCGGTCAGGTGCGTCGTGAGCACCGTCGGTGCGTCCACCACGGTGTAGCCACGGAACGATGCTTCGTCGCGCAGCCTGTCCTCGATCCAGGCCGCTGGCAGGCCGAACGCGGGTTCGCGCGTGGGCTTGCCGGGCAGGTCGATCGTGGCGCCGCGCGGATCCATCACGAGATACTGGCCGGGCTGCAGTTCGCCCTTGCCGGCCGGCAGTTCCTTCACGCGGATCGCGTACTCGTTCGCGCCGAGCTGCATGTTGTCGACGATGCGGACCGACGGCATGACGAAGCCCATCTCCGTTGCCATCTGGCGACGAAGTGACTTGATCTGGTCCGTGATGCGGTGGCCCTTGCTGTCGTTGATGAGCGGCAGCAGGCTGTAGCCCAACTCTACCTTCAGATGGTCGATGGCGAGCGTGGCGGAGATCGGTTCTTCCGGTGCAGGCCTTGGTGCGTTTTCAACGGCGGCCGTTACCGCGGCAGTCTGCTCTTGCTGCTGCTTCTTGTAGGCAAGGAACATGGCAAGCGTTGCCGTTCCCATGCTGAGGAAGAGAAAGGTGAAGAAGGGAATGCCAGGCAGCAAGGTCATGCCAAGCATGACGACCGCCGTCATTCCCATCGCACCCGGGAAGTTCGACAACTGGTTGAACAGGGCCTTGTCGGTGGAGCCTTCGATGCCGGCCTTGGAAACCATGAGGCCTGCTGCGATGGAGACCAGAATGGCCGGGAGCTGGGACACGAGTCCGTCGCCGATGGTCAGCAGCGTGTAGGTGTGCCCGGCGTCCGCGAAGCTCAGGCCATGCTGGCCGACGCCGATGATGATGCCGCCAATCACGTTGATGAAGGTGATCAGGATGCCGGCAACAGCGTCGCCGCGCACGAACTTGGAGGCGCCGTCCATGGCGCCATAGAAGGAGGCTTCGTCCTCGAGACGCTTGCGACGTTCGCGCGCGTCCTTCTCGGTGATTAGTCCGGCAGACAGGTCCGCGTCGATGGCCATCTGCTTGCCGGGCATCGCGTCGAGGGTGAAGCGCGCTGACACTTCAGCAATACGGCTGGAGCCCTTGGTGATAACGACGAAGTTCACGATGACCAGGATGGCAAAGACAATTGCGCCAATGACAACATTGCCCTGCATCAGGAAGTTGCCGAAGGCCTCAATGACCTCGCCTGCTGCGCCTGTGCCTTCGTGCCCGTGTCCCAGGATGAGCTTGGTTGATGCGAGGTTCAGCGAGAACCTGAGGATTGTCGAGATCAGCAGGATGGTCGGAAACGTTGATAGCTGCAGCGGGCGTTCAATGAACAGCGCCGTCATCAGGATCAGCAGGCCCGTGATGATCGATAGCCCCAGGGCCAGGTCCAGAAGCAATGGCGGCATCGGAAACAGCAGGACCGCGATGATCGCGATGATGCCGATCGAAAGGGCGACGTCACCTCTCAGGATGGTTGCGGCGCTGAAATTCACGCCGAAGGCATTGAAGGAGGAAGGCGTTTTGGCTGCCGAGACGTCGGACATGAGCTTTCAGTTCCAGTTGGTCAGGCGACGCGCGATTCACCACCAGGCATCGGTACGCGAACGCCTTCGTCCGTGTACTGCTTCAGCTTGTTCCGCAGCGTGCGGATCGAAATGCCCAGGATGTTTGCGGCATGCGTCCTGTTTCCCAGGCAATGATCCAGCGTTTGCAGGATCAGGTCACGTTCGACATCTGCAACGGTCCGGCCGACCATCTCGCGATTGACGGCCTCTGCGGCCTGTGCGGCGCGGGCGATCACGGCGGGCGAGGTGATCGGAATTGCGTCAGCAGCGCGGGAGCCGTCCGGCAGGCGGATGGCGGCCTCGGTGATTTCCGGGCCGGAAGCCAGGAGGACCGCGCGGTGAATCGTGTTCTCGAGTTCACGGACGTTGCCGCGCCACTCATAGGTTGTGAGTGCCTTCTTCGTGGCTTCCGACAGCGGACGGATCGGCACGCCGTTCGTTTCTGCGTATTTGCGGCCAAAATAGCTGGCAAGTGCCAGGATGTCCGCGGGGCGCTCACGCAGCGGCGGGATCTTCAGGTTCACGACGTTGAGGCGATAGAGCAGGTCTTCGCGGAATGTACCGTCCCGGACGGCCTGCTGAAGATCGCGGTTCGATGTTGCGATGATGCGGATGTTCACCTTGACGGGCTTTGAGCCGCCCACGCGATCGATCATGCGCTCCTGGAGTGCGCGCAGCAGCTTCGCTTGCAGACGGACGTCCATCTCGGAGATTTCATCGAGCAGGAGCGTGCCTCCGTCGGCCTCTTCGAACTTGCCGATGCGGCGGGCAATGGCGCCCGTGAAGGCTCCCTTCTCGTGGCCGAACAGTTCGGATTCGAGCAGGTTGTCAGGAATGGCGGCGCAATTGACCGAGATGAACTGCTTGTCCGCGCGGTTCGACTTGCGGTGAACGTGGCGTGCGATCACTTCCTTGCCAGTGCCCGATTCACCCGTGATCAGGATGGACGCCTCGCTGGGCGCGACCTGGTCGGCGAGCGTGATCACCGAATGCATGGCCTTGTCTTCGAAGATCAGCTGGTGCGTGTCTTCCGCCACTGCCGAGAGAACGGCGGCAATCAGTTCCGCATTCGGGGGGAGGGGGATGTACTCCTTCGCGCCACCCTTGATCGCGTCGACGGCCGCGCTTGCATCGGTGCCAATGCCGCAGGCCACGATGGGAACGTGGATGCGTTCGTTGCGAAGCTGTTCGCAGAGGGTTGCAATCGAGAGACCCACGTCAACCATCAGCAGGTCGGCGCCGCGCCCATCGCGCAGCTCCGACATGGCCTGTTCGATCGTCGTGCAGTGGGCGACTTTCGCACCACGCGCGATGGCGATCTTGGTTGCTGTTCCGATCTGTCCGTTCAGTTGTCCGACGATGAGGAGGCGCATGGCTTTGTCTCTTTCCAAACGTTCAGTTTCTGTCGCCCTTGACGATTTCCGTCATGGTTATGCCCAGACGGTCTTCCACAAGGACGACCTCCCCGCGGGCGACGAGGCGGTCATTCACGTAGATGTCGATGGCTTCGCCGATCTTCCTGTCGAGTTCGACGACGGAGCCCTTGCCAAGCTTGAGAAGCTGGGAGACTTCCATCGTCGACTTGCCGAGGATTGCCGACACGTTGACGTTGACGTCGAAGACGGCCTCGAGGTCTGTAGCCGTTCGCTTCACTTCCGGTTCTGCTGGGGCGTCGATGCTGCCCGGCACGCTGCCCTGAAGGTCGTTCAGGGTCACTTCAGTCGATTGGGTCATGACGGGTTCTCTTCAGTTGATCCTGATTTCTGCCAACGGGCGACGTGTTCCTGAATTGCAACGAAAGTCGCTTCAAGATCCTGCTCAACACCACCATCGGCCCACTCGATGCGACAGGCCGCGCCGGACATTCCGGCGTCGGACATAACAATGACGCGGCCGGAAAAGCCGTGCTGTTCGCTGAGCGATTCGATCTGCCCCTTGATGAAGTCGGCCGTCGCCTGGGAGACGCGGATGACGAGGCGTGGTTCCTGATGCAGCTTGTGCATGCATTCCGAGATGAAGCCGAGGATTTCCTCGTTGGGGGCGGCAGCCAGCGCCGCACCGGCAAGCTTGCGGCCAACCGACAATGCCAGCTCCGCGCTTTGCCCCCTCAGGGTCTGCAGTTGCGCGTCATATTGCTGGATCAGCGCGTGCGTTCCCTGGGCGATGGCGCTCAGTGCGACGGCCTGTGCATGTGTCGCTTCCGCAGATGCAGCCTGCTTCCCGGCCGCATGGGCTTCGCGTCGGATCTGCTCGACCTCCTCGGCGGAGTAGGCGCTGCGTGTCCGGTTCGCCGCCGCCGCCGCCGGTGTGCCCTTGGTGCCAAAGACCGTGTCGAAATTGAACTTTGCTGGCTTGGGAGCCTGTGAAGCTGTGGTCATGGCTAGTACACCAACTCGTCTTCAGCCTTGCCGCCGGAGAGCATGATCTCTCCCTTGGCCGCGAGTTCCTTGGCCACGACAACCATCTTCATCTGCGCTTCATCCACATCCTTCAGCCGAACGGGGCCCTGCGCTTCCATGTCGTCCTTGAGAATCTTGCCGGCGCGTTCGGACATGTTGCTGAAGAAGAGGTCGCGCATTGCCGGTGAGGCCCCCTTGAGTGCGAGGCCAAGCTTGTCCTTCTCGATGCCGCGCAGCAGCGTCTGGATCGAGCTGCCATCAAGCTTGCCCAGGTCTTCAAACGTGAACATCAGTGACTTGATTCGTTCAGCGGCATCGCGGTTGCGTTCCTCGAGTGCCGTCATGAAGCGTCCTTCGGTCTGGCGATCGAAGTTGTTGAAGATCTCGGCCATCTGTTCATGCGCGTCGCGCTTCGAGGTGCGCGCCAGATTGGTCATGAACTCCTGACGCAGTGTCGATTCCACCTTGTCCAGGATGTCCTTCTGGACTGATTCCATGCGCAGCATTCGGTTGACGCATTCCAGGGCGAAGTCTTCAGGGAGTGCGCCGAGGACCTTCGCGGCGTGCTCTGACCTGATCTTTGTGAGAACGACTGCGACGGTCTGCGGGTACTCATTCTTGAGGTACGCCGCCAGTACCGCTTCGTTCACGTTCCCCAGCTTGTCCCACATGGTGCGACCGGCAGGACCGCGAATTTCTTCCATCACCAGGGACACGCGGTCCTTGGGCAGAAACTTGAAAAGCAGGCGTTCTGTCGTGTCGTAGCTGCCGAGAACGGAACCCGTCGACGAAATCTGGGACACGAACTCGACCAGCAGCTTCTCGATCAGGGTCGAGGAAACCGTTCCGAGGTTTGCCATGATCTGCGAGACTTCCTTGACTTCTTCGTCGTCGAGCGTCTTCCAGATTGGCGCGCCATGTTCGTCGCCGAGCGCGAGCATGAGCACCGCAGCCCTTTCAGGCCCCGTCAGGGACTTTACATCGTCTCGCGCAGAGGGTTTTGCTGGCTTAGACATGTATCAGGTTCCCATCGCCATCATGGTTCGTTGTGCAGCCACTGGCGGACGATCGCGACCGTCTCGTCAGGGTGTTTGTTCACGATTTCGCCAACCTTGCGGACGGAAGACTCCTTCACCTGGCCTTCGACATGGGAGATGTCGATCATGCTCTGGACGGCGGAGGGGGGCGGGGGCAGCGCACCGGCAGACATGGGGCCAGCTACCGCGAGAGCGCCATTTGCTGCGGCTGCCAGAGCGCCCTGAACCGGCATAGACTGCGCGGCCAGCAGGCCACCGTTACCCGGTGCCGCAAGCGCCTTGATCATGGGCCTCATCACAAAGAAGATGAGCAGCAGTGCGATGATGCCGATGCCGGCGGACTGGCTGATGTACAGCATGTCCGCCTTTTCAAGACCCATGAACGGCTCTTCTACAGCCGGAAGTGTTTCGACTTCTGGCTGGTTGAAGCGGAGGTTGACCACCTTCATCTGGTCACCACGCTGCTCACTGAAACCGATCGCCGACTTTACGAGTTGCTCGATCTGCTGCATTTCGTCTGCGGCGCGCGGTGAGTACGTGCGAACGCCCTTGTCATCGGTGGTGTAGGAGCCGTCGACGGCCACGGCGACCGAAAGGCGCTTCACGTTGCCGCCTTCCTGGATTTCGGTCTGCGTCGTCTTCGAGATCTCGTAGTTGATCGTTTCCTGCGTCTGCTTGTCGTTCGACGAGGCCGAACCTGCTCCGCCCGCACCTTCGCCGCCGGGCAGGGCATTGGAAACGCTGACGCCCTGTGAAGCCGCGCCGTCCTGGCTGGTTGAGGCGTTCTGGCTGGTCTGGGTAGAGCGCACCACCTGACCATCCGGATCGAAAGTGAGGCTTTCCTTGGTCACACGGTTGAAGTCGATTTCTGCCGAGACCTGAACGCGGGCGCGGCCCGGGCCGACGATGCCGGAGACAATGTCCTCGACCTGGTCGCGGACGCGGTTCTCATAACCCGCGGTCCGCTGGTCATGCTGCACCGAGAGAGGGCCGCCCGTTGAAGACGAGCCACCAGCCAGCATGTTGCCTTTTTCGTCAATGACCGTGATCGAGCCGGCAGCCAGGCCAGGAACAGCTGACGCAATCAGGTTCTGGATTGCAACGACCTGAGCGGGCTGAATTTGCCCTCTGGCCTTCACGACAACTGAAGCGGTGGGGGTGGGCTGGCGTTCGGCAAACAGTTCGCGCTTCGGGATGTTCAGGTGGACGCGGGCGTTGGCGACGGTCTGGATTGCCCTGATTGTTCGCCCCAACTCGCCCTCAAGTGCGCGAACGAGATTGATGTTCTGTACGAAGCTTGTCTGGCCGAAGGATTCCGAGCGGTCGAAAATCTCATAGCCCACTGAACCGCCTGCCGGCAGTCCTTCGCCTGCCATTTCCATGCGCAGCTTCAGGGCCTGGTCCGAGGCCACCATGATGGTGGAGCCGTCTCCGAGGACTTCGTATTCGATCTTCTTGGCGTCAAGGCGGGCGACAATTTCGGCGGAATCCCGGGGGTCGAGGTTCGAGAACAGCAGGGTCTTCGACGGCTGTGCCAGAAAATGGGTCAGCAGGATGTAGCCGCAGACCGCCGCCACAATCAGGCCGACCACAAAGGCGAACCGAAATGCGCCAAATGCCTTCAAGACATCCATGAAACCGCTGCTCCCGCACCGCGTTATTCTTCTGGCTCAGATCGGCGCAGCCCTCGTTGCTGCGTGACTGACCTGATGTAGGCAAAAATTACCCACAGCGCGGTAAAGGGGCGTTTAACAAGAGGTCAAGAAAACATGAAAGGCCGGACGGGGGAGCCCCGTCCGGCCTTCATGTCTCGTTATGATCCGTTTACGGATTAGTTACGGTATTGCTGCACCCGTGTGGTACGCAGTCCCGCCAGGCCGTATTTGTCAATGGCGCGCTGCCACGCCAGAAACTCCTCGACCGTGAGGGTATAACGCGCGCAGGCTTCCTCAAGGCTAAGCAGTCCCCCCCGGACGGCTGCAACCACTTCCGCCTTGCGACGGATGACCCAGCGTTTTGTCCCCGGCGGAGGCAGGTCGGCGATCGTCAGCGGGCTCCCATCGGGCCCGATGACATAGGTTACTCGGCCATGCCGTTCTTCGCTCATCACTGTACACGCTCCTGCACTTATTTTTCCCACCATCTCCGCACAGGGTACGCCTTTGGAATGAAAACTGACCAAAGAAACACGCTTAATGCGGCGTAACGAAAACCGTTGCGATTTTCGTGCCGTCCAAAATGAGACATTCACACGTGTGAATGCCTCATCCGCGGATTAGCGCTTCAGGCGGGTCAGTTCGTCTAACATTTCGTCCGCAGTTGTAATGATCTTCGAAGCCGCCGAGTAAGCTCTCTGAATGACAATCATGTCACTGAATTCCTTCGCGATATCGACTGTGGACTGTTCGACCGCCCGGTTTGAGATTTTTCCGGCTCCGCCTTCGTCGGCGTTCTTCAGGCTTGGTGTCCCTGATTCAACTGTCTGGCGATAGGTGTTGCCGTTCAAGGGCCCCAGTCCGTCGGCATTGAGGAATGTCGCGACGGGCAGCTTGTAGAGCGGTGTTTCAATGCCGTTCGTGAAGAGGGCAATCACGAAGCCGTTCTCGTCTACACGCACGCCATTCAGGCCGCCGAAGAGCGTACCATTGATGTCGCTGCCGTAGAGGGTCGAGGTCGTGTCGAACTGCGTGAATCCATCCGCCAGTCCGGCCGTACCAAAGTTGAAGTTGATCGTCTGCGACGCCAGGCCCGATGAGGCTACGAACGGAATCGTGATCGGTACCGTGGTCGCGGGCGTGGCGACAGTGCCGTCCGTGTTGAACGTCATGGTTCCACTTGCAATCGGGTTGTTGCCAGCGCCGCCGATTTTGGTGGGATCACCGTCGTAGATGACTTCGTATTCCCAGGTGTTGGCAGCAGACTTGACGAAGGCGAGACGCAGCGGCTGCGAACCGCCCTGCGTGTCGAAGATCTCGATGGCAGACTCGTATTGCGGTGTCACCGTGCCTGCATTGATGTCGCCGGCGACGTAGGGTGAGGTCACGGTGGCGGATGACTTGAGGTTGGCGCGCAGAGCCGCCGTGGATGTCGGCTGGGCCGTTCCGTTTACCTGGCCGAGGTTGATGATCGACACATCATTCGGGTTTGTCGGAACATTGCCGTTCGCGTCCAACGCCCAGCCCTGGAGATAGTAGCCGGCTGCATTGCGCAGGTAGCCCGACGAATCCTTCTGGAAGGCACCCGCGCGGGTGTAAGCCACTTCCGTGATGGACGGATTGTCCAGCGGGGTTGGCGTTACCACGAAGAAGCCCTGCCCGGAAATGGCGAGGTCCGTTGGCGAAGACGTCTGCAGCAGGTTGCCTTGGGAGGAAATCTGCGGCATCGAGATGTTGTTGACGCCGCCAACGTAGCTGCCGACCGTCGTGGTAGCAAGCACCGTCGAAAACTCGTTGCGCGTCGTCTTGTAGCCAACTGTGTTGACGTTCGCGATGTTGGTGGACGTGTTGGCCATTGCCCGGGCGTTGGCGGCGAGACCTGCCACACCGGTATAAAGCGCACCGAAGAGACTCATGACTGCACTCCCTGTTTCAAATGGGTTGGCGGCTTACCCTTCGAGTCTGCCGCTCTTGTTCTTCATTGGGTTCACTGCGCTTCTGCGTCGTGCACGCTTCACTTCACCGGCATGTTTTTCTAGTTTTTGAAGCCGGTGATCTCACTCAAACTCAATTTCCTCGAACCGACGAAGAGCACGGGGGCGGCTCCCGACATGTCGATCTCGCTGACCATTCCAATGCCAGAAACCGTGACGGGTATCGCGGTTCCGTCAGCCTTCGTGGCTGCAACCGTCAGCTTGTAGGAACCCGCCGGCATCTGGCTGCCGCTGGTGTTCACACCGTCCCAGTTGATCTGATGGGTGCCAACCTTCGCGTCACCCGTGAGTGTCTTGACGACGTTTCCGTTCATGTCGGTGACGCGGACCTGCAGGCCGGTTGCGTCCTGCGGCAGCGTGTACTGCCAGGATGCGTTGCCATCAGACAGGTTGCTGACCTGGCCGGCGGTGATTGCGTTCTTGCCGAGGAAGCTCACTGCCGTGGCGCCGGCTGAAGACCGTGTCACAGAGATCAACGTGTTCAGGCTCGAATTGGTTGCAATCTGCTGCTCGACCTGGCTGTAGGATACAAGCTGCTCGGTGAATTTGGTTGCGTCGAGCGGCTCGAGCGGGTCCTGGTTCTGCAGCTGTGTCGTCAGCAGACGCAGGAATGTCTCGTAGTTTCCGCTCAGCGACGTCTGTGCCTTGGCTATCGCGTTGGTCTGTGTTGCTGCTACGGCGCCGATGTCCATGGTCCGGTGTCCTTAAACGTGAATGTCAATGCCGTCGCGCTTGCGCGTGGCGACATAGGTGGTGATCTGCTCGGCTGCTGGCTGGTCTTCATTGAGGGCCGACGAGAATCCGTTGTCCCGTGTTGCCGAGTTCTGACGGTGTGCATTTCCCTGCGAGAGCTGGAAGCTCAGGGCGTTGGAGCCGACATCCAGGCCTGCCTGGCGCAGCTGGGTTTCGAGGGCACGTGCGTCCTGCTTCAGGAGTTCAAGTGTTTCGGGGCGCTCGGCGCGAAGGACTGCGTGAACGCGGCCGTCATCCGACACCTGCATCGAAATGTCGAGCCTGCCGAGTTCTGCCGGGCTCAGCGAGATCTCGAAGCTGCTCATGCCCTGCTCGAACCGGCGCGCAATCTGCACGGCCAGATTTTCAAGCGGAACCTGCGGCAGGAGCGGGCCCGAGGCCACAGTGTGCTGCGCCTTTGTGAGTTCGACCTGGAACTGCGGCTGGCCCTGCGACGATGCCGCCTGCAGGCTGGGATCAAATGGCTTGGACAGGTCGGCGCCGCCCGAGGTGCCGTTCTGCATGAGGTTGTTGCCCTGGCCCTGCGCTGTTTGCGTGATGGCCGAGCGTGTGTCTGTAACTGTGGCCGAGCCCTGGAACTGGCCCTCAGCGTCAAGTGCAGCGTTGTTGGCCGTCGCGGGTTCATTGCCGGTGGCTGACGGCGTGGCCTTGGCCTTCTGCGCGGCGTTCTGGACCAACTGCGCCAAGGCAGGGTCGACGGGCTCAGTGCTTGTCGCAATGCTTGCAAGCGCGTCGAGGATTGCCGACTGGTCCTTCCCGGTTTCTGCCTGCTGAAGCGGCTGCTGCGCGAGGAGATCGGTTGAGCCGGCCTGTGCAATGAGCTGTGTCTGCTCGGGTACGGGTTGTGGCTGCTGGAACTGGGCCATCAGAAGTGCGAGAGCTGAAACGTCAGACGGCGGGGTGGGCGTCTCGGTCGTTGCGACATTCTCCTGCGTGCCCTGTCCGGCCGCCGCGAGAAGGTTGCGTAGTTCCGGGGACAGCAGAGAGGCCGCGACTGGCGTTTCAGAATCCTGAAGTGCGGTTGGCTGAGCAACACCTGCCAGAATGGCCAGCAGGGGATTGGCTGTCACTGTATCGGTTGCCTGTGACTGCTGAACGAGCGATGCGAAAATGCCGTCATTGCCCGTGTTGCTCACGGACGATGACACAGCTCCTGCCGCCGCCTGGGAGGCGGGAGCGAAGAAGGATGCAATCGCGGTAGATGCAGGCATGTCGAATTCCAAACGCACAATGCGCCTGACCAGATGTCTGCAATCGCCTTGCCAGCGTGCGTAACGGCGGAATTCCGCGACTCCGGTGAAATTACGGCGACATGATGCGGCAGAGATTGCTGCGTGTGCACGGCAGAATTGGCCGGTGCACAGTGTTTTTTGCCGCCCTCGGTTTGTGGCACCGGGGTTGCAACCTTACTTGCGGTACCCTTCATGCGTCTGCACGAAATGGCAGTCATGCAGGGATCCATGCCGACAAACAGCGGCAGAACGGCAGTTTTTGCTTGCCTGGTGGCAGGCAGGAATTGCCGGGGCGGCAGGAACAGGAGGTTCACATGGTGCTGAACGCAAACATATCGCTTGGCGCGATCATGAATACGGCAACCAGTGCGTTGCAGGCCAACCAGACGGCCCTGCGCGTGACGTCCAACAACATCGCCAACATCAATACGGAAGGCTATCACCGCCGTCAGGTCGACTTTGGGCCACGCCTTACGGCAGACCGGCTTACGGGTGTGTCGATCGATGACATCAGGCGCATTGCCGATGAATTCCTGGCGCGCGAGACGGTCGATGCCACGAGCGCTGTCGGGAAGATGGGCGTGCTCTCTTCCTATTTCTCGCGCGTCCAGGACCTGATCGGTTCGATCAATGACGGCAACTCCATCGGTGCCCGCGTCTCAAGTGCAATGACGGCGTTGCAGCAGCTGAGCGTCGATCCGGCTTCCGTGGCGCGTCGCAACTCGGCAGTGTCCGCGGTCGGTTCCGCGCTTTCCGCCCTGTCGAGCATGGGGTCGGGCATCCAGTCCCTGCGTCAGGACGCCAACTCCCAGATCACGACCAATGTGCGCACGGTCAACCGGCTCCTTGGGGAGATCTATGAACTCAACAGCGGTATCAAGTCGGCTGTTGCCCAGAACGACATGCAAAGCGGACTGGTCGATCAGCGTGACCGCGCCCTTTCCGAACTTTCGAAGTATGTCGACGTCAAGACATATCAGCAGTCCGACGGCCGCATCTATGTGTCGCTTGCGGACGGGACGGGGCTGATCACGGATGTCAGTTCGGAACTGCGTTATGCGGGGCCTGCGTCGGTTTCCACGTCCACCGTGTTTCCATCGATCATGCTGCAGCGGATCAACCCTGAGGGCGGCAATGACGTCGGGCCGGCGGTTGCCGTCGAGTCGCGGATCGGCGGTGGCGAACTCCGCGGCCTGCTCGACATGAGAGACCGGCGCTTGCCGGACCTGGCCGAGCAGCTGGGGCAGGTGGGCGCTGCGCTCGCCGACGAGCTGAACGCCATTCACAACAACAGCACGTCCGTTCCGGCGCCGCAGTCGTTGACGGGCGTCAATACGGGACTTCTGTCCGTTGATCCGCTGAACTTTTCGGGCTGGGTCAAGCTTGCGGTAGTGGATTCGAGTGGTGCGCTCGTGCAGCAGCTCGACATCGATACGTCGTCGCTCGCGACCGTGGGGGACCTCGTGTCAGCCATCAATGCGGGCCTGTCCGGCAATGCCTCGGCGAGTTTCACGAATGGTCGGCTGACCATTGGTGCGAACAGTGCGGGTAACGGCATTGCGCTGTTGCAGGACCCTTCAAATCCGGCCCTGCGTGGCGGGCATGGACTTTCGCAGTTCTTCGGGCTGAACAACCTCGTGACTGCGGCAAGCCCGTCGAACTTTGCGACAGGTGTCCAGAGCACGGATGCGCACAACTTTACGGCAGGTGGGACGGCCGAGTTCGTCCTGCGCGGCACAAGCGGTGCGATCCTGTCGAGCTTCAACGTGACGATGGCCGGATCGACGGTCATCGACTTGCTCACGCTGATGAACAATGGCGCCAATGGCTTTGCCACCTTCTCGCTGGACGGCAATGGCAGCGTGGTGATGACGCCGTCCAGCGCTTACGCCGGCGCACGGCTTGAAGTGAAGAACGATACCACGTCGCGTGGGGCGACGGGTGTTTCCATGTCCCAGTTTTTCGGGCTTGGAACTGCCATGAAGCAGAACCAGGCGATGTCGATGGCCATCCGCACGGATATTGCCCAGAACAGCTCGAGAATGGCGCTGGCGCAGCTCAACATCTCGCCATCTACCGTGCCAGGTAACATCGTTCTGGGTGCGAGCGACAATCGCGGTGCGCTGGGTCTCGCCAGTGCGGCCAACGCGCTGCACAGCTTTCCGGCCGTAGGCGGGCTGGCGTCAGGTACCCTGTCCCTGAATGACTACATCGCGCAGCTGTCCGGTCTGCAGTCAGACCTGGCGAATGCGGCGGAGGAAGAGCGGGTCAACCGGGTCAATGTCAAGGAAGAGGTCACGGCGCGACGCAACGCGACGGAGGGCGTCAACCTCGATGAGGAGCTGGCGAACATGATGATCTTCCAGCAAGCCTACAATGCGTCTGCGCGCATCATGACGGTGGCGCAGGAAATGTACGATACACTTCTGCAATCGGTATAACGGAGGAGGCGTCACATGCTTGATCGTGTTGGCTCTTGGTCCCTTTCACAAGGCCTGATCAATGAATATGGCCGCATCCAGGGCCGAAACCAGAAATGGCAGACGCAGATCTCGACTGGCAAGGTCGGCGATCATCTTGCGGACGTCAAGGACAAGGCATCGGTGCTGGTGGCGGCGAAGCAGAAGTCGGCGGGGGTCGATTCCTATCTTTCTGCGACGAAGGAAGTGCTCAACCGACTGGACATCCAGGACCTTCATCTGAAGCAGATTGCAGACATCAGTTCGCGCCTGCGGGCGGCCGTCGGCGATGCGCTTTCCTCCGGTCGTGCACCGGGGATGATGAATGAGGTACACGGTCTCTATGCGGAAGCAGTTGCGATCCTGAATGTCAGGATCGATGGCAAGTTCATCTATGGCGGGTCGCGCACGGACGTGGCGCCGGTGTCGGCGACTGACCTGGCCAGCCTTTCTGCCGCGGCGACCGTGGCTGACGTGTTCGAGAACACGGATTACGAGCTCACGCAGCGCATCGACGAGCATGAGATGGTGACCGTCGGCATGCCGGCGAGTTCGATTGCCACCGACCTGTTCCAGATGTTCAAGGACATCGCCGCCTTCGACGCGGGCGTGAATGGTCCGTTCGGCACAAGCCTCAATGCGGCCCAGACGGCCTTCCTCACGACGCAGAACCAGACGCTTCCCAATGTTCACAACGGGCTCACGGTGCTGGCGGCCATCAATGGCACCCGCCATGAGCAGGTCAGTGCGACGGTCGAGCGCCATGAGTCCATGAGCGCCTATTTTGCCAAGTTCATCGGCGACATCGAGGACGTGGACCTGTCGGAGGCGATTGCCCGCCTGAACCAGGACCAGGTTGCTGCGGAGGCGGCTGGCCGCATGATTGCCCAGGTCAACCAGCTTAACCTGCTGAACTTCCTGTAAGCGCGGCGGGGGCTGCCCCGCTGTTAAGCTTGCAAGGACTGGCGCTGGCGCGTTATAGGCGCGCATGATTTCGATTGACCAGATCCGCGACGTGATGGACCTGCCCGGAGATCCGGCGCGGACTCGCGTCGTTGCGGCCATGTCGGGTGGTGTCGACAGTGCGGTAGCGGCGGCGCTGGTCAAGCGTGCGGGCTATGATGTCGTGGGCATCACGCTGCAGCTTTATGCGTCCGACGGATCGCCCAAGCGCAAGGGGGCCTGCTGTGCGGGCCAGGATATCCAGGACGCGCGGGCGGCGGCTCAGCACATTGGTATCCCGCATTACGTGCTCGATTATACGGAGCGGTTCCGCAAGTCCGTAATTGATGACTTTGCCGCGACCTATGCGCGGGGGGAGACGCCGGTTCCGTGCATCCAGTGCAACCAGACGGTCAAGTTCCATGATCTGCTCGGTGCTGCGCAGGACATGGGGGCGCAGGCGCTGGTGACGGGTCACTATATCCAGCGTGTGCGGGGGGCTGCAGGACCCGAGCTGCATCGCGCCGTCGATGCCAGCCGGGACCAGAGCTATTTCCTGTTTGCGACAACGCCGGCGCAGCTTGCTTTCGTCCGCTTTCCGCTTGGCGGTTATCCGAAGAGTGAAACGCGTGCCGTGGCGATGGAGCTCGGGCTCGCGCTGGCTGACAAGCCGGACAGCCAGGATATCTGCTTTGTCCCGCAGGGACGCTACAGCGACATCGTCCAGAAGCTGCGGCCTGAAGCTGCGGATCCCGGTGACATCGTGGACCTGAACGGCAACGTGCTGGGCCGGCATGAGGGCGTCATTGGTTTCACGGTTGGGCAGCGCAAGGGGCTGGGGCTTGGGCATCACGTGCAGCTCTTTGTCGTTCGGATCGACGCGGCGCGGCGGCAGGTTGTCGTCGGGCCCCGCGAGGCTTTGGCAACGCGGCGTATCGTTCTGCGGGATCTCAACTGGCTGGACGCTCAGGGCCTGACGGAGGCGCCGCGACCGGCGCTGGCCCGGGTCCGCTCGACCCGGCAGCCTGTCCGCGCGGAAGTGCGGCGTGTCGGCGATCGCGTTGAAGTCGAGCTTCTTGCCTTTGAGGAAGGGGTGGCGCCTGGCCAGGCCTGCGTCCTGTATGACGCTGTGGCGCCGGACCGCATGCTGGGCGGGGGCTGGATCGTCAGGGGCGAAGCGGCATTTGCGGCCTGAACCGACGCCTCTCCTTGACAGAGGCAATCATGCCGCCTTACATCCCGCGCTCGTTTTTGGCTTGGCAGCGTAGCTCAGCGGTAGAGCAGGGGAATCATAATCCCTTGGTCGGCGGTTCAAATCCGTCCGCTGCTACCAAGATCGACAGGGTGGTGCCGTTTGATTCCGGGCATCCCATTTGAGGGCCTCGATCCCCGGAGATCGCAGGCGCCGGTTCACCCCAACCAGAAAGCGGCGGGTCACATGGCCGTTACACTTGAAGATGTCAGGCAGGCTGCGTCTGTCATCAAGGGCGCCGTCCAGCGGACGCCGTGCATGCGCTCGCAGACGCTGTCGCAGTTGACCGGTGCCGAGGTCCATCTCAAGTTCGAGAACCTGCAGTTCACGTCCTCGTTCAAGGAACGAGGGGCGCTCAACAAGCTCACGAGCCTCACGCCGGAGGAGCGAAAGCGCGGTGTCATCGCCATGTCGGCCGGCAACCATGCGCAGGGCGTTGCCTATCACGCGACCAAGCTTGGCATCCCGTCGACGATTGTCATGCCGGAGACGACGCCGTTCGTGAAGGTCAAGTACACGATGGCACATGGTGCCCACGTCATCCAGAAGGGGATGACGCTGGCCGATTGTGACAAGGTTGCCCACGAAATCGCGGCCGAGAAGGGACTGGTGTTCGTTCATCCCTATGACGACGACAGGATCATTGCGGGCGCGGGCACGATCGGGCTCGAGATGCTAGAGGACTTTCCCGAGCTCGATACGCTTGTCGTGCCTGTCGGTGGTGGCGGGCTGATCTCGGGCATTGCGGTGGCGGCCAAGGCGCTCAAGCCATCCATCCGGATCGTCGGTGTCGAGACGAAGATGTTTCCGTCGATGTCCAATGCCATCAAGAAGGGCGACCTTCCGATTGGCGGGCAGACGATTGCCGAAGGCATTGCCGTCAAGAATGTCGGCGCGAAGAATGTCGAGATCTGCAGCCGGTTGCTTGATGACGTGCTGGTCGTGCAGGAAGAAATGATCGAGCGCGCTATTGCGCTGCTGCTGTCGGTCGAGAAAACGGTCGTTGAAGGTGCGGGCGCGGCAGGGTTCGCTGCGCTGCTGCAGTATCCGGAAAAGTTCGCCGACC
>JBILMZ010000044.1:0-18826 GCA_044375275.1 Micropepsaceae bacterium | reverse complement strand
TGCGAGATCGTCGAAATTCTTCTGGCGGTTCTCGCGGGTGGCCGCGGCGTGCCAGCCCGGACCGAACTCGCCACCGCCGCGAATATTGGCGATCGCATAGGCCCCACCCTTTTCAAGCCAGAGTTTGCCGGCACTCGACCAGTACCAGGGCGTCGTCGAAATCTGGAAGCCGCCATAGGCATACAGAAGTGTTGGTGCCGCGCCGCCATTGAACACGCCGCTCTTGCGAACAATGAAATACGGGATCTTCGTGCCATCCGCCGAGACGGCCTCGTACTGCTTCACTTCCGCCCCGCTCGCGTCGAAGCGCGCTGAAATCTGGCGGATGCCCGAAGGCTCCTTGCCGCGCTCGACGACGTAGAGGCTGTCGGGGGTCAGGAAGCCCGAATACTTCAGCAATACGTCCTTGCCGAGTTCGCTTGCGCTGATCACTTCGACGGCGCCGTTGTTGGGCAGTGTAATCCGCCGCCAGAGCCACAGGCGCCCGTCAAACGTCAGCTCGTTCATGCGGCCCTGCACGTTTTCCAGAAGCGTGACGTAGGCCGCGTTGTTTGCAATTGCCACGCCGGTGACCGACGAACGCTGGTCGGCAATGTAGGCCGGCAGGATCTGGGGCAGCGCACCGGCACTGCGGATGTAGGCGTCCAGGGAAAACGAAATGATCGACCCGGCGAGATGGTTTTGCCCTCCCGTCCGCCAGTCGGCGGTAAGGAAGAACAGCAGCTGCCTCTGCAGCATGCCCTTGAACTGCGCCGTTGGCGGCACGGTGATGCGAATGGCGCGGCCGCTTTCATCGACGTGAAAGAGCTGGGACGCCTGCGGTCCCTGCTGGCGCACAACGAAGAGACTGACCTTGCCATCGCTCGAGAAAACTGTTTTCGGCAGGACTTCCTGGTCCGCGCGGTCGCCTTCGTAAACTGTCTGGGCTTCGCGAGCGGGCTGACCGCGTGACCAGATCTTCACGATGCGCGGGCGGCCTGCAGCCGTGAGCGAGTTCTTGCCCCAATTGGTCGCGACGAGCAGCGTGTCGCTGTCAACCCACTCGACCTCGGTTGAGGCCTCGCCGATGTCAAAACCGCCGGCAACGTACTCGCCTTGTTCCGTGTCGAACTCGCGCACGGTGACGCCTGTCCCGGACGGGCCCGCGAGGATGATCAGGCAGCGCGTGAATTCAGGCGGCAGGCACTTGCCGGCCTTCCACTGCTGCCGGCGGCCTGCAATGGCATTCTGTGCGTCCAGATCAAACCGTGTTTCCCAGCGCGGGCTCCCTTCCCTGTAGGATTCCAGGGAAGTGCGACGCCACAAGCCAAACGGATGCCTGGACGACTGCTGCAGGCTGAAGACATATTTGCCGGCAACCTGGTCGCGCGGGATGGAATCCCGGAAGTTCAGGATCTGGTCGGCCGCTTCGCGCGTCTGTCGATACGAAGGGTCCCTGCGCAGTTCGCCCAATGTCGTTTCATTGCGCGACTGCACCCACGTCCGCGCGCGGGCGCCATTGATTTCCTCGAGCCAGAGATATGGATCGCGCGAGGCGGGTTCGGCGTGCGCCACTGTTCCGATGGCGCACATCGCGAATGTCGCCAGTCCTGCAAGCAAACGGCGCATGCTGACAATCTCCACGGCGTGATCAAGTTAGGTGCATTTTCCTAACACGGAGCGTCTCGAAACTCATGAGCACGCAATGCGGATTCCGGAGGAACAACGCCCTCTTATCCGTTTGGTATGTGGATGAGACTCTTCGAAGCTTGTGAATAAGTGTGTGCAGAACGCTGACGCACGCAACGGACCCAGCGTTGACATCCAGTTGACCTGCAAACGGGTGTTGAAGTGCGATGCCGTCAACGCATCACCCGCGATTGCAGTCTGGCGCGCGCTTGTCATCGATGACAGCGCGCTGGTCGCTGATGACTTACCGTTAATCGGGGCGGCGCCAGACGCCAGGAATGCCCGCGAAACAGCCAATCGCGAGTATTTGCCGCTTTGATTTGACTGGCGGGCTGGGGATGGCTTGCCTATATAGCCAGTTCATGAGCACCGCCTTCTACAAAATGAACGGCCTCGGCAATGATTTCGTGGTCATTGACGCACGCGAACGCCCTGTTGCGTTCAGCGCAGAGGCTGCGCGCCGGATTGGCGACCGGCACCGTGGCGTGGGCTTCGACCAGCTGCTGTCCATCGAGCCTTCAAAGGGCGCCGGGGATGCGATCATGCGTATCTGGAACCCTGACGGATCGGCTGCGCAGGCTTGCGGGAACGGTGCGCGCTGCGTGGGAGACCTGCTGCTGACCCAGAGCGGCAAGGCCTCGATTGCGCTCTCGACGCCTGGCGGCCTGATCCGCTGCTCGCGTGAGGCCGACGGGCGGGTGACGGTCGACATGGGCGAGCCGAAACTCGACTGGCAGGACATTCCGCTTGCGGAACGCATGGATACGCGCACCCTCGACATCAAGGTCGGACCGATCGATGCGCCGGTGCTGTTCGGTCCGTCGGCTGTCAACATGGGCAATCCGCACTGCATATTTTTCGTCGAGAACGTCGACGCCCACGACCTGCGGAAATTCGGTCCCATGCTGGAGCACCACCCGCTGTTTCCCGACCGTGCGAACATCAGCATCGCGCAAGTGAAGTCGAAGGGGGAAATACGCCTGCGCGTCTGGGAGCGTAGCGCTGGCCTGACCCAGGCCTGTGGGTCGGCAGCCTGTGCGACAGCCGTTGCCGCCGCCCGGAAGCGCCTGACAGACCGGCGCGTGCGTATCGAACTTGATGGCGGACCGCTTGAGATCTTCTGGCGCGAAGACAATCACGTGCTGATGACTGGTGCGACCGAACTGAACTACACGGGCACGCTGGATGACCGCTATTTCGCGAGGACGGCCTCGTGAGCATCGACATCATCACGCTTGGTTGCCGGCTCAATACCTATGAGTCCGAAGTCATGCGCGCCAAGGCGCTGGAAGCTGGCCTCGAAAATGCGGTCATCGTCAATACGTGCGCCGTTACGGGTGAAGCCGTACGACAGGCGCGCCAATCGATCCGCAGGGCCCGCAAGGACAATCCGGATGCGCGCATCATCGTGACCGGCTGCGCCGTGCAGACTGATCCGGAAGCGTTTGCCGGTATGCCTGAAGTCGACAAGGTTCTGGGCAACGCCGACAAGCTGCAGGCTGCCTCCTATCGCCTTGAGACCCTGAACGAGCGCGTCGTCGTGAACGACATCATGTCCGTCAAGGAAACCGCGTCGCACCTTGTTGCAGGCTTTGACGGCCGCGCCCGCGCGTTCGTTCAGATCCAGAACGGCTGCGATCATCGCTGCACCTTCTGCATCATCCCCTATGGACGCGGCCCGTCACGCAGCGTTCCTGCGGGATCCGTCGTCGAAGACGTGAAGCGTCTCGTTGGCCAGGGCGTTCGCGAGATCGTCCTCACGGGCGTCGACATCACGTCCTATGGCGCTGATCTTCCCGGGACGCCGAAGCTTGGTCGACTGATGGACCAGATCCTGCGCCTCGTGCCCGATCTGCCGCGGCTGCGGCTGTCTTCGCTTGATGTTGCTGAATGCGACGAGCAACTCGTGTCACTTGCGATGAGTGATCCGCGGGTGATGCCGCACCTGCACCTGTCGCTTCAGGCCGGTCACGACATGATTCTCAAGCGCATGAAGCGTCGCCATACCACGGCACAGGCTGTTGCGTTCTGCGAGCGCCTGCGTGCTGGACGGCCTGACATTGTTTTCGGCGCAGATCTTATTGCCGGGTTCCCTACCGAGACGGACGACATGTTCGCCTCGACCCTCCAGCACGTGAAGGATTGCGGCCTGACTTATCTCCATGTGTTTCCATTTTCCGCTCGCGAGAAGACGCCGGCGGCCCGGATGCCGCAAATGTCGGGGACCATCATCAAGTCGCGCGCCGCGCAACTTCGTGAGGCTGGTGCCCAGGCCCTGTCCGCGCATCTCGCGTCGCTGACCGGCAAGGAGATCGAATTGCTGGTTGAACAGGACTGCCTTGCCCGCAGCCCAACCTATGCGCCCGTCAAGCTGTCCACTGCACAGCCTGCCGGGGCCCTGATACGTGCCCGTGTGAAGTCTGCCGACAGGCAATTTGCCTATGCGGAGGCGGCGTAATGTCGGAGACCGAAGGCAAGAAGCCCGGATTTTTCTCGCGCCTCAAGGCGGGGCTCACGCGAAGCACCCAGTCGTTTACGCAGGGCATCACCCGCGTCTTCACGCGAAGGCGCCTTGACCAAGCCGCCCTTGATGATCTTGAGGAGCTGCTGATCGGCGCCGACATGGGCGCGAAAGTTGCGGCGGACGTTGTCGCCGAAATCAAGCGCACCCGTTTCAATGCCGACGTCGGCGAAGACGAAATCAAGATTGTGCTTGCGGACGAGATCTCGAAGATCCTGCGGCGCGTTTCGAAACCGCTCACGATCCGGGAAGACCTGAAGCCGCACGTGATCCTGATGGCGGGCGTGAACGGCTCCGGCAAGACGACAACCATCGGCAAGCTTGCGCAGAAGTACCGCGCTGCAGGCTACAAAGTGATGTTGGCAGCCGGAGACACGTTCCGTGCAGCGGCCGTCGAACAGCTCAAGGTGTGGGGTGAACGGACGGGTTGCCCGGTTGTCTCGAAGGAAACGGGCGCTGACGCGGCTGGCCTCGCCTATGAAGCCTATGAGCAGGCGAAGCGCGAAGGCTATGACGTGCTCCTGATCGATACGGCGGGCCGCCTTCAGAACAAGGCCGGCCTCATGGCGGAACTCGAGAAGATGGTGCGTGTGATCAAGAAAGTGGATCCCGCTGCGCCTCACAACGCCATCCTGGTGCTGGACGCAACGACGGGTCAGAACGCCGTTGCACAGGCGGAGGTCTTCCGGGCTTCGGCACAGATCAGCGGCCTCATCATGACGAAGCTGGATGGCACGGCGCGCGGCGGCATTCTGGTGTCCATCGCGGAGAAGTTCGACCTTCCCATCCATTACATCGGTGTTGGCGAATCCGCCGAAGACCTGCAACCGTTTGACGCCGAACAATTCTCACGAGCGCTGGTCGGCGTTACCGTCGCCACCGCACCTGCCTGACCACAAACCAACCCGGCAAGCTGATCGATGAACTCCACGCTGAAATTCCTCCTGGACCTCGGTCCACTCGTGATTTTCTTTTCAAGCTATTACGCGCTTGGTATCATGCCTGCCACGGCCATCTTCATGGTCGCCACAGTAGCCGCGGGCATCGCGACTTACATCCTGACAAAAAAAATCTCGGCCCTCATCGCTTTCAGCGCCATCGTTGTCCTGATTTTTGGCGGCCTGACGATCTGGCTGCAGGATGACCTCTTCATCAAAATGAAGCCAACGATCTACTATTTTGTGGTGTCGTTCATTCTTGCCGGTGCACTCGCTGTCAATCGCCTTGTCATCAAGGACCTGATGGAGCTGGCCATGCCCCTGACCGACAAGGGTTGGACGATTTTCACGGTGCGGCTTACGGTCTTTTTCGTGTTTCTTGGCGGGCTCAACATCTACGTCGCGCAGACGTACTCCTTCGATACGTGGCTCTGGCTCAAGGTATGGGGCTTCATCCCGCTCAACGTGCTCTTCTTCGTCGCGCAGGTTCCCCTCTTCATGCGCCATGAAATCAAGACTGAAGCCGATGAAGGTGGAAGCGCCTAGGGAAGAGGCTTTCCCAGCACCACCTTCCGCACCACGATCGAGGCATCTCCTGAATGAACGGGCGCAGCGTCAGCGGGACGTGCTGCCCGCAACCGGTCTGCCTCGGGCCCTGCCTCCAGAGCCGTCCGCTCATAGACATAAAATTCGGGTGTCCTGGCTGAATCAAAGACAATTTCCATCGGCAGCCTGAAGCCTCCGATCCCGTTGATCACGACCGGGAACGGCTTGCCTTGCGAAAAGCGCTCGGAGCCAACCAGTTCGAGTGAAACGACAGGATCAGATAGCGAATCCAGGATCGGGTCGCCCACCCTGATACTCCGGATCCCCGAACCTGCCGGAATTCCCAATCCCACCTGGTAGCCGGACCTTGCAGGAATCAACACGCCGACCACGGTGGTCATTGAACCCTTCCGGGTCACCTTCAACTGATCGAAAATCGGAGGCGCAAGCTGCACATCGGCAGCTGGCTTTACCCTTGCCTGCACGGGCAGGATGTTCATCAGCATGAAGGTTGAATCTTCCGATGGGAAGCCATGTGCGTGCAGAGAGTGCTCGTCGGCAGAGCCCAGCGTGGTGACGATCCAGTCTGGGGGCGGGGTTTCATCCTGGTAGTAGAGTATGTTGACACCGCGTGGATGATCGAGTGCGTAAGCCGGTGTTTGCATCGCGACCAAGGCCGACGCAGTCGACACCAACGCCATCGCAGGTGCTGGCCACCACGTCCACCGCGCTGCCAGCATTGGCAAGCAAGACGCGAGGCTGATGCAGAGCGGAGCAATGACGAGAATCTTGAACTGCGTGTTGCTGAAGCCGAGAACAAGCTCAACGAATGACACGTAGGGTAGACTGAAAAAGGCAAGCGCCGCTGTCCCTGCGAGGGCGGCGACAGGCATCGGAACGACCCATAGCAGCAGAGATGCAATCACGACCGGCCAGAGAAGGAAGAAGGCTGCACCCGGCAAATACCAGGACAGCGCGACGGACATGATGGCGAACAATATCCAGCTGACCAGAAAGAGCGCTGCTGCGGAGAACCGTGCTGCGATTGCGGCCAACACGAAGGCAACACCGTAGGCCGCCGCTATCGTGGCCACCCGCCCTGCCCACGGATCCGGGTGATCGAGCGGATGCGCTCCGGGCCACACGCCAAGCGGGTAAGCGAGAAGCCAGCCTGCGGCGAACATCAGCAGCGGTGTCGCCACGAATGCCAGCAGGGACAGGCCAACCTTGCCAAGCCCCAGTTCATGCCGCTGGTTCACTGCGAATCCAAGCAGAGCCAGCAATGCAAGACCCGACAAAGGAACATTGAGGGATGCGGGCCATGACACCAGCATCCTTCCAAATACGTCGAAGTAGCTTGCGTCTGTGTCGGAGCGAAGCGTCTCCAGATCGGCGTTCTCAAGCGCTGCCGCCAGGGCAAAGACATTGTCTCCGTGATGCTGCAACGTGTTCGGGTCAAGAAACCTGATCTCGTCACGTTGCGAGTGATAGAGGGATGCCGCATTCGAGTGTGCAAAGTTGAAGCCTTTGATGCCAGCACGCCTGTAAACGCTGAAATCGGTATCGTTCGGCAGCAGGCGGTAGATCTCGTAGATGACGGAGTTTGACACCGGACGCTCGATCGCCCGGCCAAAAAGCCCGATCAGCGCCTGATTGCCCGCGCCTGTCTCGAACATCATGCTGGGCCCACGGGCTCCGCGTGCCTCGATGTTGATTACAAGGCCAACCGACTTCATCAATGGGTGGCGCTGCGCAAAGGCGTAAGCTCCGCGTAGGCCCGTCTCTTCGCCATCCGTAATGAGAAAGATGAAGTCGTTGGTTGTCTTGCGCTTCGCCATCTCGCGCGCCAACTCCAGCACCACTGCCGTGCCGACGCCATCGTCACTTGCGCCCGGGCCCGCCGGCACGCTGTCGTAGTGCGCCGTAACCAGGATTGCCTTGCCCGGCTTCGATCCCTTGTGAACCGCGATCACATTCTCAACCGCCGTGCATCCCGGCACGCGCGCCTCGGGATTGCACTGAAACGCCAACTGCAGTTCGGGTTCGTATCCCGCTTCCTGTAGGATCTTCTCGATGCGTTCCCGCACAACCCGGTTTTCTGGCGTTCCTGCCGGATGTGGCCTGTTCTCCTGCAGCAGATGCTTGAGGGTCGCCATGGCCCTTTCCGCCGGAAAGGGTGAGCGGCCAGAAGGTTCGGGGGCTTCAAGCGAAGATTGTCCCAACCAGACGATGACGGCGGTGAACAAGAGCACACACGCGAGCAAGCTGGCTGTCGAAAGGTGACGCATGTGGCTATCCTTCTGTCTTTGGCTTGAATGGGCACAGGTCGCGAACGATGCAATCCGGACACTTCGGCTTGCGCGCTACACAAGTGTAGCGGCCGTGCAGGATGAGCCAGTGATGGGCATGCTGCAGGAACTTATCCGGCACGACTTTCAGCAACTGCTCCTCAATGGCCAAGGGCGTCTTTCCCTTTGCCAGTCCGAGACGCTGCGAAACGCGAAAGACATGCGTGTCCACGGCTATGGTGGGCACACCGAAGGCGATGTTCATGACAACGTTGGCCGTCTTTCGACCAACTCCCGCCAGTTCCTCCAGGGCATCCCGGTCTTGCGGCACCTCGCCGGCATGCTTCTCGATCAGGTCGCGCGAGAGCTTCATCACGTTGCGGGCCTTGGCCCTGAACAGGCCAATCGTCTTGATGTGTTCGATGAGCCCCTCTTCCCCCAAGGCAAGCATCTGCTCCGGGGTCGTCACCTTCCGGAACAACTTTTCGGTTGCACGGTTCACGCCCTTGTCCGTTGCCTGCGCAGAGAGAACGACGGCCACAAGCAGCGTGTAAGGGTTTACGTGATCGAGTTCGCCCCGTGGCGATGGGTTGGCCTTGGAGAGGCGCGAGAAAATCTCTTCAGCTTTACTGGTCCTGCTCATTGACCATGTGTGGCAAGGCACCGATTGTCTTGCAAGCCTGTCTGGCGGGCTGACGCGGGCTTTGGTACAGTGTGGTCATGGTCCCGAAGAAACAGCTTCTCATTCTCTGCGCCCGGATTGGTTACAATCCCTGAAGCCACGTGCCATGCGCGCCTTTTGCTGCAGGTGCGTCACGCCTGCGCTGCTTCCAGCCAACAACCCATCGTGAGATTCCGCCATGTCCAGCACCACCGCGACACATAACCTGACAAAACACTGGCAAGAGCTGGATGCCCGTCACCACATCCACCCCTTCACCGAGACGCAAGCCCTCAACAAGAAGGGCGTGCGCGTCATCGTGAAAGCCGACGGCATCCATCTCTGGGATTCGGAAGGCAACCGCCTGATCGACGGCATGTCGGGGCTGTGGTGCGTCAATGTCGGTTACGGTCGCCCTGAACTGGCTGAGGCGGCTGCCAAGGCCATGACCGAACTGCCCTACTACAATGCGTTCTTCCAGACGACGAACCCGCATGCGACCGAGCTTGCAGCCAAGCTGGCGTCGCTCCTGCCCGAGGGGCTGGACCGCATTTTCTTTGCGAATTCCGGTTCGGAAGCCAATGACACGGCGCTGAAGCTGATCCGCTACTACTGGAACCTCCAGGGTCGCAAGGAAAAGAAGATCCATATCTCCAGAGAGTACGCCTATCACGGCGTGACCATGGCAGCAGCTTCCCTGTCAGGACTCACGCCGATGCATCCGCAGTTTGACCTGCCCCTGCCCGGCTTTGAAAAGGTTCCTACCGTCTACTGGTACGGGTTTGGCGGTGACCAGGATCCAAATGCTTACGGGCTGTCAGTTGCGCGCAAGCTGGAAGAAAAAATCCTCGAGCTGGGACCTGACCGCGTCGCGTCGTTCTCTGCGGAGCCCATTCATGGCGCGGGCGGACTGATGTTCCCGCCGGACAGCTATTGGCCGGAAATCCAGCGCATCTGCAAGAAGTACGACGTCCTGCTGCACCTTGATGAAGTCATTACCGGGTTCGGGCGCACGGGTCGCTGGTTCGGGGCGCAGACCTACGACATCAAGCCCGACATCATGACCCTGGCGAAGGGCATCTCCTCCGGCTACCAGCCGATCTCTGCCGTAGCGCTTGGGCAGCGCGTTGGTACTGCCATTGCAACGGCCAATGAGGAGCTCGTGCATGGCTTTACATGGTCAGGGCATCCCGTTGCCTGCGCCGTGTCCCTGAAAAACCTTGAAATCATGGAGCGGGAGCGGCTTGTCGAGCGGGTCCAGGATGACATTGGCCCTTATTTCCAGAAGGCGGTCGCAAGTCTTGCCGATCATCCGCTGGTCGGTGAAGTCAGAGGCAAGGGCCTGCTGGCTGCGATCGAACTCGTGAAGGACAAAGGCACGCGAACCTTCTTTGACAGTGAAATGAATGTGGGAACAATGTGCCGGAACCATTGTTTCTCGAACGGGCTCGTCATGCGCGCGATCCGGGACACGATGGTGTTATCCCCACCGCTCATCCTCACACGCGAAGAGGCAGACGAGATCGTTCGCCTTGCACGCTATTGTTTCGACCAGACCGCGAAAGAGCTTGGGCGACCTACGAAGTGAGTTGTATTTTGGCGTGACTTGTTCAACACGCCTCGGAACCAACTGTGGCATTTCTGGTATAGTTATTAAGTTTGTGTAAGAGGCCAAAAAAAAGTTGCCGACTGTGACTTTGGCGCATATAGTGATTCCCAGATGGTCGATATGACTTCGGTTCCGCGTTGCCCCCCCCGCTAGCGGAACCAGAGTTGATCATCTGAGTGTCAGACAATCCCCTCCTGACACGTGGCGCGTTAAAGCGCGTTTTGGCCCCCGGTTGGACGCACAGCCGGGGGCCTTTTATATTTCCGGCCCGATTTTAACCAATAAAGCCCCTCCGCCCATGGCACCTCTGCGAATTGCGACATGGAACATCAATTCCGTGCGCCTGCGCCTTCCGCTGATCGAGAAACTGCTCAAGACCTGCCCCATTGACGTGTTGTGTCTGCAGGAAACCAAGGTTGCGGACGCGGAGTTCCCAAAGTCCGACATCCGGAAGCTGGGTTTCGAGTATTGCGCGATCAACGGACAGAAGGGCTATCACGGGGTGGCGGTACTATCCCGCGTGCCGCTGGAAAAGGTTCAGGCCCACCCGTTCTGCGACAAAGGCGATGCCCGCCACATCAAGGTGACCCTGCCCGGGGAGATCGACCTGCACAATTTCTATGTACCGGCGGGAGGAGACATCCCGGACCCTGACGAAAACGACAAGTTCGCGCACAAGCTCCAGTTCCTGGACGAGATGGAAGGGTTGTTCTCGAAGATGAAAGGCAAGAAGTCGGCCCGCAGGATCGTCGTGGGCGACCTCAACATCGCGCCGTTCGAGCACGATGTCTGGAGCCACAAGCAGTTGCTGGATGTGGTCAGCCACACGCCCGTCGAGACTGACAAGATGATGGCCATCTATGCCTCGCATGACTGGATCGACGTGACACGATCCGTCGTTCCACATGCCGAGAAAGTCTATAGCTGGTGGAGCTACCGCAATTCAGACTGGGAGAAGTCGGATCGCGGGCGGCGGCTTGACCATTTCTGGATCAGCCCCGGCCTGAAGGGCGCCGAGAGTGGTCACCGGATCCTCCGGGAAGCGCGCAGCTGGGAAAGACCTTCCGATCACGTGCCCCTGGTCACCACCATCAGCGTCTAGCGCTTCAGCGGCGTTATCGCGATTGTCGAGGAGGCAGTTGCGATCAGCGCTCCGGCCTCGTCCGAAAGTTCAGCTTCGATGAAGGCGACCGTGCTGCCCCGCCGCACCGTCCGCGCGATAGCCACCAGCCGTGAGCCAGGCTTGCCCTGACGGATGTAACTCACCTTCATCTCGAGCGTGGGGGTGATCTGTCCCCACTCGACGGAGAGACCTGCGGCCAGAGAAATGACATCGTCCATCATTGCCGCTGTCATGCCGCCGTGCAGCGCCCCGAAGCGGTTTTCCAGCGCATCGGACACGGTGTAGGCGACCTTTACGCTGCCTGTTGCGGTGTCGACGTCCAGAAGCTCCTGCCCAAGAATGACTGCCGCGGGCGCCGGGCGCTTGAGGATCGCCTGGATGTTGGGCGGATAGAGTGACGGATTGCTGCGATCAATTGCCATGGTTCAGCGCCTCTCCGGATCATTCAGGCGGGCATGCGCGGCAGAGAGTTCCTTGTTCGCATTGTTGAGGCGGATCGCCAGTTCCCGCATGATCTCGAGCGTCATCTGCGGGAGGTCACGCAGCAACTGGAAGAACTGATCCTTCTTGATCTTCAGGGCTTCTACCGGCTCGCTCGCGATAATGGATGCGGTACGGGGCATGTCTCCAAGCAACGCCATTTCGCCCACGATGTTGTGCTGGCCAATGGTCGCCACGACCACAGGACCCTGCGCCGAGTTCAGCGAAACATCGACCTTTCCACTCAGCAGCAGATAGGCGGAGTCCCCGCGCTCTCCTTCGTGAAAGAGGGTTGCACCCGCCGGGAAGGTCAATCGCTCGCTGGTAAATGCCAGGAGCTTCAGCTTCGCCGTGTCGATGCTCGCAAACAACGGCACCTTCCGCAGCAGATCAACTTCCGCATGAATGCTCATGAGATGTGCCCTTCTCCGTTCATGCCACCTTCTCGCCTGCATCGCTGTTCCGGATGTCGGATATCAGGCGACCCTGATCGAACATGATTGTCCTGTCGAACCTTCCCGCCAGTTCTTCGCGCGTCAGAACCCAGAGCGTGGCCTTGGAACGCCGATACGACAGGACACGTTCCACGACCTGCACTTTCTGTGCGTCATCGAGATTTGCCAACGCCCCATTCACCACAAGCAGGCGCGGGTCCTTGATCACGGCGCGTGCCAGTGAAAGCTTCTGCCTCTGCACGGTTGACAGGCGCTTGCCACCGGATCCGCAGTTGAAGCCAAGGCCTGCCTCAATGATCAGGTCGCGCACGTCGAGCTTGTCCAGTGTCTCGCGGATGAGCGCACCGACACGCTCCTGGGCCTGTGCCACGCCATGGGACACGCGCCCCAGCAGGATGTTGTCCAGGATGCTTGCGGCCGCGTTGTAGGCGTCCTCATTATAGAAGCTGATCCTGGGCTTCAGGCTGTCGGGCAGTGTCTCTGCAAAGGTCTTCCGGGCCGCCAGGAGCCGCTCGATGATTTCCGGCGTGAGGAGGCCCAGGCGGTGGCGCGCATCAATGTAGGAAAGCGGCAGCGACGACAGCGCGGATCGATCCGCATAGGTGAGCGTCTCGCTTTTCGCCCGCTTGATCACCAGCTGGAAGTGCGGCAGCTCGCTTGATGGAATGAAACCGTATTCCTCGAAGAACGGATGGTCGGCGGGCAGTTCAGAGAACAGCTCCACCATCGTTTCGGCAATTGACAGCCCCATCGCGACGAGATGCTTCTCGAGCCCCTCCTCTGCAATGACGCGCTGGAAGTGCGAAAGCTTTGGCAGAAGACGAGGTTGCAAATCGGGATCCGCACTTGCGCCGAAGAGGATGTTCTCGGCGATTGATGCGTTGCGATTGAAAGCTGCAGGATCAAAGCGCTCGACGAGGCCCGTCAGGTGCGGCTGCTCGAGCTGGTCGTGCAAGGCGAGGCGCGCCTCCACGATCCGGCTGCCGGCCTCGCTATTGGCCACCGGGTCGAGGCGCGCCTGAAGTCCGAACTGGTAAACATCGTTTTCGAGGCCAACGATCTCAAGCACTTCGATGATCCTATCCATCACGGCCTTGACATCCGTTGTCCCCAGCGCGCCGTAATCGGTCCAGTCCTGCAAGGCATCGAGCGGCGGATTTCCGGTCCGGAGCATTTCCCTGAGCAGCTTCTTCTTTTCCGGATCCGAACCCGCGTCCACGGAGCGCGCCACGGTCTTCAGCCCGTAAAGCAGGTTCGACCTGATATCGACCGGAAAGAAATAGGCGTCAGCGCCCGCATAGGCAATGTTGCGACCGGCAACCGCGTCCGTCAGGGCGAACAACTCAGTGTCTCCCGCCTTGATCGAGCCTTCCTTCACGATGCACTGCCTGGAGAACACCTGTCCGAAGGCTTCCTTGCCGCCGCCCGCAGGCCCGACAATCGCCACCGAGTGGTTCAAGGCCAGCTCGGCATCAACATCCTCGAGCAGCATGAAACCTGCATCATCGGCGACCCGGACGTTCTTGATTTCGATTTTCTCGAAGTCCGCGGATGTCGTCGGCAGGTCTGTCGCCGTCTCGGGAGGCCGCATGCCTTCCGGGTGAAACTGCTCCATGACCTGGTTGTACTTGATTTCCACGTCCTGACGCTGGAGGTCCCAGTCGATCAACTCCTTGATCGGGCCCGGCAGATCCTTGTACGCGATGATCACGGCAACGAGCTGTCCGACGTCAAGCTGTCCCATGATGACGAAGTAGCCGCCGGCCGCGTAGAATATGAACGGCGTGAGCTGCGCGATGAAGTTGTTCAGCGACTTGACGAAGTATTTGCGTTGGTAGAGCTCGAAGCGAATGTCGAAAATGCGCGCCAATCGCCCAATGATTTCCGCCCGTTCCCAGTTTGCCGTTCCTTGCACGCGAATGTCGGCGTTGCCGTCGACGATCTCGCCGACACGACCTGCGAGTTCCCGCGCCTGCAACTGACGCAGCTTGCCAAGCTGAAGGATCGGCTTTCTCAGCCGCGGGATGATTATTGCCTGAATGACAACGATCCCACCCGACACAACACCGAGCCAGAAATTCTGGCTCAAGATGAAGATCATGGCTGTCAGTGCCTGTCCGGCAAGGAACACCGGCCAAACGATCGCGTCGCCGGTGAAGCCGCCAAGCGGCTCAACCTCGTCCTTCACCATGGAGGCAATCTCGGACTGCTTCACGCGCCGAACGTGGGCCGGCGGAAAGCGCAACACCCGATCTATCAGTTCGAAACGCAAGCGCCTGAGGAGCCGCTCCCCCAGCCTGCCTTTCATGGTGTTGACGAGGAACTTGAGGAAGCCGTTGAACCCGACCAGAGCCAGAAACGCAAAGCTCAGCGCGAAAAGATAAGGCAGCCGCTCCAACGGGATGCCCTCGAAAAGGCTCCATGCGCTTCCAAGCCAGCCCTGCAAAACGGTCGGCACATGCAAAGTCATCTGCAGGAAAGACTGCGTCGCGCCCGGGGTCTCGAAGCCCTGCCCCTGGATGGGTCCGTTGATAATCAGCTTTGGCAGGGTCAGCGTGAGGAAATAGAAGGGCTGCGCCAGGAGCGCGATGCAGAGGATCACGAGCTGGTCGCGCCGCGAATGCTGCCAGATATATTGGTAAAGCGTTTGATGCTGGGGCATGCCGATTTTCAGATATTCTCCGCCAACGCCTGAATCAGTTTGCCGTGCTTAGCATGCTTTGCCGCCGTGCCTGTTCGTGAAATAATGGCGCTGAACGCCGCCACTGACAATGACCCAAGAGGTTCATCATTTCCAAATCCACGGCCCGCGTGCTGATTTACAGCCATGACAGCTTTGGCCTGGGGCATATCCGCCGGTGCCGAACCATTGCGCACGCGCTTGCGGAGGCGATCCCGAAGCTCAAGGTGCTGATCGTTTCCGGCTCTCCGATCATCGGGAGCTTCGACTTCAAGACCCGTGTCGATTTCGTGCGGGTGCCCGGGATCATCAAGCTGAGGAGCGGCGACTATGTGCCCCTTGGCGCTCACGGGTCCATCCAGTCGACGACGGCGCTGCGATCCTCGCTGATCCGCGAGACCGCGACGAGCTTCGAACCCGACCTTTTCATCGTCGACAAGGAGCCGCTAGGATTGCGTGGCGAACTTGAGTCCACGCTTGAGGCCCTGAAGTCGCGAGGTACCCGCCTGATGCTGGGCCTTCGGGATGTACTGGATGATCCGGTTGCACTGGCGGCCGAGTGGCAACGAAAGAATGCGAAAGCCGCCGTCGAGACTTACTACGATGATGTGCTGATCTATGGCCTGCCTGCCGTTTGCGATCCGCTCCTGGGCATTGGCCTCAGCGCCGAGGCAACTTCACGGGTGAGCTATACGGGCTACCTGCGGCGCACGCGGCCTTCATCGCGCCTGGCCCATCCGGTTCCAGACATCGCCGAACGCGTCCTCATAACGGCTGGCGGTGGTGGTGACGGAGAGACACTCATTGACTGGGTGCTGTCGACCTATGAAGCGCATGGCGACGCGCTGCCGAAAGGGCTGATTGTTCCTGGCCCCTTCATGGCGGCCGAGATCCGTCACGGGTTCGAAGCGCGGATCGCAAAGCTTCCCAAGCTGCGGAGCATCACGTTCGAACCGCGCATGGAGCATCTTGTGGCCGACTGCCAGGCCATTATCTCCATGGGTGGATACAACACGTTCTGCGAGATCCTCTCATTCGACAAGCGTGCCGTGCTGGTGCCGCGCCGTGTACCGCGCTGCGAGCAAACGATACGCGCACAGGCTGCCGAACGGCTTCGCCTGGCGCGATGGGTGCCCGAACCGGAAGAAGATGGTGTGCGTGACCTGTCGCTCATGGCGAGCGCGCTCGCCTGTGTTGCAGACCAACCCCCGCCCTCCCGCCATGCACCGCCGGGACTGCTCGAGGGATTGCCGAACGTCATTGAGCGCAGCCGCCGCTGGCTTGGCGCGGCGGCCAAAAACCCGCATCCATGAGCGACCCAGGCCCATCGCTTGCGATTGTCGTCAAAGGCTATCCGCGCCTTTCGGAAACATTCATCGCACGCGAGCTTGAAGGGCTGGAGGGGCGGGGTCTACGATTTTCCCTGCACGCGCTCAGAAACCCGGGCGAGGATGCCGCCCTCACCCGCTACCGGCTGCAGACCCATTGCCAGTATCTGCCCGAATATCTTCATGACGCGCCAATCAGTGTCCTTCGGGCAGTCATGTCTTCCGTCCGGCTTCCGGGGTTTCATCGTGCGTGGACGCTGTTCCGGCGTGATCTTGCGAAGGATCCATCGCGTGCACGGTTCCGGCGCTTTGGGCAGGCTTGCGTGCTCGCGAACTCCATCAAGTCCCACGCAAGGCATATCTACTGCCACTTCTCGCATAGTCCGGCGTCCGTCACACGGTATGCCGCCGCCTTGCTGTCCATCGGGTACAGCATTTCGGCGCATGCCAAGGACGCGTGGACGGATCCGGCCTGGGACCTCTCAGCCAAGCTCGAAGATGCCCGCATGGTGGTGACCTGCAACACGGCTGCCCGCCAGCGCCTTGAAAGCCTCGTGCCCTCTCGCGCGGTGCAACTCATCCACCACGGGATCGACCGCTCGCTGGTGGTTGCGCGTGCTTGCGGCTCCGGTCGAGATGGCGGCGATTCAGACAATCCGGTGCGCGTTCTTGCCGTGGCGCGCGCGGTGGAGAAGAAGGGGCTAAGGCATCTGCTGGACGCCTTGAGCCTGCTTCCTCCTGGCCTGCACTATCGGCTGGATCATTTCGGCGGTGGTCCGCTGCTTCCATCGCTCAAGGTGACGGCGCAGGCGTCCGGGATTGCAGACAAGATCACCTTCCATGGCGCAACTGCGCATGAACAAATCATCGCGGCCATGGACCGCTCCGACATTCTTGTCTTTCCGGCTGATGTGGCCGCTGACGGGGACCGGGACGGCATACCCAATGTCATTCTTGAGGCCAATGCGCGCGGGCTCTGCGTCATTGCCTGCAAGGCTGGCGGTGTCGGGGAGGTTGTTGAGGACGGCGTCACCGGCGCGCTCATCGAGCGCGCGGACGCAGCGGCTCTCTCTGCCCAGATCGAGAGAGCCATTCGCCAGCCGGCGCTGCGGCAGCAATGGGCAGAGAGTGCGCTCACGATCAACATGCAGCGCTTTGATGCCGAAGCTGGGCATGAGCGGCTTGCGCAGATGCTTCGGGCAGAGGTCGGTGCGTCGTGAACGTCTGCTTCTACTCCCCGTTTGTTATTGCAGATCCGAAGGTACCTTCAGGAGCTGCACGCGTTGCGACGTTGTTTCAGCGTGCACTCACTGGCGCCGGAATGAATGTTCATTGCCCGGCCCTGCCCCGCACCTTCGACGGGAAGGGAGACGCGGCGCGTCAGCGCGAGGCGATGGAAGCGAGTGCGCTTGCGGCAGAGGGCTTGCTGGAGCAGATCGCGCGCGGTGCGGTTGCCCGACCCGATCTCTGGTTCAGCTACCATGTGTATTACAAGTCGCCTGACTGGATTGGGCCAACGGTCGCCGGGAGGCTTGGCATTCCCTATGTGATTGCTGAAGGCTCCCACGCGCCGAAGCGGCAGAACGGGCCCTGGCATGCAGGACACGCCGCCACCACCGACGCCCTTAGAAGCGCGCAATTGTTGCTGGCGATGACCGCGTTTGACAGGTTTTGTCTTCAGCAACTCTGCCCTGGACGCGTGCGTGACCTGAAGCCCTTCATTGACTGTATGGGCCTAGCCGCCGGAACTCCACCTGCCACTCCTTCATTGCGCCTCGTTGCTGCGGGCATGATGCGCAACGAACGGAAGCGCGACAGCTACTTTCTTCTGGCAGACGCACTCGCCCTTCTTCCCAAGGACAGTTTTTCCCTGGTGATTGCCGGCGACGGACGGTTTCGTTCCGAAATAGAACAGCGTTTTTCCGCGGCGTCGAAGCGGGGATCAGTTAGATTTCTGGGTGCTTTGGAGCATCAACAACTGCTCGCGCTGATGTCACGCTCTGACGTGTTTGCCTGGCCCGGTATTGGCGAAGCCTACGGCATTACATATCTGGAAGCACAGGCGTGTGGCCTGCCTGTCGTTGCGTGCAGCAACAGGGGCGTCACTGATGTCACAAGAGATGGCGTCACCGCCCTGCTCTGCCCTCCCGACGATCCCGACGCCCTTGCAGCGGCCATCATGCAACTGGCCAATGACCCGACCCTGCGTCGCCAGATGTCTGCTGAAGCGCATGAATTTGTCCACACGGAGCGTTCGCTTGAGCACACCAGCCGACTGCTTCGGGGCTACATCGACGCGGTGTTGACATGACACACAAGATCCTCGTCTGGACGCAACACCTGCTGGGCGTCGGTCATCTCATGCGGTCCATGAACGTCGCGCAAGCCCTTGCCCAGGCGGGTCACCAGGTCATTCTCGCAAGTGGCGGCCATGTGCCGGATGATGTCCGCCCGCGAGACTTCACCATCGTTCGCCTTCCACCGGTGCGTGCCAAGGATGAACTGTTCGATGCCCTGGCAGACCTGAAC
>JBILMZ010000036.1:0-19997 GCA_044375275.1 Micropepsaceae bacterium | reverse complement strand
CGGTTTGCTTGTGACGCTCGCGTCAGCGGAAAGCGCGCGCGCCGAGCTGATCACGCGCCTGCCGACCAACGACCGGGTTGTCGCGCTGACATTCGATGCCTGCATGGCTCACGAGCCTGCCTCTTTCGACCGGCAACTGCTCGAGTTTCTCGTCTCGCGCAAGATTCCCTTCACGCTGTTTGTCACCGGCAAGTTCATCGAACATAACCGCGCGGACATGGAGCGCCTCGCGGCCCTCGACTTTGTCGATATCGAGAACCACTCCTGGGATCATCCCAACACGATGAACCGCTTCCGGCCCGACGACGTCGTGCGGCAGGTCTCGCGCGCCAATGACACCATCCAGGAACTGACGGGGCGCAAGCCGCAGTTCTTTCGCTTTCCGGCCGGCAACTTCAAGGGCAGTGGCCTCGCGGCCGTGGAGCAGCAGGGGCTGCGTGTCGTTCACTGGCGATGGGCGTCAGGCGATCCCGCCCGATCCGAGACGGCCGACAGGCTGCACGACCGCGTGACCCGCTTCGTTGAGCCCGGCGACATCCTGATCTTCCACATCAACGCCCGCGGCTGGCACACGGCCGAGGCCCTGCCACGTATCGCCGATGACCTGCAGGCACAGGGCTATCGCTTCGTTCTGGTGTCGGACTACGTGGGTGAACGGCGCCGGCCGCCCGGCCCGTTGCAGAGGACGGCAGCCACGGGAGCACGTATGCTGCAACAGGTGACTCAACGCGCCGCAGTGGTCAGCCGGTTCGGTGCTGCCCACTGAAGCCTGCAGCCGGGAGAACGAGACCATGACCAGCGAGACACCAACCCGCCGTCACGTCGTGAAGGTCACGCGGGGCATGCCCACGCAGGACGGCGCCGGCGTCAGCCTGACGCGCCTGATCGGCACGTCGGAGATCCCCGACCTCGATCCCATTCTCATGCTCGACAATTTTGGTTCGGACGATCCGAAGGCTTACATCGCCGGATTTCCGCCCCATCCGCATCGCGGCTTTGAAACCGTGTCCTACATGATCGCGGGCACGCTCGAGCATCGCGACAACAAGGGTGGGCGCGGGCTCATCACGGACGGTGGCGTCCAGTGGATGACGGCCGGCAGCGGCGTCGTCCACTCCGAGATGCCCCAGCAGACCAGCGGCCTGATGTTCGGCTTCCAGCTCTGGCTGAACCTGCCGGCGTCGCAGAAGATGCGGACGCCCTGGTACGCCGACATCCCGAAGGAAAGCATTCCGGAGTTCGACGTGGCGACCGGCTGTCGTGCGAAGCTCGTCGCCGGCTCGTGGAACGGGACGCGCGGCCCGGGGCCGGAGCGACCCACGGATCCCTTCATCTGCGACATCGCCATCGACGCCGGGCGTCAGGTCGACGTGCCCGTTGCCGAAGGCCACAATGGCTTTGCTTTTGTGTTCGGCGGCTCAGTCGCCGTGGGTCAGCACGAACTCGGATCAGGCCAGCTAGGCATCCTCTCGCATCGCGGCGTCGTGCATCTGCGGGGCATCGTCGGTACGGGGCGCGTCCTGCTTGTCGCCGGCAAGCCGTTGCGCGAACCGATCGCCAAGCACGGACCCTTCGTGATGAACACTGTCGACGAACTGCGTCAGGCCGTGAGCGACTACCAGCGCGGGCTGTTCTGAAAGCAGAAGGGGCCGGAATTGCTTCCGACCCCTTGCGCAGTTTTTGTCTTTGCTTCGGACTAGACCGAATAATACATCTGGAACTCGATCGGGTGCGGCGTGTGCTCGTACGCATAGACTTCCTGCATCTTCAGCTCGATATAGCTGTCGATGAAGTCGTCGCTGAACACGTTGCCACGCTTCAGGAACGCGCGGTTCTTGTCCAGGTTCTCCAGTGACTCGCGGAGCGAACCGCAAACCTGCGGGACGTCCTTCAGTTCTTCCGGCGGAAGCGCGTAGAGGTCCTTGTCCATCGGCTGGCCCGGATGGATCTTGTTCTGGATGCCATCGAGACCGGCCATCAGCATCGCTGCATAGGCGAGGTACGGGTTTGCACCGGGATCCGGGAAGCGGACTTCGATGCGCTTCGCCTTCGGACCGGCGCCGAACGGAATGCGGATCGAGGCCGAACGGTTGCGCGACGAGTAGGCGAGCAGCACCGGCGCTTCGAATCCCGGGATGAGACGCTTGTACGAGTTCGTCAGCGGGTTGGTCAGTGCGTTGATTGCCTTGGCGTGCTTGATAATCCCGCCAATGTAGTAGAGGCACATCTCGGAGAGGTCGGCATAGCCCGAACCGGCGAACAGCGGTTGACCGCTCTTCCAGATCGACTGGTGGACGTGCATGCCCGAACCGTTGTCACCCTTGATCGGCTTCGGCATGAAGGTCGCCGTCTTGCCGTAAGCCGCGGCCACCTGGTGCACGACATATTTGTAGATCTGCATGCGGTCGGCGGTCTTCACCAGCGTATTGTACTTGAAGCCAAGCTCATGCTGCGACGGCGCCACTTCGTGGTGATGCTTTTCCGGCTCGATGCCCATGTCGCCCATGATGGACAGCATTTCCGAGCGGATGTCCTGGCATGAATCGACCGGCGGAACCGGGAAGTAGCCACCCTTGATGGGCGGGCGGTGACCGAGGTTGCCGCCTTCGTACTGCGTCCCCGTATTGTAGGGGCCTTCCGTGCTGTCGATCTCGACCGAGCACTTGTTCATCGAGACCGTGTGGCGCACGTCGTCGAAGATGAAGAACTCGGCTTCCGGACCGAACATCGCCGTGTCGCCCACGCCGGCCGACTTCATGTAGTTCTCGGCAGCCTTCGCAATCGAACGCGGGCAGCGGCCATAAGGCTGGTGCGTCGACGGCTCAAGCACGTCGCAGAACAGAACCAGCGTCTTCTGCGCAAAGAACGGGTCAATGACGGCAGAGGTCGGGTCCGGCAGCAGCGTCATGTCTGACTCGTTGATCGCCTTCCAGCCGGCGATCGAGGAGCCGTCGAACATGGTGCCCGTCTCGAACAGGTCCTTGTCGACCAGTGAAAGGTCAAACGTCACATGCTGCCACTTGCCGCGCGGGTCGGTGAAGCGGAGGTCGACGAACTTGACTTCCTCGTCCTTGATCTTCTTCAGAACGGTATCTGCATTAGCCATTTGCTTGGTCCTTTTCTTGCGTCAAATCGCGTCGTTTCCGGTTTCACCGGTCCGGATGCGGATCACTTCTTCGATTGATGAAATGAAAATCTTGCCATCGCCGATGCGCCCCGTGCGGGCTGCGCGCTGGATGGCCTCCACGGCACGTTCTACCTGGTCGTCCGGAAGCACGACCTCGATCTTCACCTTGGGCAGGAAGTCGACGACATATTCGGCACCGCGATACAGTTCCGTGTGCCCTTTCTGGCGCCCGAAGCCCTTGGCTTCCGTAACTGTAATTCCCTGAACGCCAACCTCCTGGAGAGCTTCTTTCACCTCGTCCAGCTTGAATGGCTTGATGATTGCCTCGATTTTTTTCATTTCAGGCCTGTCGTCTTGGATGGGCGGGACCTTAGCCCGCGCGTGTAAGCGCGAAAACGCAATAATCTGCTCGACAGATAGGCAATTGTGCACAAACTGTGGGCAGACAGGACGAGCCTTGCGACGAAAACCGGCCTTTGACAAGGTGCATGAAAACCAGAACGGCAAACAGCGCATGAAGCCCCTCAATCCCACTTTCTCCGGCCTCGGCACGACGATCTTTTCCGTAATGTCCGGGCTGGCCGTGCAGCACGGGGCCATCAACCTGGGGCAGGGTTTCCCTGACACCGACGGCCCGATTGAGGTGCGCGAGCGGGCCGCCCGCGCGCTCCGCGAGGGGCCGAACCAGTATCCGCCCATGCCGGGCCTCGAGGTACTGCGCCAGGCTTTGTCCGCGCATGCCCGTCGATTCTACGACCTGACCTATGATTGGCGCTCGGAAATCGTCGTCACCAGCGGCGGGACGGAAGCGCTCACGGCATCCATCATGGCCGTCGTGAAGCCCGGCGACGAAGTCATCGTATTCGAGCCGGCCTACGACTCATACCGCCCGATCATCGAAGCCGTCGGCGGCGTCGTCCGGCCGATCCGCCTGACAGGCCCCGACTGGAGCCTCAGCCGCGAGACGCTGGCGGCGGCCTTCAGTCCGCGGACACAAGCCGTCCTGCTGAACTCGCCCATGAACCCGGCGGGCAAGGTCTTCTCGGACGCGGAACTCGGACTGATCGCCGAGTTCGCCACGCGCTTTCACACGATCGCGATCTGCGATGAAGTCTACGAGCATCTCACCTATGACGGCATCAGCCACAAGCCGCTCGCAACCCTGCCAGGCATGCGCGCGCGCTGCCTGAGGATCGGGTCGGCGGGCAAGATCTTCTCGCTCACCGGATGGAAAGTGGGCTGGGTCGAGGGTGACGCCTCGCTCGTCGCGACCGTCGCCAAGGCGCACCAGTTCATCACCTTCACGACACCGACCGCCCTTCAGATCGGCGTGGCCCACGGCCTCGAGACCTGCGACGCGTATTACCTGGGTTTGGCCGGCGAACTCCAGGCCAACCGGGACTACCTGGCCGGCGCACTCGCCAAACTCGGCTTCAGGCCGCTGAGCGCGCAGGGCACGTACTTCCTGACGACCGATATCAGCGAGCTGCGCTTCAACGGCACCGACGCCGACTTCTGCCGGCACATGACCGAGAAGGCCGGTGTCGCCGCGATCCCGCTCTCCGCCTTCTATTCCGCCGACACGAACCAGAAACTCGTCCGCTTTGCCTTCTGCAAGCAGCGCGCGGTTCTCGAGGATGCTGTCGGCCGGCTCACAAGACACTATTCCTAACAGCAGCAACCAGGTGCAGTCATGATTTCCGATTCAATGCCCATCCTCGTGGGATGCGGCCAGTACACGCAGCGCACGGCGCAGGCCGGCAAGTTCGAGGAAAGCCTCGACCCCATGCAGTTGCTGCACGAGGCGACGAAGCGCGCGCTCGCGGACACCGGCGCCGGCGACAGGCTGCCGGCACTTATCGATTCAATCTCGGTCGTACGGTTCACCGCAGACTCGTCCGAAGCCGGACGATTGCCGATCGGGCAGTACACGAACGCGCCACGATCATTGGGCAACCGCATCGGGGCGAAGGCGCGCAACGAATACTACACCGCAGCCGGAGGCAACACGCCGCAATGGCTGGTGAACCGGACCGCCGAGGCCATCGCGCGCGGCGAGTCTGCCGTAGCGCTTCTGGCAGGCTCGGAAGACCTGGCATCCCTCATCGGCGGGTTGACCAAGGGCGTGAAGCTGAACTGGGGTGAAGACGCCGGCGGCGAGCCGATCCAGATCGGTGACAACCGCAAGGGCTCCAATGATATCGAACGCGCGCACGCGCTTTATTTCCCGGTGAATACCTATCCGCTCTTCGAGAACGCAATCCGTGGCTACAAGGGCCGCAGCGTCAGCGAACACCAGCAGGCCTTGGGGCGTCTTTTCTCGTCATTCTCGAAAGTCGCCGCCGAGAACCCGCATTCCTGGTTCCCGAAGTTCCGTTCGCCCGAGGAAATTGCGACACCGTCGGACAACAACCGCTATGTCGGATTCCCGTACACGAAATACATGAACGCCGTGATCCAGGTCGACATGTCGGCGGCTGTGATCATGACGAACGTGAAGACCGCGCGCGAACTCGGAATTGCGGAAGACAAGTGGGTCTACCTGCACGGGTGTGCAGACGCGTCGGATATCTGGCACGTCAGCGAACGCGTGAACTATCATTCCTCACCAGCGATTCGGATGATGGGGCGGAAGGCCTTTGCAATGGCAGGCAAGAGCGTCAGCGACATGGACTTCATGGACCTTTACTCCTGCTTTCCATCGGCCGTTGAGATCGGTTGCGCCGAACTCGGCATTGCCGAAGACGACCCGCGGGGGCTGACTGTCACGGGCGGACTTCCCTACTTCGGTGGCGCCGGCAACAATTACGTCATGCACTCCATCGTCACGATGATGGAGAAGGTCCGTTCCAAGCGCGGCAGCTTCGGTCTCGTGACGGCGAATGGCTGGTACGTCACCAAGCACTCCCTCGGCATCTATTCGACATCGCCGGTGAAGGGAGAATGGAAGCGTGAGGATCCGAAGGTCTATCAGGCCGAAATTGACGCCATGCCACGTCCGCGCGTCGAGATCAGCCCGTCCGGTGAAGGCACCATCGAGACCTACACGGTCATGCATGACCGGACAGGCCCCAAGATCGGCATCATTGTCGGTCGCCTCGCAAACGGAGACCGCTTCCTTGCGCACACGCCATCCGACCAGGCAACGCTCATGGACCTGATGGAGCGCGAAAGCCTTGGCCGGAAAGGGCAGGTGACACCCGGCACCCCAACCAACACCTTCGTGCCCCACTAGCATGGCGCGGATCTATCTCGTCAGGCATGGCGAACCAACGGGTTCCTGGGGAACATCACCCGACCCGGATCCCGGACTGTCGGAACTCGGTCATCAGCAGGCAGCAACTGCCGCTGACCGGCTGCGCCTGCTCACGCCACGCCAGATCGTGACAAGCCCGCTTCGACGCGCCGCCGAGACGGCTGCTCCGCTCGCGACAGCGCTATCCATGAAGGCAGAGGTCGTTGACAGGGTCGCCGAAATTCCGTCCCCGGCGACGATCGCCATGCAGGCCCGAGGCGACTGGCTGCGGGAGGTGATGTCCCGAACGTGGGAAGATGTTGATCCTGGTCTTGTCCGCTGGCGGCAGGCGGCACTCGACTATCTCATGAGCCTCTCGGCAGACACGGCCGTGTTTTCCCACTATGTCCTGATCAACGTCGCCGTCGGCGCAGCGATTGGAGACGAGCGGGTGCATTGCTTTGCCCCAACCCATGCATCGGTCACGGTGCTCGACACCAACGGCCGCGGACTGACACTCGTTGAACTCGGAGCCACAGGGGCCAGCGCCATTCGCTGAAGGATTGGAGCATCCACGCATGACTGACATCCATTGGCTAAGCGCCGGACAGCTGATTTCGGCCTACCGCGCCCGCGAGCTTTCTCCGGTGGAGGTCACGGAATATCTGCTGGGGCGCATCGAAGCGCTGGATTCGGAAACCAACGCCATCTGTTTCCTCGACCCGGCGACAACACTGGCCCAGGCGCAAGCTTCCGAAGATCGCTGGATGCGCGGTGAACCGCAGGGTCTCCTCGACGGTGTCCCGGTCGCAATCAAGGATCTCGTCGTCTCGAAGGGCTGGCCGACAATGCGCGGGTCGAACACTGTCGACCCCAACCAGCCGATGGAGCATGACGCGCCTTCCGTCGCGCGGCTGCGCGAGAACGGTGCCGTGTTCATCGGAAAGACGACAACACCCGAGTTTGGCTGGAAGGCGACCAATGACAGCCCGTTGACCGGCGTCACCCGAAATCCCTGGAACCTGCACAAGACGACCGGCGGCTCATCCGGCGGCGCGGGCGCGGCGCTCGCGGCCGGCTACTGCCCGTTGGCGATTGGAACGGACGCGGGCGGATCCATACGCATCCCCGCCAGCTTTTGCAGCGTCTACGGCCTCAAGCCGAGCTTCGGACGCGTGGCAGCCTGGCCTGCAAGCCCCTTCACGAACCTGGCCCATGTCGGCCCCATGTCACGCTGCGTGGCGGACAGTGCTCTGTTCCTGAACGTTATTTCCGAACCCGACACGCGCGACTGGTACCAGCAACCCTTTCCCCAGGTCGACTACGCCTGGAACCTCTCGAAAGGCATCAAGGGCGCGCGCGTTGCGTTCAGTCCGCGCCTCGGCTGGGTCAACCACGTGGATCCCGAAGTCGAGGCGGTGGTAGCGCGTACAGTGACGCGCTTTCAGGAGCTGGGTGCGCACGTTGAAGCCGTGGATCCCCCGATGGGCGATCCATCTTCATTCTTCAGGATCCTGTATTTCTCGTCAGCAGGATACCTTCTCGACCAGATGCCCGAGGAAAAACTGCAGCTCCTCGACCCGGCGCTGCGGCTTGTCGTGGAAGCGTCCCGAACGATGAGCAGGCGTGACTACCAACAAGCCACCGCCGATCGTGCCGCCTATGGCGCCGCCATGAAGGCCTTCATGCAGACATACGACCTTCTCGTCACGCCCATGATTGCGGTGCCCCCATTCGACACGCCGCAGGTGACGCCGCTCACGCCGAACGGCACGCTCTGGATGGAGTGGACGCCGTTTACATACCCCTTCAACCTGACGCAGCAACCGGCGGCGAGTGTTCCTTGCGGTTTCACGCAGGCTGGCCTGCCTGTCGGCCTGCAGATTGTCGGAAGACACGGCGACGACGAGCGCGTACTGCAGGCAAGCTTCGCGCTAGAGCAACTACTGCAACTGCAACCCGCGCATCCCGCTGGCTACTGACAGGCAACGATCAACCAACATGTGGCATCCCGGACCCGAAATTCTCACAGTCTCCCAGCATGCCGAAGTTGATCGGCTGTCTGCCCTGGGCGGCACGCCACTGCTCAGCCTGATGGAGAATGCTGGCCGGCAGGTCGCCAATGAAATTGCCAAGAGGTGGCCAGCCACCCGCACGCTGGTGCTTTGCGGTCCTGGCAACAACGGTGGCGACGGATACGTGGTCGCCCGTCACTTGGCGGCACGTGGCTTTGATGTCGAGGTGCTTAAGGTCGGCGAGCACGGGAAGGGCAGTGAAGAAGCCAGGATAATGGCGGCAGCCTGGAAAGGCGTCGCGCGTCCCTTCGTGCCGGGAGGGATCATCCGGGCGGAGCTCGTCGTCGATGCGATCTTTGGCGCGGGGCTGTCTCGGGGCCTGTCCCCGGAACTTTCCCAGCTGTTCGAGGACATCGCCGTCGCCGAAGTTCCCGTGGTGGCGGTGGATGTGCCAAGCGGGATCAACGGTGACACCGCCGCATTCATGGAAGGCTCGCAGCCCTGGAACGCAGCACTGTGTGTGACGTTCTTCAGGAAGAAGCCCGCGCATGTCCTGTTGCCAGGGCGCCACCACTGCGGTGAGGTCGTTTGCACGGACATCGGAATCGGAGACGGGATGATTTCGGCGCTGGCCCAGCTGCCGGTCATCGATCCTGATGCGAACAGGAAGTGCGAAGAGATTATTGGCGCGTCAGCACTGCCGGCCCTTCAGCCACAGGTACACAAGCATGTACGGGGTCACTGCTTCGTGTTCTCGGGGCCAGCCACCATGACCGGGGCGGCTCGGCTGTCCGCAATGGCTGCGCTCCGGACGGGAGCGGGCCTCGTGACGGTGCTCGGAACGGGAGACGCCGTTCCCGTCCTCGCGTCGCAACTGACGGCAGTCATGCTCCAGAAATATGAACAGCTCAACGAGATCGCGACCATACTGTCCGATCCGAGACCCAAGTCCGTGGTGGCAGGTCCGGGCATGGGTGTTTCCGCCAGGACCCGCCAGGCGCTGTCCTATCTCCTGTCGGCAGAACGGCCCGCAGTGATCGACGCCGATGGCCTGACCGCTTTCGAAGGCGATCCGCCTGAACTCTTTGCCCACCTCCATGACAATTGTGTGCTCACGCCGCACGTGGGCGAGTTCCGGAAGCTCTTCCCCGGGCTGCTCGAGAGAGCGCCGAATCGTATCCGGGCCGTCCGCGAAGCCGCGCGCCAATCCGGCGCGGTTGTACTGCTCAAAGGGCCCGACACGGTCATTTCAGCACCCAATGGCGATGTCGGCATCAACACGAACGCGCCACCACAGCTTGCAACAGCGGGGTCAGGCGATGTTCTGGCGGGCATCATCGGGGGACTGCTGGCGCAGGGCATGGGCGGCTTCGAAGCGGCCAAAACCGGGGCATTTCTTCATGGTGAGTGCGGCAGATTGGCGGGCAGGGGCCTGATTGCCGAGGACCTCCCGGCGTTGCTGCCCGCAGCCATGGCGCCCCGATGAAACTGTCCGGTGCTTTGTCTTTGAGTTTCACAGCGGCCCTGCTATAGACGCGCCCTTGTTTTCCTTGAGGAACGGCGGCACCGCTTGTGCCGGCTCTTTCGGGTGCGCACGCAGGCCTCGAGCCGCGCGGGCGTGGCGGAACTGGTAGACGCGCTGGATTTAGGTTCCAGTGACGCAAGTCGTGGGGGTTCAAATCCCTTCGCCCGCACCACACGCGCTGTCCCGAAGGATCCGATAAGCGGCACCAGAACTAGAGCAGGACTGAATCATCATGCAGATTTCCGAAACGGTGAATGAACACCTTCGCCGCGAATTCCGTATCACTGTTGCAAAGACCGACCTCGACGCCCGCTTGTCTTCCCGCCTTGAGGGCATGAAGGGTCAGGTCAACCTGAAGGGTTTCCGTCCCGGCAAGGTACCGGTCGCGCACCTCCGCAAGACCTATGGCAAGTCCATGATGAGCGAGATCCTGCAGGAAACGGTAGCCGAATTCAGCCAGCGCGCGGTCGAGGAGCGTTCGCTTCGTCCCGCCATGTCGCCGAGCATCAAGCTCGAAAGCGAAGTCGAGAAGGTTCTCGACGGCGCCGAAGACCTTGTCTTCACGATGGGCGTCGACCTGATGCCTGACTTCACGCTCACCGACGTGACGCAGATCTCGTTGGGGCGTCCGGTTGCGGAAGTCGACGACGAGCAGGTCATGGAATCGCTGAAGCGCCTGGCCAGCCAGCAGCGCACCTACGAGCCGAAGGGTGATGATGCCGCCTCGCAGGATGGCGATCAGCTCGTGATCGATTTCGTCGGCAAGATCGACGGTGTCGCGTTTGAAGGCGGTACTGCTGAAAACGCCGAGCTCGTGCTGGGCTCCGGTTCGTTCATCCCCGGCTTTGAAGAGCAGCTGAAGGGCACGAAGGCAGGTGCCGCGAAGGTCGTTGCCGTTACATTCCCCGAGAATTATCCGTCAGCCAACCTGGCCGGAAAGCCGGCCGAATTTGACGTGACGGTGAAGGAAGTGCGCCGTGGCGTCGATGCCGAAGTTGACGACACGCTCGCCACGAAGCTGGGTCTCGACAGCCTGGATCGCCTCAAGGACGCCGCTCGTGTTCAGCTGGCCAACGAGTTTGGCCGCGCAACGCGCGCGCACCTGAAGCGTGCCCTCCTGGACGCCCTGGATGAGCGCCACTCCTTCGACCTGCCGTCAGGCATGGTTGAGGCCGAGTTCAAGCAGATCTGGACCCAGGTCGAGCAGGATCTCAAGTCAGGCAACATGGCCGAGGAAGACAAGGACAAGTCCGAGGACGAGCTGAAAGCAGAGTTCCGCAAGATTGCGGAGCGGCGCGTTCGGTTGGGCCTGGTGCTTTCGGAGTACGGCCGGTCGAACAACGTCCAGGTCACGCAGGAAGAGCTGAACCGTGCCGTTGTGGCACAGGCGCGGCAGTATCCGGGGCAGGAACAGCGTATATTCGAGATCTACCGCAACAATCCGGACGCCGTGGCCCAGCTGCGCGCACCGATTTTTGAGGACAAGGTGGTCGATTTTCTCTGCGGTCAGGTGAAGATCACCGACAAGTCAGTGAGTCGGGAAGACTTGTTTAAGGATCCCGACGAACTAGCCAAAGTGCTGAAGGCCAACTAACTGTTTAATGTTGCCTTGTATGGTGTTGTACCTCCCCCTTGAGGTGTTCGGGGGCTGAGAACGAGGAAGTGTGACCATGAATGACGTGAGAGAGACTTACGCGAATTACTACATGCCCTTCGTGATCGAGCAGACGGCGCGTGGCGAACGCTCTTACGACATCTATTCGCGCCTCCTGAAGGAGCGCATCATCTTCGTCTCCGGTCCGATCGAGGACACGGTTGCGACGCTGGTGACGGCCCAGTTGCTTTTCCTTGAAGCGGACAATCCGAAAAAAGAAATCGCCATGTACATCAATTCGCCGGGCGGTATCGTCACGGCCGGCCTGGCGATCTACGACACCATGCAATACATCCGCCCGCAGGTGGCGACGCTTTGCATCGGCCAGGCGGCTTCGGCGGCATCACTGCTGCTCTGCGCCGGCGAAAAGGGACAGCGCTTTGCTCTCCCGAATTCCCGCGTGATGCTGCATCAGCCGTCAGGCGGGGCGCAGGGTCAGGCGTCCGATATTTCACGTCATGCACAAGAAATTCTGAAGCTGAAGCGCCGTCTGAACGAGATTTATGCAATTCACACCGGACAGACTGTAGAAAGAATCGAAAAGGCGCTGGACCGGGACAACTTCCTGACAGCCGAGGAAGCCAAGGCTTTTGGCCTGATTGATCAGGTGTTCACCAAGCGTCCCATGGTTACTGAACCCGGCAAAACGGACTGATTCCCGGGCAGATTGAATGGTCCTGCCCGATACACCCGTCGTTAATACATTCTTGATCCGTGGCCGCTTAGCATGCTCGAATTGAAGTCGGAGCCGGGGCATTCGGGATTCGGCATGTCTTTGGCTTTTGTGGGTATTGGGGCGAACGGCTTGGCCAAGATTGGCACAGAATTCGACCTGCAAGGGAGCTATGAATGAGTAAGAGCGGAACTGACTCCAAAAACACTCTTTACTGCTCCTTTTGCGGAAAGAGCCAACACGAAGTCAGAAAGCTGATCGCCGGTCCGACAGTGTTCATCTGCGATGAATGCGTCGAACTCTGCATGGACATCATCCGCGAGGAAAACAAGACCTCGCTGGTGAAATCACGGGACGGCGTTCCGACGCCGCAGGACATTCGCAAGGTCCTCGACGATTACGTCGTCGGCCAGGACCATGCGAAAAAGGTCCTCGCCGTTGCGGTGCACAATCACTACAAGCGCCTCAATCACCAGACCAAGACTGGTGAAGTCGAGATCGCGAAATCCAACATCATGCTGATTGGTCCGACGGGTTGCGGCAAGACGCTCCTCGCCCAGACCCTGGCGCGCATTCTCGACGTGCCCTTCACGATGGCCGATGCCACGACGCTGACGGAAGCCGGTTACGTTGGTGAAGACGTCGAGAACATCATTCTCAAGCTGTTGCAGTCTGCCGACTACAACGTCGAGAAGGCTCAGCGCGGCATCGTCTACATCGACGAAGTCGACAAGATCTCCCGCAAGTCGGACAATCCCTCCATCACGCGCGACGTGTCGGGTGAAGGCGTGCAGCAGGCCCTCCTGAAGATCATGGAAGGCACGATCGCCAGCGTGCCGCCGCAAGGCGGCCGCAAGCATCCGCAACAGGAATTCCTGCAGGTCGACACGACGAACATCCTGTTCATCTGTGGCGGTGCCTTCGCAGGCCTCGAGAAGATCATCTCGGCGCGTGGCAAGGGTTCGTCGATCGGTTTCGGCGCGCACGTGACATCGCAGGAAGACCGTGGAACGGGCGCCATCCTGCGCGAGATCGAACCGGAAGATCTTCTGAAGTTCGGTCTGATCCCGGAATTTGTCGGCCGCTTGCCGGTGGTCGCCACCCTGGAAGATCTCGACATCGAGGCGCTGATCTCGATCCTGACGAAGCCGAAGAACGCGATCGTCAAGCAGTACCAGCGTCTGTTCGACATGGAAGGCGTCGCCCTTACATTCTCCGATGACGCGCTTCGTTCGATCTCCCGGAAGGCGATCGCACGTAAGACCGGCGCCCGCGGCCTGAGGTCGATCATGGAAGCGATCCTGCTCGACACGATGTTCGACCTGCCCGGCATGCGCGGCGTGACTGAAGTCGTGATCAACGGCGAAGTGGCAGAGGGCAGGGCACGTCCGCTGTTGATCTACGCTGACAAAAGAAATGAGGCCGCTTCGGCTGCATCTTGATTTCCCTCAGGATTTCAAGGCGATTTCGACCAACCCTTGAACCAAGGGTTGGTCGCCTCCACTTCTTCTAATCGTTAAACCATTGTTGCAATGGAGGATGCGGTGCCCACAGCTTCATCAGCATGGCATCGGATCCGCCACTGTTCCCCCGTGATCGAAGGTTAGGACCAACATGAGCAATTCGGACGACGACAAGCCTGGCAAGTCTTCGCTGATCTTCCCGGTATTGCCGCTACGTGACATCGTTGTGTTTCCGCACAAGATCGTGCCGCTGTTCGTCGGTCGCGAGAAGTCTGTGCGCGCACTCGAGGACGTGGGGCTGGAAGACAAGCAGATCCTGCTCGTCACCCAGAAGAACCCCGCACAGGACGAGCCGGGTGAGAATGACATCTATCGAATCGGAACGCTGGCCTCCGTGGTGCAGTTGCTGAAGCTGCCGGACCAGACCGTTCGCGTCCTTGTCGAAGGCAAGCAGCGCGCGCGCATCAAGCGTTTCGTATCGAACGGAAATTTCTTCCAGGTCGAGGCAGAGTTGCTGCCGGACATCGTCAACGATGACGGCGAGATCGAGGCGCTGGGCCGCACCGCCTCCGCGCAGTTCGACAACTACGTGAAGCTGAACAAGAAGATCCCGCCGGAGTCGCAGGCGGAGGTGCAGCAGATCGCCGACCCGTCAAAGCTGGCGGATACGATCGCGTCCCACCTGACCGTGAAGATTGCCGAGAAGCAGAGCCTTCTCGAGATGGTCAACGTGGGCGAGAGGCTTGAAAAGGTCTTCGGCCTCATGGAAGCCGAAATGAGCGTGCTTCAGGTCGAGCGCAAGATCCGCACGCGCGTGAAGCGCCAGATGGAGAAGACGCAGCGCGAGTACTACCTCAACGAACAGCTCAAGGCGATCCAGAAGGAACTGGGCGAGGGCGAGGAACAGCGCGACGAGCTCGGAGAGATCGAGGATCGCATCAAGAAGACAAAGCTGTCGAAGGAAGCCAACGACAAGGCCATGGCCGAGTTGCGCAAGCTTCGCCAGATGTCGCCGATGTCCGCCGAAGCGACCGTCGTTCGCAATTACCTTGACTGGATCCTCTCGTTGCCCTGGGGCAAGAAGAGCAAGGTCAAGAAGGACATTGCTGAAGCCGAAGCTGTGCTCGATCACGATCACTTCGGTCTCGAGAAGGTCAAGGAGCGTATCCTTGAGTACCTCGCGGTCCAGCAGCGCGCCGGAAAGCTTCGCGGGCCGATTCTGTGCCTTGTCGGCCCTCCGGGCGTCGGCAAGACGTCGCTTGGCAAGTCCATCGCAAAGGCCACCGGCCGCGAATTCGTACGTATGTCGCTTGGCGGCGTGCGCGACGAAGCCGAGATCCGTGGTCACCGGAGGACCTATATCGGCTCGATGCCGGGCAAGGTCATCCAGGGCATGAAGAAGGCGAAGTCCGCAAATCCGCTGTTCCTGCTCGATGAAATCGACAAGCTCGGCGCTGACTGGCGTGGAGATCCGTCGTCCGCACTTCTCGAAGTGCTGGATCCGGAGCAGAACGCGACGTTCAACGACCACTATCTCGAAGTCGACTTCGACCTGTCGGACGTGATGTTCATCACGACCTCCAACAGCCTGCGCATGCCGCAGCCACTGATGGACCGCATGGAGATCATCCGCATCCCCGGATACACCGAGGATGAAAAGGTCGAGATCGCCAAGAGGCATCTGATCACCAAGCAGATCCAGGCTCACGCCCTCAAGGATGGCGAGTTCTCGATCACTGACGGCGCCTTGCTCGATCTCGTTCGCTACTACACCCGGGAAGCCGGCGTGCGTAGTCTTGAGCGCGAGCTTGCCAATCTTGCCAGGAAGTCAGTCCGCGAACTGGTTTCCAAGAAGGCCAAGTCGGTCCAGATCACCTCCAAGAACCTCGAGAAATACGCCGGTGTCCGGAAGTATCGCTTCGGCGAAATGGAAGGAGAGGACCAGGTTGGTGTTGTCACGGGCCTGGCGTGGACGGAAGTCGGCGGCGAAACCCTGACGATCGAAGCCGTGATGCTGCCCGGCAAGGGCCGCATGCAGGCAACGGGCAAGCTGGGCGACGTCATGAAGGAGTCCATCGACGCTGCCCGCTCCTATGTGCGCGCAAAGTCGACGCTCTTCGGTGTAACACCGCCCACGTTTGACAGGCGCGACATCCATGTTCACGTGCCGGAAGGCGCAACGCCCAAGGACGGACCTTCCGCAGGCGTCGCCATGACGGTGGCCATCGTGTCGGTTCTGACAGGCATTCCGATCCGTCGCGATGTCGCCATGACTGGCGAAGTGACCCTCCGCGGTCGCGTCCTGCCGATTGGCGGCCTCAAGGAAAAGCTGCTGGCGGCGTTGCGGGCCGGCATCAAGACCGTGATCATCCCGTCGGAAAACGAGAAGGATCTCGCCGAAATCCCGGACAACGTCCTCAAGGGTCTCACGATCGTTCCCGTGTCGAACGTCGAGGAAGCGCTCTCAAGGGCCTTGGTGCGCCAGCCTCTGCCGGTGACCTGGGAAGAGCCTGTCGAAGAGGACCGCGGCCTGAAGAAGGACGAATCCGAGGACCGGGAAGGCGTCGTGGCGCATTAACCTTTCCGTCCTGAAATACAAAATCTGGGGGTCGCAGGTCGAAAAACTGCGGCCCTTCGACTTTTTTGTGTGATTTTGCGCGGAAAACCGGGATTTGGCTTTGACAGGCCCCCCCGGGGGCTTTATTCCCACCCTCCAAGTTGTAGGGCTAAAACCGCCCTTTTCTGTCATTTTGTAACGACCCCGCGAGGACCCATGAACAAGAACGATTTGATTGCGGCAGTAGCCGACAAGACGACCGTCCAGAAATCGGAAGTCGAGAAGATCATCGACGCAACGTTGGACATCATCACCAACACGCTGAAGGGCGGCGACGAAGTTCGTCTCGTCGGCTTCGGCACTTTCGTCGTCACGACGCGCAAGGCCGGAACCGGCCGCAACCCGCGCACGGGCGAGGAAATCAAGATCCCGGCCTCCAAGCAGCCCAAGTTCCGCGCTGGCAAGCAGCTCAAGGACGCCGTGAACTAATCCCCGTTTTCGGGAACAATCAGGGCGCTCGACCTTAGGCCGGGCGCCCTTTTCTTTTGAAGCGGGCCCGCATGTTTGGTATGTGGCTGCGCCTGTGCCTGGTTAAGGGCGATTAGCTCAGTTGGTAGAGCGCATCGTTTACACCGATGATGTCGGCGGTTCGAGCCCGTCATCGCCCACCACCAGCCCTTCTGCCTCGCGCTTCCCCATCCCGAAAACGTGACCCGCCCCCGGTATTCCGGCGGTTCCGCGCGATTGCAATTCTGTCACCGCAACCCCAGAATTCCACATGTCGGAGAAGAGGAGTTCAGTCTCATGGTCCGGATGCTGTTGGTGATGGTGGCCCTGGCCACGATGTCTGTGTCCGCACACGCCAAGGTCAGGGCGCAGCAGGCAAGCGGCTTTTCGCTCGCCTTCGAAGCCGAAGTCCCCAAGACGCCCGCAGAGGCCTATGACGCCTTTGTCGACGTCGGTTCGTGGTGGGACGTGGCCCACAGCTATTCCGGCAAGGCGGAGAACATCAGGCTCAACCCCGTGCCCGGCGGCGCATGGACGGAGGCGCTGGCAAATGGCGGCTTCGTGACCCATCTGGTCGTGTCTCAGGCCTCGCCCGGAGAGCGCCTTGTGCTAAATGGTGGCTTGGGTCCTCTTGCCTTCATGGGCATCAGCGGCGCCATGACCGTCACCTTTGCAAAGTCGCCCGCGGGAACGAAGGTTGTCCTCGTCTACAACGTGGGAGGCTTCGACAAAGACGGCTTCGTCGCCCTTTCAAAGGCCGTAGATGGCGTGCTTGAAGGCCAGTTCGCCCACTATGTTTCCTACGCCAGCACGGGCAAGCCCTAGAGCCACTCGTCTTCGACATGCGCCCTGAGCAGCATCGCGCGAAGCGCCCAGAGTCGCAGGGCGGGCAGGGGGAACCTGCCCGGCAGTCCTGAAACAGCCGCGGGCAGGTTCGCATCGCCGCCTGACAGCAGCCGGGCAAGCGCACGACCGGCCCATGTCATGAAGGCCACGCCGTTTCCGTGACATCCAAAGGCATAGGCGACGGTCGGGTCCGACGGCAGCGTGCCCACGGCCGGCGTGAGCCTTCGGGTTGCCGCTATAAGACCGCGCCAGCTATGGCTTGTCGGATGCTCGGCGAAGGCCGGAAACAGCAGGGCCCTGCGCCGCTCGAGCAATCGTCGCATCGCGACCAGCCCACCCGGAGCGCCTGTCGTGTCGCCGCGGCCCCCGAACATGAAACGGCTACCGGGCAGCAAGCGTACGTAACACAGGTGATTGCGGGTGTTCGCGGCAGGATTCTCCGAGCGCCATCCCTGCGCCTGCAGGAGACTGTCGGGCAGGGGCTGTGTCACGGTGATGTTGGACATGATCGGCAGTACCCTGCCGGCGAGTTCCGGAAACAGATGCTCCGGCAACCAGCCATTCGTGGCCACGATGACCTTGCGCGCCCGGATCGAACCCTGACCCGTCTCCAGCACATGAACGTTGCCTTCTTTCGAGCGCCGCGTGACGCATGACCTTGAATGCAGGACAGCGCCACGCTTCTCCGCTGCAACGGCAAGACCCAGGCAATAGGACAGCGGGTTGAGCCCGAACCCGACGGGTTCATGCAGGCCGCCAGCCTGTTCGGTGCAATCAAAGGCCCGCTCACGAAAGGCTGCGCGGTCGACGACTTCAGCCGCGACACCTGCCTGAACAAGAATGCGTGCCTGCGCCTCCAGGTCGCCAAGCCGCTTCTCGTTATGGGCAAAGGTCCAGACACCATCACCTTGCCGCTGGAGATCAATTCCTTCCTCGGCAGCAAGCGCTTCCACCAGGCGCACCGAGTCGACCAGCGCCGTGTAGAACTTCAGCGCTTCCTGCGTTCCGTAGTGGGATGCAATCTCTGTTGGCCCTAGGAATGAGGCTCCGATGCTGCAGAAGCCGCCATTCCGGCCAGACGCCCCCCAGCCAATGTCGCCGGCTTCGAGCACGCGCACATCCGCCCCCAGCCGCGCGAGATGATAGGCCGCCGAAAGGCCACAATAGCCTCCACCGATGATGGCAACATCGCAGGTCTCATCCGCTGTCAGGGGCTGGGCCTGCGGCCGGGCATGCATATGACGCGCGCTCTCCCACAGGCTGGGCACCGGCTGCGAGAAATCATACATGACCCTGTGATAGAGGCCGGACACGGCTCAACCTTCCCCAATCAGGCCACAGGGCAGGTCAGGCTTCGGCATAGGCTGCCTTCAGCAAGGCCTTCGCCTCGGCGCCGAAATCCTTCTTTCCCGCGAGATACAGACCCTTCCTGATCCTGTCGCCTTCGCGGGCCTTCAGGTCTTCCAGGCTCGCGGCCTTGGGGTATTTCTTGAGCGCGAGCCCCAGCAGCAGACCCTTCTTCCGGGGCTTCAGTGTCGCGTACTGCTTGAGCCGGTAAAGGGCAACAAAGCCCTTGCGGGGACTGACAGTCCCGGCACCCAGCCGTGCGACGAATTTGACCACCAGCTCGTAGGTGTCGCGTTGTCCTTCGAAGCTACCGGAAAACAGCCGATCCACGAGCGCATCCGGGTCATCGCTGCCCAGGGATCCGACGCCATAGGCCTTCCAGAGCACCAGTGTCGCGCGAGAAATGCCCAGCCCATGCTGCTTCTTGAACCAGTTGAGCCGCTCGCGCGGCTTCGAATGGGGGCAGGAACGGGCGATCTTTACCCAGTGGGCCAGCGATTTTCCTGTGGCTTTCTCGAGGTTGGCTTCGAGGGACGTCATGTATTGCCGGATCCGGTCAGGTTCCTTGTATTTGGGGGCCATGATCTTTCCGCGCAGGTCCTTGGGTTTGCTTGACACTCGATACTTCGTTCAGTACACCCACCGCTCTTCGGCGGCCAGTCTGGATCGCCTTGGGACCCCTGTCTGGGGGCGTAGCTCAGTTGGTTAGAGCGCCGGCCTGTCACGCCGGAGGTCGCGGGTTCGAGCCCCGTCGCTCCCGCCAGTCATCGCAACTGCATGCGAGGCTGGCGTTGCCGCAGCGTCCTGTTCCCCCTCGTGCCGATTCGTCACATTTTCTTCCCGAACTGTCACAGGAAGCGCACGCCAAAGTGCTTGCTTTGCGGTGTGCAAGCTTTAGGTTCCCGCCGAATTCGTTTTATTTGAGTGACTCTCCGGCGGGCGAAGGGCTGAACCCAAAGGGTATCCGCCATTGGGCAAGGAAACCGACGCACGCCTCTTCTTGAAAAGGGGCAAGGCTGTGTGCGCGCGTGTGGGTTGCGCATGGCTT
>JBILMZ010000140.1:0-9182 GCA_044375275.1 Micropepsaceae bacterium | reverse complement strand
AGGACCAGGCCCCGTTGGGGTTTGAAGCCAGCGAAAAATCAGTCACCGCGTTGTAGAGCACCGTCGCGTTGGCCTGGCTCACCGCCAGGGCGGACGCCACCAGCGCGCTGGCAAGAATTTTAGTCGTCCACATGTTCAAGTCCCCGCATTTTCTTGAGTTTACGATACACGCGATGCTCAATTTTGTCGTGTAAAGAGTTCCGACACAATCTGTGCGGGCATCCCGCACAACCGCCAAACAGAAGCATGGGTGACCCTGGCTTCGAGCGGTTCACCATACACGGACCGCGCGAGGGAACCGGGTGCCTGGCCGGGCAGCAGGCCGCACCTCGCGTCCGGCGGATGGAGGTTACCATGTCCCTGAAAAAAGGGCCGCCCGACGGGCAGCCCCTCAATCAATTTCGACTCGTGTCCGCTTACGCGTCAGCGCGGCGGCGCATCATGCCAAAGCCGAACATGGAGAGCAGCGCCATCGCGATGAGGGCGATGGTGGAGGGTTCCGGAGCTTCCTTGGTGGACCCGGTATAGAGCAAACCGGACGGCCCGCCGCCCGTCTGATAGACCTGCATGTCGATTGTGTTGGTCGATCCGGCAGCCAGCATAACGTTGAACACCGCAAACTCATTCGGTTGGCAACCGATTGGGCCATTGGCGCAGGTGTTTTGCGTGAAGTTGGGTGCAAAAATCTGGATACCATTCAGGTAAACACCTGCCGTATCGTCGGCCCAGACTTTCAGGTTCAACAAGACGTTGTTGATCGGGCTGACGTTGATGGTTTCAGTCACCTGCATCAGAAAACTTGCACTGCTGGCAGGAGAGACAGATCCCGCTCCCACGCCCGTGTTTGCGTAGGAGACCCAAACTGCCGCTGATCCGCCGGGCAAGTTCGTCTGCCAGGCCGGATGCGGCGTGATCGCCTGTAGCGTACATGCGCCTCCACCGAGCGATACGCCCTTGATGCACACGCCACTGCCTGGTCCTGAGTTAATCAGCGCTGCAGACGCGGTCGAAGCAGAAAATGCTGAAACGACGGCAATGCCAGCCGCAAGCGCGAATGTTCTCGCGAATTTCGTAAACATGTCCAAATACCCCTTCATTACCCGCGCGGATTTTTTTCCTTGCCCGGTTCAGGCCCGGAACATGCCATGAGGCCAGATTTCCGTGGTGTAAAGAGTTCCGGATTCGGAATTGTTTCCTAACTTTCGTGACTACTACCCCACAGTATCAACGCCGCCTCATCGTCACGCCTGTCAGGGGAATTCGGGGAAAAAGTCCCCTTTCGGGGAGGTTCCAACTCTTGTGCACTTGAAAAAGGGCGCGACTGCGCGCGCCAGCATTTTAAGCATGTATGGCGAGAGTCGTCTCAGCAAGAAGAACCAATGAAGCTTCACTCGAACCTCGGGACATCCTTGCCTCTGCGCGCTGCGATGTTCCAGACAGCTCGTGTGCCGAAGTCTTTGCCATGGCGGGCAGGGACGGAACTGCGTCCTGAGTTGCCAAAAAAATGGGCCGCTGTTGCGAGCGGCCCATTTGAAAGTTCCTGAGTGCAGATGTTTAGACTTCGGCGCGACGGCGCATCATGCCCAAACCGAACATGGAGAGCAGCGCCATTGCAATGAGGGTGATGGTGGAGGGTTCGGGGACACTGAGGTTTACATCATCGAGCAGGTTACCCTGCTGGTTCGACGGGCCTCGCTGCGAGAAAATGAGTTTGCCTCCCGCCGACGAGAAGTTGAATGAGTAAAGCGTGAACGGAGCGTTTGCTGCTGGCAGGAGCGAAGCAATCAAATCGTTTCCAAGGAAAACGTCAGTGAAGCGGGGTGTCTGACCGCGCTGGTTGCCTGCGAGCCGGAACGAGAGAGTATAGTCTCCGGCGCCAAATGTTGCCTTTGAACGCAGGATGCCTGCAGGATCGTCGCCATTTCCGGTAGAGCCATCGAGGTCCACATAGCGCCCGTTGCCGGGGAGGAAGTTAAAGAATCCCGGATTGCCAATCAGATCCGTTGAAATGGTCTGGCCCAAGAGATTTGTCCCGAGCGAGTCAAAGACCGAGTCGCCGGGCCAATTCAGCTGCAGCGGTGCCGTGTCGAAGTTATCCGACAGGATGAGGCCGGCCGTGGCCTGGGACGGGGTGAAGAGCGGCAGTGCTACGACCGCGAGGGCCAGTGCGGCTTTGCGCAATTTCGATTTCATTTGCTGAAGCATCTTCATTCCCCACAATGTCAATCAGATCCAAGAACTGTCCGTGCTTACCCAAATCTGATCGCGGCGTATCGTAAGAAATTCAAGACACAGGGTTGGCGTTGCCGAAACGAAACACCTGTTGGCGAGGTGTCATAATTCCTTCACGGGCGGTGGCGAGCGACCGAGATAGAGCTTTGAAAACAAGTGCTTGGCGATCTTTGCAGGTTCCTTTGTCCGGGGGCGACTGAGCTAGCGGGGACAGTGTTTGGATGGCTTCTGATGAAGGGAAGCTGGCTCAACCAGAGTTTCCCTTCTTTACCTTGATGATGAATGCGGAGCGCCCTGGTGAATCAGGAAGTCCCGGGAAGAGTCCCGCGGCCAAACCTCTTTCCTGAGTTGGAGAAGAGGAAAGGGGGACGTTTGCATCTGCCGGTCTTTGAGGCGGGGAAATGAAGCGTGTCGCCGCCAGGCGCTCGCTGTTCGCAAAAAAGGGCTGCACGATGGCAGCCCTTTCAGACAGATCATGAATGTTTGCGCTTACGCTTCCGCCTGACGGCGCATCATGCTCAAACCGAACATGGAGAGCAGCGCCATTGCGATCAGGGCGATGGTGGAGGGTTCGGAGGCTACTTCCGTTACTTTGATCCAGTCGAGTGTCATCCCTCCCTTGCCCAGGAGCGCCAATGGCTCAAGCAAAATTGTGCTGACGCTAGAATCTGCGACAAAGGAAATTGAGAGTTCCGTCCGATTTGGAGTAACTGGTCCGGTGATCGCCACGGCGTGAACTTGCATTGCTCACGCGGTTACACCGGCGCCGCCACGCCTGATGCCATCTCGCGGGTGCTGGATGAGCGGAAAAATCATTTCGAGTGTTGCTCGCGATGCGTGCGGTCAGGTGCTGCGGATGATGTTCGGCTTGTTGCGCCTTTGCGACCTTCGCATCAGTCCATGTCGATCGCAGGTCATCGCCCTGCCGGAGAGGTCGTGCGCTTTACCCGGTTGATCAAGGCTCCGGACCAACGGATGTGGGTATGGCGAGATTCAAGAAGTGAACCGTGGATGGTCGCGTCTCAGTTCTGGCGGGACCTCTTGAGGCGCCAAACGTATTGAAGCCACTCGAACAAACGAGGATGGCGTCCCCACGGGGAATCGAACCCCGGTTTTCGCCGTGAGAGGGCGACGTCCTGACCGCTAGACGATGGGGACCGCTGCGGACGCCTGCTATACGCGAGGGGGCGCGCCACGATCAAGCGTGGCGTTAAGCGGGGCGCGCTGTTTGTACTACTCTGCGGACGCTGCGGCCCTGCGGTTAAAGCGGATGCGGCTGATGACCCGTGAGGTTTCGTGATCGATCAGCAGGACCTGGTCGCTGGTGGGCGCGGTGATGCGCACGACCAGCATGCGGCCTTCGAGGCGCGCGTCAGCGACGCTTGCGCCGGCCTCGAGATCGAGGTTGAGCTCGAGTGCCTCGCCTGGCCGGAAGGTCGCCTGCGGCAGGGTGGAGGCGGCCGACGCGGCTTCCGGAGGCGGCGCCATCCAGACGCGGCGGATTGCCATACCTATCATCGCGGCTACCACAAGCAGGATTGCGATCCCTAACCCGATCACCAGCATCCACAAGCCGCGATTGGCGGGCGGGGGTGTTTCAGGTACGACATCCGTCATGGCGAATTCCTCCGAGCAGTCCGAGCGTCGTACACTGACAATCAGCGAGAGCCAAGCGGGTGACCGGCTGGACCGCGCACTTGCGGCGTCATGGCCCGACATGTCGCGTTCGCGGCTCAAACAGTTAATCGAAGCCGGTGCCGTAACCCTTAACGGCAAGACGCTGGAGGATCCCTCCCAGAAGCTCCGGGAAGGGCACGTCATCGAACTCGTGGTTCCACCGGCCGTGGATGCGGAGCCGCAGGGCGAAGACATTCCGCTCAACATCGTCTTCGAGGACAAGCACGTCATTGTCATCGACAAGCAGGCGGGCCTTGTCGTGCATCCGGCTGCCGGCAATCGCGATGGCACGCTTGTGAATGCGCTCATTGCCCATTGCGGGAATTCGCTGTCGGGCATTGGCGGGGAACTGAGGCCTGGCATCGTGCATCGCATCGACAAGGACACGACGGGCCTGATGGTTGCCGCCAAAACCGAGAAGGCGCATGCGAGCCTCGGCAAGCAGTTTGCGGCCCATGCCGTCACGCGTGTCTACAAGGCGCTGGTGTGGGGCGTGCCGCGGATGCTCGCGGGGACCATCGATGCGGATCTCGGGCGCAGCCCGCTGAACCGGCAGAAGGTCGCCGTGTTGCGCATCGGGGGAAAGCCCGCGCGTACCCATTACAAGGTCATCGAGACGTTTGGTGCTTCGGCGGCGCTCGTCGAATGCCGGCTCGAGACCGGACGGACCCACCAGGTCCGCGTGCACATGGCCCATCTTGGCCACCCGCTGATCGGAGACCCGGTTTATGGCCGGCCGCGCTCCATCCCCGGCGTTGACCTCACCATCGCACGGCAGGCCCTGCATGCGGCCGTGCTGGGGTTCCATCACCCGGGACTGGACAAACCCGTCCATTTCGAGAGCGAATTGCCCGAGGATTTCCGTGAAACCCTCGAAAAACTGCGAAATTTCATGATCACGATTAAGGGGTCTTAAAATTGTCCGAATGCGTACCTAAGTAATCTGGTCACGCCCGGGCCTCGTAAGGACGGGTGCGTTAGTCAGGCCGACGATCCGGGGCCCCCAAGGCACGGATGGAAGGCCCAACGCCAGGGAGAGAGTAATGGCTGCAGGCTATTTGACGTTGGCAGAAGGCGGACTGACCCGCTATCTGGCCGAGATCCGGACATTCCCGATGCTGGAGCCGGAGGAAGAGTACATGCTCGCCAAACGCTGGCGCGAGCACGAAGACTCATCTGCCGCCCACAAGCTGGTCACGAGCCACCTGCGTCTCGTCGCGAAGATCGCGATGGGCTATCGCGGGTATGGCCTGCCGGTGAACGAAATTGTTTCCGAAGGCAATGTCGGCCTGATGCAGGCCGTCAAGCGCTTCGAGCCCGACAAGGGCTTCCGTCTTGCGACCTATGCCATGTGGTGGATCAAGGCTTCGATCCAGGAATACATCCTGCGTTCGTGGAGCCTCGTGAAGATCGGCACGACGGCCGCGCAGAAGAAGCTGTTCTTCAACCTGCGCAAGGCCAAGGGACACATCAAGGCGATCGAGGATGGTGATCTTCGGCCCGAGCAGGTCAAGATCATCGCCGACAAGCTCGGCGTGACCGAAGAAGAAGTCATCTCGATGAACCGTCGCCTCGCGGCGCCGGACCATTCGCTGAATGCGCCGATGCGTGCGGACTCGGAAGGCGAGTGGCAGGACTGGCTTGTCGATGACTCGCCCAGCCAGGAAACCATGCTTGCCGACCGCGAGCAGAAGGATGATCGCAGCGAGTTGCTCACGGAGGGCATGAAGGCGCTCAACGAGCGCGAGCGGCACATCCTGACGGAGCGGCGCCTGAAGGAAGAGCCGGCGACGCTCGAGGACCTGTCGAAGCACTACGACATCAGCCGCGAGCGCGTGCGCCAGATCGAGGTGCGGGCCTTCGAGAAGCTGCAGCGTGCGATCAAGGATGCTGCGAAGACGCGGCGCGTTGGTGGTGGTGCCGAGGCTCCGGCGGCGGCGCTTCCGGCGCGGTAGGGTTCAGTTTCGGATTTGATTGTATGACGGCTGGGGGAGACCCCGGCCGTTTCTGCGTTGCGCGGGTGGGGACGGGTTCACGCGAAGGCTGACTATCTGCGACGTGCTTCATGTGATCAGCGGTTGGCAGAAAGATGGCTCACGCCAAGCCGCCAAGAGCGCCAAGAGGTTGAGGCTCTTCTTCGGTGCGTAGCGCCAATCCCACGTCTGAGTTGGCGCCTGCGGCGCCGAAAACATCTCAACCTCTTGGCGCTCTTGGCGGCTTGGCGTGAGCATTCCTCTCTGGGGGGCGGGATGCCCGAGTTGCCAGGGTTGGTAAGCAAGCTGTCACCGTGATTTCTCCACGTCGATACGTACTCCCAGCCTGACGAGCTGGGACGGGGTGATACCGAACATGGTCTTGAAAGTCGTGCTGAGGTGCGCGGAGCTTGAGAAGCCGGCGGCCATTGCAGCGGTTGTCAGTGTTTGCCCTGCTGACAGTGTTTTCATCACGATCGCCATTCGCCGCCATTGGCGGTAGTGCCTGAAGGGCATTCCCACGGACTGCCGAAACAGGGCCTGGAAGCGTGAGGGCGACAGGTTGGCAATGCGTGCGGCGTCCGTGACGGATGCGAAATCCTGCGGGCGCAGATCGACCTGTCGTATGACTTTGGCAATGTCCTGGCGCGGCAGCGCGCGGCCTGGCACGCCGAGCGCCTCGCAAATGTCGTCCACGCGGATCGTGTCATGTCCCCTGATCATCCGGATCGCGGAGCTTGATCGTGAACCCGCGAGAGAGGCCTGCTTCAATGTCTCGTGATCGTCGCTCAACGCATCGAGATAGACGAAGCACATCGGGCCTGTTGCACGCAGATGATGACGCGTGTCCGGTGCAATGAGGGCAGCCTTGAGTTTTGCGGGAGGTGCGGCCGCGGGCCCGTCAAGAATGGTGAGTTCGAATGGCGTCTCGAGCGCCAATGCGATCGTTGCGGCGCTGTTGCGGTGCGGGGCGAGGTCGAGCCCCGGTCCAACATAGGCTGCGCGCGGCCCCGAGATTGATATTCCCGGACGCACAGTTGGTTTCTGAAAGCCAGGTTTCATCGCACTGATCCAATGTGCCGGCAGGAGGACAACTCAAAATGACCGGGTTGACGAACATCACGCTATCACAGCTTCAGATCCTTTTGCCCGCTGCAGGGTTCCTGTTCATGGGTGTCGTCGCACTCGTGTTTCCTGCGCGCGTCACGGCGCAATTCGACTTGCCCAACCTGACACTGGCGGGTCGAAACGAGGTGCGGGCCGTGTATGGCGGTTTCGGCATTGCGATCGGGGTTCTGCTCCTTGCGTCGCTCTTCATGCCGGGGTTCCGGTCCGGCATTTGCCTGGCTGTGAGCGTCGCCCTGGCGGGCATGGCCGGGGGGCGCGTGTTGTCGGCGCTGATTGATGGCAAAGTGGCCGGGTATCCGCTGCTCTATCTGTTCATCGAGGTTGCAGGGGCAGCGACGCTCGCTGCGGCAGTCTAGGCGAGGAACTGCCGAACGATCACGTACAGCAAGGGCAGGAGGGCCACAGTGTCCGCCACTGCAATCGTTCGCAATGGGCCCGTGGGCATGCCGCCATATGCGTAGATGGCAAGGAAGCCCATGATGCTCAAAGCCACAAGCACGCAGGCAAGCGGGCGCGCTGTCACATGAAGCGCCGCGACGAGGCACGCGACCACGATTGCCAGGAAGAGGACGCCGCGATGCATGAGGAGGATGCCCATGTCGCTGCCTGCCTCCACGCCGTACAGTCGACCGATGAGGGCTGGCGCAACGCTCACGCTGGCGGGTGGCACATGGATCAGTGCGAGGATGGTCCAGGACAGTTTCTCAAGGACTTCAGGTATCACGTGCTGCTCTTTCCAAATGAGACACCGCGCGCGGCAATCGCCATTGCGGCAAAGGCAGGGCTGATGACAGCGACGACATCAAAGGCCAGGATGGCGTCGAACGGGTAGCCCCTGTGGGCCCAGACCTGGATGTGAAACAGGGCATGCAGGAACGGCCACAAGGCGCCGGCGACCGTGAGATCGCGCGAATCCTTCCTGAGGCCCCACAGCGTCAAGGTGCCACTTGCCGCGAAGGCGAGACCGACGTCGCGGATGAAGTGGCTGTTGAATGGCCCCATCATCGAGAGGCCCGGGATCACGGTGTAGAATTCAAGCGGGCTTGCCAGCATGTACAAGCCTGTCACCAGCCAGGCCAAGGCAATCGCCAAGAGCATTATTCGCAGCATTCGGTCCGCCGAGTGGTCGTTAGCTGCTTCAGTGTGTCCTTACATTGCAGGAGCGGCTTTCAAAAACAGACTGCCTCGGCCGACTTTCGATGGCGAGAGTGGTCGAGAAGCCAAGGAGCGGCAAGCTCACGCGTATTGGCGCCGCCTCCGAGTGCTCGAAACGTCATTCGGACATGATCGATCTTGTCTGGGGGACTAGCTTTTGACCGCGATCAAGCTGGGCAGGTAAATCCACGGCCAGATCATCAGGGCGAGGTTGACGGTCCACCAGGTTACGTCGAAGTCGCCGCGGATGGCCCAGAAGGAGATCGCCATCAGGCCGGCGCAGAAGGTGAGGGCGAGGGAGAAGATGGCCCAGCCTTGCCATGACGGGTTGTTGGCGCGGTGGAGGCGGACGGCGTTGAGGCCGGCCAGGGACAGGATGATGTCGAGCGGTGCGAAGGACCAGTTCCACGCGACGACAAGCGGGTTGTGATAGTCGCTGAAGAGATACTCTGGCGGCACGCTGAGCAGGCCTACGGCGACGAGTGCCGTGAGGGACCAGTAGGCGATGAAGCCCAGGTCCGTCAGCAGGAGTGCGGTGCGCAGGCCGCTGGGCATGTCGGGTGACGGCACTGTTTGCTGCAATCTCACACACCTCGGTCATGGTTCGCCCCCGGGCATGCTCTTCGCGCATTCCGAGGACAGGCTCCGGCGAACCACCCACGACTCTATTTGCTTTGGCAGACGCTGTGAAGTCGTGGGTGGTCTGCCTTCGCAGACCATGACAGTGTTGGTTGAGTTACGCCGCGAAGGGATCGCGGACGAGGATGGTGTCGTCGCGCTCCGGGCTTGTTGAAACCGAGGCCACGGGGGCGCCGATGAGTTCTTCCACGCGGCGGACGTACTTAATGGCGGCGGCGGGGAGGTCGGCCCAACGGCGGGCGCCCTGGGTGGTTTCGCTCCAGCCTTCCATCGATTCATAGATCGGCTTCACGCGCTTCTGGGCGTCGGCGGCGGCGGGCAAATGGTCGATGCGCTTGCCGTCGAGGTCATAGGCGACGACGACCTTGATCTCCTTCA
>JBILMZ010000117.1:0-10928 GCA_044375275.1 Micropepsaceae bacterium | reverse complement strand
CTTCAGGCCGTCGAGCACGTCGAGCTTCGTGAAGGCGATGCCGTCGATGCCGCCTGTGATCACGGTCTGGCGGACGAGCACGGCGTCGAACCAGCCGCAGCGGCGCTTGCGGCCGGTGACGGTGCCGAATTCGTGGCCGCGTTCACCGAGGCGCGCGCCGATCTCGTCGGTCAGTTCTGCAGGGAAGGGACCTTCGCCGACGCGGGTCGTGTAGGCCTTGGCGATGCCGAGCACATAGGTGAGCGCGCGCGGGGCGATGCCGCAACCGGCGGCCGCCTGGCCAGCGACGGTGTTCGACGAGGTCACATACGGATAGGTGCCGTGGTCGATATCGAGCAGGGCGCCTTGCGCGCCTTCGAACAGGATGCGTTCGCCGCGCATGCGGATTTCGTGCAGGCGCTTCCAGACGGGGCCGAGGAACGGCACGACCTTCGGCGCAATCTCGGTGAGCTGCGCGGTGAGCTTGGCGGCGTCGATTTCCGTCTGGCCCATGCCACGACGCAAGGCGTTGTGGTGGGTGAGCAGGTTGTCGACCTTGGCGCGCAGGGTGCTGACGTCGGCGAGATCGATCGTGCGCAGGGCGCGGCGGCCGACCTTGTCTTCGTAAGCCGGGCCGATGCCGCGCTTTGTCGTGCCGATGCGTGTTCCGGCGTTTGACGTCTCGCGCAGCGTGTCGAGTTCGCCGTGCAGCGGCAGGATGAGCGGCGCGTTGTCGGCGATGAGCAGGTTGGCGGGCGTGATCGACAGGCCCTGTTCGGTCATGCGGCCGATCTCGGCGATGAGCGCCCAAGGGTCGACAACGACGCCGTTGCCGATCACCGAGAGCTTGTTCGGTCGCGCGATGCCCGAAGGCAGCAGCGAGAACTTGTAGGTCTTGTCGCCAATGACGAGCGTGTGGCCCGCATTGTGGCCGCCCTGGAAACGGACGACCACGCTTGCGCGTTCGCACAGCCAGTCAACGATCTTGCCCTTGCCTTCATCGCCCCACTGGGCGCCGATTACCGCTACGCCTGTCATCAGAACACCAGTGCCTTGGCCTGCTTCACGACCGGCAGTTTGCGCAGTTCGGCGAGGACGGTTTCGGGGACAGGGGCGTCGACTTCCACGAGAGCGATGGCGTCACCGCCAGGGCCCGTGCGGCCGAGATTGAAGGAGGCGATGTTCACCTTGGAGTCGCCAAGCAGGGTGCCCAGCTTGCCGATGAAGCCCGGCTTGTCCTCGTTCGTGACGTAGAGCATGTGCGGCGTGAAGTGGGACTCCATGTCGATGCCCTTGACCTGGATGAGGCGCGGGACGCCATTCGAGAACACGGTGCCGGCCACTTCGCGGGTCTGGCGCTCGGTCGTGACCTTGAGCATCAGGTAGCCTTCATAGGCACCGCGCTGTGTGCGGCGGATCTCGCTGACCTGGATGCCGCGTTCCTTCGCGACGATCGGGGCGTTGACCATGTTGACCTCCGAGAGGTTCGGCTTCAGCAGGCCGGCGAGGGCCGCCTGTGTCAGCGCGCGGGTGTTGAGCTCCGCGACGTTGCCTTCGAAGACGATCTCGACGGACTTGATGCTGGTCTCGGTGAGCTGGCCTGCAAAGGCGCCGAGTTTTTCAGCGAGCGAAATCCACGGCTTCATGATGACGGCCTGGTCGGCCGTGATCGAGGGCATGTTGATCGCGTTCGTGATGGCGCCTGTCAGCAGGTAGTCGGACATCTGCTCGGCGACCTGCAGGGCTACGTTTTCCTGCGCTTCCGAGGTGGAGGCGCCGAGGTGCGGCGTGGCCACGACCTTGTCGGAGCCGAAGAGTACGTTCTCCTTCGCCGGTTCGGTTTCGAACACGTCGAGGGCGGCGCCGGCGACGTGGCCGCTGGCGATGGCGTCCTTCAGGGCTGCTTCGTCGACCAGTCCGCCGCGCGCGCAGTTGATGATGCGCACGCCCTTCTTTGTCTTCGCGAGCGACTGCGCGTCGAGGATGTTGCGCGTCTTGTCGGTGAGCGGCGTGTGCAGGGTAATGAAGTCGGCGCGCAGGAGGAGTTCCTCAAGCTCGACCTTCTCGACGCCCATGGTCTCGGCGCGCTCGGGGCTGAGGTACGGATCGAAAGCCGCGACCTTCATGCGCAGGCCCTTGGCGCGTTCGGCGACGATGGAGCCGATGTTGCCGCAGCCAATGATGCCGAGCGTCTTGCCAGTGAGCTCGACGCCCATGAAGCGGTTCTTCTCCCACTTGCCGGCATGGGTGGAGGCGTTGGCGGCCGGGATCTCGCGGGCGAGCGCGAACATCAGCGCAATGGCGTGCTCGGCGGTCGTGATCGAGTTGCCGTGCGGCGTGTTCATGACGATGACGCCGCGGCCCGTGGCGGCCGGGATGTCAACGTTGTCGACGCCGATGCCGGCGCGTCCGACGACCTTGAGGTTCGTGGCGGCGGCGAGGATGTCGGCGGTGACCTTGGTCGCGGAGCGGATCGCGAGGCCGTCATAGTTGCCGATGATGGTCTTGAGTTCGTCTTTCGACAGGCCGACCTTCACGTCCACGTCGACGCCGCGATCCTTGAAGATCTGCACGGCAGCCGGGGACAATTGATCGGAGATCAGGACTTTAGGCATGGGTGGGAAACTCCAGAATTTCGGGGAGGCCGAGACAGTCGGCTCTGGGTCCCGGGTCGCGGCGTTGCCGCGCCCGGGATGACACAGGTGATCAGGCGGCCTTGACCTGGGCCCAGGCCCAGTCGAGCCACGGCATGAGGGCTTTCATGTCGGCGTTTTCCACCGTCGCGCCGGCCCAGATGCGCAGGCCGGGCGGGGCGTCGCGGTAGGCGCCGATATCAAAGGCGACGCCTTCCTTTTCGAGCAGGTCGGCGATCTTCTTTGCAGCGGCAGCCTGTCCGTCGGCGTCCTTCGCGGCGAACCACGGGTCGACGATCTTGAGGCAGACCGAGGTGTTCGAGCGGGTCGCGGGATCGGTGGCGAGGAAATCGCACCAGCCCGCGGCCTTCATCCATTTCTCGATCACATGGAGGTTCTCGTCGGCGCGGCCCTTGAGGGCCTTGAAGCCGCCGACGGTCTCTGCCCATTCGAGCGCGTCGATGTAATCTTCCACGCAGAGCATCGATGGTGTGTTGATCGTCTCGCCCTTGAAGATGCCTTCAATGAGCTTGCCGTCCTTCGTCATGCGGAAGATCTTCGGGATCGGCCAAGCCGGCTTGTAGCTTTCGAGGCGCGCGACGGCGCGCGGGGACAGGATGAGCACGCCGTGGGCGCCTTCGCCGCCCAGGGCCTTCTGCCAGGAGAAGGTGACGACGTCGAGCTTGCTCCACGGAAGATCCTGCGCAAAGGCGGCCGAGGTGGCGTCACAGATCGTGAGGCCTTCGCGGCTGTCCGAAATCCAGTCGGCATTCGGTACGCGAACGCCGGAGGTCGTGCCATTCCACGTGAAGATCACGTCGTGCGCGGGGTTCACCTGCGCGAGGTCGGGCAGGGCGCCGTAGGCTGCCTTGAGGACTTTTGCGTCAGGCAGCTTCAGTTGCTTCATAATGTCGGTGGCCCATTCCTGGCCGAAGCTTTCCCAGACGAGAATGTCCACGGGGCGTGGGCCGAGCATCGACCAGAGGCACATCTCCACGGCGCCGGTGTCCGACGCGGGAACGATGCCGATGCGGTAATCGGCGGGAACGCCAAGAACCTTGCGGGTCTGTGAAATCGCCAGTTCCAGACGCGACTTGCCGAGCTTGGACCTGTGGGATCGGCCGAGGCTGTCTGTCTTGAGGTTCTGGGCTGACCAGCCGGGGCGCTTTGCGCATGGGCCAGACGAGAAGTGCGGCCGTTGCGGCCGTGCAGAAGGCTTACCTGTCATTTTATCCATTCCTTACAGAATGGGCGCGTCCCGTTGGGGGGACGTGTCCCGCCGGACTTGTGGCTTGATTCAGGCACCAAGGTCAAACGCTTTTCGCAGATGCGGCATGGATTGTCCCCGAATATGAACAAAAGACAACAAGTGCGTGTGTGATGGATGCTGCCTAGCTTAATCCTTTTGAAGGTCTAAATTCCCCGCGTTCCCCGGGCGTTGTGCCCGGACGAGACAAAAGAGAAGGAGAGGAACATGCGCTTCAAAGCGCTCCTTATCGCGGCCGTGTCCGCGATGACCGTCAGCCCTGTCACGGCGGCAGGCTACGGTGAGTTTACGGGTGACTGGCGGAATGAAGATGCAGGCACTTCGAGCATCACGCGCGTACGTGTCACGCCGACAGGTGGTGGCCTCAAAGTACGCGTGTGGGGACAGTGCAGCCCGTCGGATTGCGATTGGGGGACAGAGCAGGCCGTTGCCTACTCGCCGAGCCCTTCAGGCAATCCGGCGTCGCAGGCTACTGACCTGACGATCACCTTCAATCCCGGCTTTGCGGAAACGATCCTGCACCTGCGTGACCGTCCCGGTGACAGTCTGCAGTACACGATCTTCACGCGCTTTACGGATGGATCCGGTCGCAGGCCGTATACATCGCGTGGCAACCTGCGCAAGCACTTCGGTGGCTGGCCTGGCTGGGGCGGATGGCCTCCCGGACCTGGCGGCGGCGGTGGTCCCGGTGGTGGTGGCGGTCCCGGTGGTGGCGGCGGTGGCGGCGGTCTGACGCTTTACGAGCACCCGCTCTTTGCCGGTGGCAGCCTGTTCGTGAATTCGAACACGCCAAATCTCGCTCCGCTTGGCTGGAACGACATCACGAGCAGCATTCGTGTGTCGCCCGGTGAAGTCTGGCAGGTTTGCAAGAACACCAACTTCAATCCTCCCTGCCGAACGGTCGACAGCGACACGCCTGTCCTGGCGCCGTGGGGCTTCAACGACAACATCTCGTCGCTGCGTCGCCTGTCCGGCGGACCTGGTGGCGGTGGTGGATGGCCTCCGGGCGGTGGCGGCGGCTGGCCTCCGGGCGGCGGTGGTGGCCCTGGCGGCGGCGGTGGCGGTTGGCCTCCCGGCGGTGGCGGTGGTGCCGGCGGTGGCCTGAGCTTCAGCGAGGACTGCATCGGCTTCAACTGGAACAACGTCCAGGCTGCCTTCGTGGGCGGACAATGGAAGGTTGTTGATGGTCCGCAGCAGATGATGGCGTTCGGTTCGAATGCCGCTGAAGCCCAGCGTGCAGCCAACGTGATCCGGAACTACCGGTTCACGGAGACCTGCTACATCGGTCGTCCGGACCCGAGCATGATCTACTTCAAGCGGGGCAACACTGTTCCGTCGGGAAGCATGCCGGGAGATGACTGCGTCGGCAACAATCCCAACACAACGCAGGCCCGCTGGGTCGGCGGGGCATGGAAGGTCGTCGATGGCAGCCACTGGATGCTGCACATGGGTGGCAATGAATCGGAAGCCCGCCAGGCTGAAGAAGTCATCCGCCACTATCGCCTGAACCGGCAGTGCTTCGTTGGTCGCCCCAATCCGGGCATGACCTACTGGCTGTCCGAATAAGGCCTGACTGGTTGAAGTGATGGAGCCGTCCGCCCCCAAGGCGGGCGGCTTTTTCATTTCCATTTCGTGCCTCCGATCAAGCAATTTGCATCTTGCCAGCAGCAGTCCTGGAACGCTTGAGGCGGGGTCTGCGTATCCGCGTCATGCAAAGAAAAAAGGCCAGCCTTGCGGCCGGCCTTTGAACAGGTTCCGTCTGCGGGTTCTCAGAACGGGAGAAGGTCGCGGTCTTCCGTGTAGCTGAGGTAGCCCACGTTCACGCCGGTGCGGAAGCCGACGCCGGCACGGATCGGGGCCAGCGAGATGCGGCCCGAACGCTGGTAGTTCACGCCGAGGCCGCCGATGAAGTAGGCGCTGCCTTCGACGCCCGGGAAGCGCTGGTAGATCTCGTTCTGGCGGCGGATCTGGTAGATGAGCGTGAAGCACTTCGATGCGTTGCCGCCAATATCGAAGCCGATGGATGGACCCTGCCAGTAAACCAGCTGGTTCTTGAACTTCTTGCGGTGCATGTAGCCCTTGCCATAGCGCAGGCCCACGCCGATGGCGCCAGAGCCTTCCTCGCCCGTGATGAAGGCGTTCGGGCGGCCGAGGTCGGAGAATACGCGTTCGACGATCTCAGCGGCTGTTTTGGCTGCGACGCCAAAGAAACCGGCTACCTTGTTGACGATTTCGCTTTTCGAGTAGGTATCGTCGGCAAAAGCCGGCTCGTTCAAAAGCGCCATGGCGGCAGCGAGGGAGATGGCGCCTCCTGCGCCCTTTCTCAGTGCATCGCGGCGGTTGATCTTGCTGTCTGTCATGGAATTCTCCTTTTCAAGTTCCTTGCAGGCCCCATTTCAAGGGCCATAGGCCATTTGCGCCCCTGTGATCAAGACGCCCTGTTGTGAGCTTCGCTATGATTTGACATGATTCGTGGCATTTTTCCGCGAAGACAGCCATTTCACCAGAAGGGGATTTCCATGTTTGATGACTTCGGGACAACGTTTGTGACGTTTCTCCTTGTGGCTGCAATCGTTCTCGTGTTTCGCGCCGTGAAATTCGTGCCGCAGGGCTATGAGTGGACGGTTGAGCAGTTCGGGCGCTACACGCGCACGCTCAAGCCCGGCCTCGGCTTCATCAATCCCATCTTTGACCGCGTTGGCCGCAAGATCTCGATGATGGAAACCGTGCTCGACATTCCCAGCCAGGAAGTCATCACAAAGGACAACGCGCAGGTGACAGCAGATGCCATCGCCTTCATCCAGGTCGTGGATGCGGCGCGCGCGGCGTACGAGGTGCAGGATCTCAACCGCGCGATCGCAAACCTGGCGTTGACGAACGTGCGTACGGTCATCGGTTCGATGGATCTTGATGAAGTCCTGTCCAAGCGTGACGAGATCAACGTGAAGCTGTTGCGCGTGATCGATGCCGCGACGCAGCCGTGGGGCGTGAAGGCGACGCGCATCGAGATCAAGGATCTCTCGCCACCTTCGGACATCACTGAATCCATGGCCCGTCAGATGAAGGCCGAGCGCGAGCGCCGGGCGGAAGTGCTCACCGCCGATGGTGCAAAGCAGGCGGCGATCCTGCGTGCCGAAGGCAGCAAGCAGTCTGCGATCCTTGAAGCGGAAGGCCGTCGGGAAGCTGCCTATCGTGATGCCGAGGCCCGCGAGCGTGCGGCAGAGGCCGAAGCGAAGGCGACGACGATGGTGTCTGAGGCCATCGCAAAGGGCGATGTGCAGGCCATCAACTATTTCCTTGGCCAGAAATACATCGAGGCCTTCAAGGAACTTGCTGCTTCCAACAACCAGAAATTCGTTCTCCTGCCCATGGAATCCGCAGGTTTGCTGGGGTCCATCGCCGGTATTGGCGAAATCGCAAGGCTGGCAGCCGAAAAATCTGGCGGTTCGGTACCGCGTGGCGCAGGATCGGTTCCGACTGTCCGCTAGGCGCCTGTCTGTCGCAACACTGTCCGGAGGGTGAAATGGAAGTGATCACGCAATTGCTGTTCGATGTCGGGCCGTATCACTGGCTGGCCCTTGCGGCGCTGCTGATCGCCATCGAGATGGTCATGCCTACCCAGTATCTCATGTGGCCTGGCGTGGCTGCAGCGGTGGTCGGGCTTGCCAGCTTCGCCGTCGATCTTTCCCTGGCGGGTGAAATCGCGCTGTTCGCAGTGATGTCGGCGGGGCTTGTCGCGGTAGCAAACCGCTTCCTGCCGAGGCCTGTGGGGCCCGTGGCGGGTTCGCTGAACCAGCGCATGGATCAGGTTGTCGGGCGTCCTGCTGTCGTGCTCGAGGATTTCCAGCACGGTGCCGGTCCGGTCACGATCGGTGACACGCGCTGGTCTGCGCAGGCGGAGGGCGGTGTTGACCTGAAGGCGGGGACACGCGTCACGGTCGTCTCCGCCGACAGTACGCTTCTGACGGTGAAAGCGGTTTAACGTGCCCAGGCAATGAAGTTCGGGTTGCGGAAGCTGTCTGCCGACTTTCCATAGGGGAGTGGCGTACGTTCGTCATCGAGTGTCACGCGTCCGCCTGCCGCCAGCAGCACGGCGTGGCCTGCGGCGGTATCCCATTCCATCGTCGGGGCCATGCGCGGATAGATGTCTGCCTCTCCGGCGGCGAGCACGCAGAATTTCAGGGACGATCCTGCCGACACGATGTCGGTCACGCCATGACGCTGCAGGAAGCGATCCGTGTCGGCGTCCCTGTGGGAGCGGCTTGCGACGGCTTTCAGGGCCGACGGGTCTTGCTGGCGCGTCCGGATGGGCGTTTCCACATTGCCGGATGCCATCTCGAAGGCACCGCCCTCCCAGCCCCAAAACAGTCGGCCAATGGCGGGCGCAAACACGACGCCTGCCACAGGGACGCCACGATCGATGAGCGCGATGTTGACCGTAAACTCGCCATTGCGGCCGATGAATTCCCTTGTGCCGTCCAGCGGATCCACGAGAAAGAACGGGCCTGAACCGATGTCGGGCAGTCTGCCGGCGGCGGCGCTCTCCTCGGCGACCACGGGAATGCCCGGGGCCACTTCCCGCAGGTGGCGAAGAATGTATTCCTCGGCTTCCTCGTCGGCGGCCGTGACCGGAGAATGGTCCTTTTTCTCGCGGCTGACGATTTCGCCTTCGTAGTGTCTCATGATGATGACACCCGCCTGGCGGGCAATCACGAGGAGATTCCTGACAAGGGCTTCGCGTGACACGATCTGCGTTTTCCCCGTGATGCATGTTCGTTGTGGATTGAACTGCTTAAGCGTTTTTTAAATCAAGTCTGGCTGGGTAGCCTGATGTTAAGTCCTCGCGAACAATACCCATCCTTCGTATCCGGCACAAATCCGGACAACATCAGCAAAAGTCAACACACGATGCACGAACTCGACCTTGGCGCGCTTCTCGTCTCACGCGTCTGCCATGACCTCATCAGCCCCGTTGCGGCCATCTCCAATGGGCTTGAGATCCTGGCGGATGAAGACGACGCCGTCATGAAGGCCCACGCCATGAGGCTCATCGAGCACAGCGTCGGGCAGGCCAAGGCGCGGCTGCTGTTTGCACGTCTTGCCTTTGGTGCGATGGGGTCTGCGGGCGCCGAGATCGACCTGCAGGAAGTCGGGCAGGTTGCCCTGGACTTCTTCAGGACAGGCAAGGCCAAGCTCGACTGGCAGATGCCGCCCATTGCCATCGACAAGGAAATCATCCGGGTCATCCTGAACCTTGCCGCCCTGGGGGCCGACTGCATTCCGCGCGGCGGCTCGCTGGTCGTGAAGGGGGAGCAGGTCAAGAATACCTTCCAGGCGAGCATCACGGCCAAGGGGCTCAAGGCCAATCTCGCCCCGGACATCAAGGAGGGGCTTGCGCTCCAGATTCCCCAGGAAGACCTGACCGGTCGCACGATTGCGCCCTTTGTCACCGCGCTGCTGGCCCAGAAAATCGGCAGCGAAATTCGTTACTCAATCGTTGACGACACGGTGAAGTTCGAAGCCCGCTTCGAAAGAAATGTTGCGGCCTGAAGGGCGTAACGGAACATCCCGAGCCATAAATCCTGAGAGCGTTCCGCAACAGCATTGGTGAGAGTGCATCATCAATGCTGAATTCTCATTTTCACGAAGCTGCGGGGCTGTCCATAAGACGTTGTTAACACAAATCGCCGACTGATCAGGCTCACGGAGTTTTAACTCCGCATTGCATTCTGTCCTGGACGTCGGGTGACATATGGATGACCTTCTCAGAGATTTTCTGACCGAGTCCGGCGAGAGCCTGACCATCGTCGATGGCGAGATGGTCAAGCTCGAGGCCGAGCCAAACAACAAGGAAGTGCTTCAGAAGATCTTCCGCCTTGTCCATACGATCAAGGGGACATGCGGTTTCATCGGCCTGCAGCGGCTCGAGAAAGTCGCGCACGCTTCGGAGAACGTGCTGGGCAAGTTCCGCGATGGCGTCCTTCAGGTGACGCCCGGTGCCGTCACGCTGATCTTCGAGTCCCTTGACCGGATCAAGGAAATTCTCGCGGGTATCGAGCAGAACGAAACCGAACTTCCCGGTGATGATTCGGAACTGATCGAGCGCCTTGAAATCGTTGCGGCGGGTGGCGCGCCGGAAGCGACTGCCGGTGCAGCCCCGGAAGACGTGGCAGCCGAACCTGTATTCGTCGAATCCGTTGCGGTCGCGCCGGAAGCGGTCGACGCAGAAGAAGCAGCGCCGAATGCCGAAGCAGCGAACAAGGCCGTGGCAGTTACAGCCACGGTGCAAGGCGGCGCGGCCAAGTCCGGTGAAGTGTCTGTCGCCAACCAGTCGATCCGCGTGAATGTCGACGTGATCGAACAGCTGATCGTGATGGTCAGCGAACTCGTGCTGACGCGCAATCAGTTGCTGGAGATGGTTCGCCATTCCAACGACAGCGAGTTCAAGGTTCCCCTGCAGCGCCTGTCGAACGTGACGGCCGAGCTGCAGGAAAGCGTGATGAAGACACGCATGCAGCCGATCGGCAATGCCTGGGCCAAGCTGCCGCGCATCGTGCGCGACCTTGGTGCCGAACTTGGCAAGAAGATCGAGCTGCAGATGCATGGTGCAGAGACGGAACTTGACCGTCAGGTGCTCGAACTGATCAAGGATCCCCTGACCCACATGGTGCGCAACTCGGCGGATCATGGGCTTGAAACGCCGGCCGAGCGCAAGTCCTCCGGCAAGGCGGAGCAGGGGACGATCAACCTGCGCGCGTTCCATGAAGGCGGCCACATCATCGTCGAGATCGCCGATGACGGCAAAGGATTGCCGGTCGAGAAGATCAAGGCGAAGGCGCTTGCGAATGGCCTTGTCTCCGAGGCTGAACTCGCGCGCATGAGTGAAGCGCAGATCCATCGCTTCATTTTCCACGCAGGGCTTTCGACGGCGCAGAAGGTCACGAATGTTTCCGGCCGCGGCGTCGGCATGGACGTCGTGCGTTCGAACATCGAGCTGATCGGCGGGTCGATTGACCTGAAGTCACGCGAAGGTCACGGAACAACATTCA
>JBILMZ010000205.1:0-6288 GCA_044375275.1 Micropepsaceae bacterium | reverse complement strand
GACGGTGTCCCCGGCCGCGTCGCGAACTGTCGCAACCTTTCCGGTCAGGGTATAGGTTGTCTGGGAGCGGGGCGTTGTCGTGTTCCACGTCACCGTGGTTCCGCTGATTGACGTGGGGCCTTCCACCTTTGTGGGCCGGCCATTGGCGTCGTACCATGTGCGCGCTGCACTCAGGTAACCCGTGAGGGCGCCTCCAATGGCGGTGACGGCATTGGAAGAACGAAGCTCTTCGGCGACCCTGCGGAACTTGCCGCTCGCGTTATAGGTTGAGGCTGTATCCCAGTAAGTGAAGACGGTCACATGACCGCGCGGATCCATGATGCGGGTAACATCGCCATAGGCATTGTAGGACCACTCCGTCTTCAGCTTCTTGCCCGTCGTCGTGTCGTCGACAACGGTCCTGGTTCGGTTGCCCTTCGCGTCATAAGTGTGGTTCGTGACGACGCTCGTGGTCTGAACCGTGCCAATCGGCGAGGTCTCCTGGGTGACGAGACCGGTAGCTGCTGCATAGGTGAAGGTGTATTTCGGTCGCACGCCGCCAGCCGTGGCGACAGGCCGCAAAACTTCCTTCACGAGACCCGCGCCTGCAGTACCGGTAGCATTGTAGGTCAGGTTCGTGACGCGACCGAGTGGATCGGTCACGCTGAGCGGCTTGTTCCAGGTCGCATCCCACGTGGCGGACGTGACCAGGTCGGCAAGCCCGGATCCGGGCTTCGCCTTGCGGCGCATCTCGATGACATTGCTGCGGGCGTCATACTGGAAAAGCTCCTGGTCGCCCTCCGGGTAGGTGCGCGAAACCAGACGATCAAGACCATCATAGCTGGAGTTGACAGCGCGACCGGCCTCATCGACATGCTTCACCGCCCGCCCGAATTCGTCGTAGTAGACGGCATACCGGCCGGCAGGCGTCATCGGGTCTTCACGCTCTCCGCGCGACCCGTCCGCGATGTAGAACTTGTATGGCCCCCGCACCGCATCGCCTTGTGCGATGGAGATCGCGTCGCGGACTTCCTTGATGTTTCCAACCGAGTCGAAGGTGTATTTCAGCGCTGCAGTGGCAGAGTTTCCTGGCGCAAAGATCTCACAAAGATGTGGAAACGGCACGGGACGCTGCGTGGCAGAACGCGCGACTGCCGGGCAGTATTTCAATTTCGTCACGCCGCCATCGAGATGGTTGATCCTGTTCTCGGAGTCGACAGCCAGAGTGACCTGTCTTCCCAACTCATCGAAAATTCTCCCGGGGATCTGTTGGGGCGTTGCGCCTTTCACCACGATGCTGCCCGCGGCAGGCGCCGCGTTCGCAGTGACAGCAGACTGGCTGAAATTGAGCGCGCGCCCCTGGTTGTTCGCCACTCTCGTGAGTTTGCCCCCCGTCCCATAACTGAAGGTCAGTTTGTCACCGTGCGGGAAGGTCCAGTCCTTGATCTTCCAGCCCCCAGATCGGCGGCACTGATGAAGATAAGCCCAGCGATCAAAGTTCTGTATGTCTCCGCCACGATTCTTCAGCTGAAAGGAGACCGGTGAAGCATGGTCGTAACTGTAGATGTTTGTCGGGAAGTAGTAGACCGACAACCCTTCAACGTCATAACTTTCATAGCAGTCGGGAATGGTGACTTGTGCAGTTCCCGATTGGGTGAGCACCGAAGCATCCCCGTGCTGTCCCGCAAAACTGCCGTCAACCAGCTTTACAAATCGACGCGTCTGTCCGCCCTGGGAGATGGTGACGGTGTTGTGATGGTTGATGCCGTGCCAGCTCAGAAAGGTCAGGGGCCCGGCGATCTGTGAAATCAGGCGGGCATGCGGCGCGCTGGATGTCTGTCCACTGCGATAGAGGTCCTGCATGACCACCATGACAGCAATGGCGGATGTTGCAGCCAGCGGGGACGTCTGCCCCATTGCTTCATAAGCGTCCGAATGGAGGGCGAGCTTGATGTCCCAATTGGAATGGAACCCGCTATAGGGAGTAGCGAAAGAAGTTGTACCAACAGAAATGGGTTGAGGGTTCCAAAGCGACGCTTCCTGTGTTCCAGGGCCGGCGTAGATCAGGCTCACGCTCAGATCCTTGCCGGAACCGGCCCCTCCCGTTGACAGCAATGGGGATGTTGAATAACCGGCCCGACCAGATCTCAAGTCGACGGATAGAAGTTGCGATCTGTCCGAGAAGCGGCTCTTGAGAAGATTGGCGGCGCCTTCCGCCGTTAGTGCGCCGACGTCTCCGTTGCTGGCCGCGGAAGCGCCACCCTTGCGACGGCCATTCTGGTTGGTGACGATGTGTGCGATTTCCAGCGGCTCTCCGCTGGTACCGAACCGGACCGCAACAAAGCCACCACCACGGGCCTGCGGTTCATCCCGGTACCAGTTCGACGACGCCGTGCCCCACTGCTGCTTTGCGCCACCTGACGGTCCGGGTCCCGAAAAGGCTTCCTGAGAGGCGAAAACGGTAAAGCCTCCGGAAAGATACTCGTTGACACGAGCCTGGTAGGCGTCGCGCCAGCTTTCGATGGCGCTTGCAGACCAGTCCCCGGGCCAGAATGCGGTTCTTCCCTTGTAGGAAATCCAGTCCTTGGAGGACGACGAACCGCTGAGCTCGAAAAAACGGCGCGCGCTTTCATCGTCGGGATAGGGGGGACACCCCGAAAGGATGCAGACGTGGCTCGTGCGTTCATGCAGGCCATTGTAGCTGCCTTCTGTGCTGCCATTGCCCCATCCGAAACGCGACACCGTCGAAAGCGCTTGTGGCAGGCCCAGCAACTGCACAACCAGATCGCCCTCCAGGGCCGCCCCCAGAGATGCAGACGAGTAGATGACGGAGCGTCTTGAAATTTCATCGGCGGCGCTGTGTGTCACGCTGATCGTGCTCGAGATGTCGAGCACCTGCGTCTCATGTGACGACATCCATACACAATCCGAACCACAATTCGTGCTCGGGCGTGCCCGGTTGACGGAGGACCATCCATTCACATAGGCGGACCACTGATCGGAGTAGACCACGCCAATCGAATGGTGATGCAGCGCCTTGGCTCCGCCCACCTGGGCATTGAGGCTCAGGATGCGACTGAACTGGCCCAGCCACGTGGCCGCCATCTTGTCACGAAGCAGTGAGCCGGTTGGTTGCGGAACACGTGCCGCACAAGAGGTTACGGCCAGCGACTGTGTGGCGGGGGCGCAGACCCTTGCCAGACCTGTCTTTGGCGCGGCCTTGTCATCGGCAACTTCGCTGGCCCATTTCGCTGCCAGGTTCTGGCTGACGTCACCCCATCCATTGACGATGACGATGGGAGCCCCAAGGTAAATGGTTGTCGATACGTACTGATCGGCGTGACGTGAAACGAACGGGTGCCGGGCTGAAATGTCAATCCCCACGACACGACTGAAGATCGCAGGTACGGTCTTGTACGTGGACGCATGTGGCGGATTGGGTACTTCAACGATGGCTGTGCGTTCCGCAATTGTGTGCTGGGTCCCGGGGAAGGGGACCCCGTCGACTTCAAGCCATACCCGAAACCCGTTATCTGCGCTGAGTTGCGAGCCCGCTGTTGCTGTTGTCCAATCCAGGTTAGAGTTCAACTGGATGCGGCGACCGTAGATCTCATCCACATGGAACGACCAGGCGCCCCCAGCCTGGGAGTTGAACGAGAAAGTCGAACGGTACTGGTCTGGAATGTCTCCGCTCCACGTCCGCGTTGCCGTTGATGGATATGGTAGCGACGTCTGGCGAAAGCCGCCTGCAGGAACCGACACACGTTGAATGGTTTCCCCGCCCACAATGTCTTCCAGTGTTTGAATGGCGGGTTGTGCCTTTGCGTAGTTCAGCAGCGTCTGGGAAAGTGCCTTGATTCCAACGGACTTCAACGCTTTGACCCAGTTCCCGTCCGAACTCTGGCCAGAGGCGAATGTCCCTGTTTGTACCGTGCTGAAAGCGCTTCCGGCGGTGTATCCCATCGCGCTGAAGAGATTTAATCCTGTCTTGCGTGTGTGCCCCTTGAAGCTTGGATCGAAGACATAGTTCTGGCCATCAATGGTGACCTCGACCCAAATATGCTCGAGCGTTACCGATGCCGCGGTTCCGGCATAAAAGCATCCGGGATCGCTTGACCCGCTGAAGGAGGCAGGGATGCCAGCCGACGAAAGAAACTGACAGATCGCCTTTGCATCAGTGAGACCGGTCCAGTCCTGGAACTGTGACCCGGTCAGCGTAATCGTGCCAGCCTTGTAACGCGCAGCAAATCCGGACAGCCGCAACAATTCGACCATAAGATTCGTCTGGTCAAATGGCGTGCCTGAGTGATCAACAATGGCTCCGACGGCTCCCTTCTGCAGGCCATAGGAAAAGTGCGTCTTTATGGTGTTCCGGACATACTCATAAATCAGATCGGGGTCGTGCTTCAGGGCGCGGGCAAGTTCGACGATTTCAGGAGGCCGCGGGTTGCTTGACCCCGCACCGTACCCGAATGTCCCGTATGTATGTGTCGTTGAAGACCCATAATACGTAGCCGTCGCAGACGGCGACACCAGCGGTGCCGTCGCGATGCGTACCGACGGCAAGGGGCCGGCATAAGCGGGCAGGAGCGAAGAGAGGAAAATGTTCAGGGCAGCGGTGGCCACGAGGGCCAGGGAAGTGTGACGCGTCACGCGGAAACCTTTTGCTTGGACCGGAGCAGGCTGGGGCCGGTGAGCGCGACTCCCACGACAAGATGCTTGCCCGGGTTCTGATGTTCGTCAAACGCAAAGGGAATAAAATCCAGAAACCGCTTGTGGATGAACTGCGCACTCCATGCGAAGGCTGCACGCAAGGCGTGCCGGCATCAAACTGTCCCCAGAAAAGCGTGGGAGATCATGCGTCGTTCACCCGGAACGGGGACAGGACGGGTTGCAGGAATCGTTCCCGTGAATATGGTTTTGGACGTTCATGTGTTTTCAAGAGGTCCAGGCATGAAAGCGGGGCGTGTGATGACGGCAATTCTGGCGGGAGCCGTCATGGCGACACCCGCAGGCGCGGATGTCAGATACACCTATGATGCGCTCGGCCGCCTCAGTTCCGTGACCTATGATGACGGCAAGCGCGTCACGTATACCTATGATCCGGCTGGCAACCGTAAAGCGCACTATGTCGAGAACACGCTTGTGCCGCCCACCAATCAGCCACCCGTGGCTGTCGGCGACAGCCTCGCGATCAACCAGACGACCAGCTGGACACGCACATTCGACCCGCGCGCGAACGATACCGATCCGAATGCGGATGCGCTCACCATTACGGCGAGGACAAACGGCGCCCTCGGCACCGTAACGATTGCAGGGTCGGGAACCTCACTGACCTACACCCTCACCGCACAACCACCGGCTCCCGGAACCACGGCAACGGACACGTTCAGCTACACGATCTCAGACGGGAATGGCGGCAGCGCCAGCGCCAGTGTCGCGGTGACTATCGCGCATGCCACCGTCCCCTCAAACCAGCCTCCGATTGCCGTCAACGATGCTGCAACGGTGGACGACACCACATCGTATATCCGTACCCTGAACCCGCGGATCAATGACAGTGATCCTGACAATGACCCGCTCGTGATCTCCGGGGCAACAAACGGGGCGGCGGGCATCGTCAGCGTCGGGCCGGGTGGAGCGTCTCTCTCCTATACCTTCACGGGGACACCCCCTGCAGCCGGCGCCTCGACCACCGACATCTTCACCTACACGGTCTCGGACGGCCGCGGAGGCTCAGCCACAGCCATTGTCAACATGACGATTTCCACCACGTCCGGAGGAGGAGGTGGCGGTGGCGGTGGTGGGATCCAGAACTGAACGGGGAGCGATCAGGCACGCGGCTTCAGGGCTTGAGCCTGGCGTGGTCGGGCAGGTGGTGCAGGTCCGTCGCCGCCTGCAGGTAGGATTCGCCTCTGGCATGGGCGCGCCCCTTGCACCTCAGGCTCAACGTCATGATGAAGCCGAAGGCCGTGGGTACGAGCATGGCGTAGGCATCGAAGGCGCGCCGGCGGCCTGCCAGTTCGACGTGCTCCCCAAGCATGGATGCGTCACCCGGAATGGCGGCGAGCCAGCCTGCAAGCTTCCAGTTGAGATACACCACGCCATCGTCCGGCAGCAGCAACCGCTCGTCGATCAGCACCTCGCGGGCGTGGCTGTCGATGTGAATGCAGCCCGCCGCGGGGTCAACGATCATCGCCGGGTCCCACGGCCGGGCGCGCAGCTCCATTTCCGGATCGGGCGGAACGGTGAGGAACGGAACGTGGCACCCGAAGTTCTGGCGTCTGATGAATCCCATTGCACTGCCCT
>JBILMZ010000204.1:0-6307 GCA_044375275.1 Micropepsaceae bacterium | reverse complement strand
ATCAAGGCCGACAATGGTGATGCCTGGGTTGCCGGCCGCGACAGCGAGAAGCTCTCGCCGTCCCAGATCTCGGCCTACACGCTGCAGAAGATGAAAGAGACGGCCGAGGCTTATCTCGGCGAGAAGGTCTCGCAGGCTGTCATCACGGTTCCCGCCTACTTCAACGACGCGCAACGCCAGGCCACGAAGGACGCAGGCCGCATCGCCGGTCTTGAAGTCCTGCGCATCATCAACGAGCCGACGGCGGCTGCACTCGCCTATGGCCTCGACAAGAAGCAGGCTGGCACGATTGCCGTCTACGACCTTGGTGGCGGTACGTTCGATATCTCGATCCTCGAGATCGGTGATGGCGTCTTCGAAGTGAAGGCCACGAACGGTGACACGTTCCTCGGCGGTGAAGACTTCGACATGCGCATCGTCGATTTCCTCGCGGACGAATTCAAGAAGGAACAGGGCATTGACCTGCGCAAGGATCGCCTTGCGCTGCAGCGCCTGAAGGAAGCCGCCGAAAAGGCGAAGATCGAACTGTCGTCGCAGATGCAGACCGAAGTGAACCTGCCGTTCATCACGGCGGATGCTTCCGGCCCGAAGCATCTCAACACGAAGATCACGCGCGCGAAGCTCGAGCAGCTCGTCGATGACCTCATCCAGCGCACGATCGCGCCGGTGAAGGCCTGCATGAAGGACGCTGGCGTGACGCCGGCCGACATCGACGAAGTCGTTCTCGTCGGTGGCATGATCCGCATGCCGAAGGTCCAGCAGATCGTGAAGGAGTTCTTCGGCAAGGAGCCGCACAAGGGCGTGAATCCTGACGAAGTCGTTGCCGTTGGCGCCGCCATCCAGGCCGGCGTCCTCAAGGGCGAAGTGAAGGACGTCCTGCTGCTCGACGTGACGCCGCTGTCTCTCGGCATCGAAACGCTGGGCGGCGTGTTCACGCGCCTCATCGACAAGAACACGACGATCCCGACGAAGAAGAGCCAGGTGTTCTCGACTGCGGAGGACGGCCAGACGGCCGTGACCATCCGCGTGTTCCAGGGCGAGCGCGAAATGGCGAAGGACAACAAGTTCCTCGGCCAGTTTGACCTTGTGGGCATTCCGCCCTCTCCGCGCGGCATGCCGCAGATCGAAGTCACGTTCGACATCGACGCAAACGGCATCGTGACGGTCGCGGCGAAGGACAAGGCCACGAACAAGGAGCAGAATATCCGCATCCAGGCGTCGGGCGGCCTGACCGAATCCGAAATCCAGAACATGATGCGCGACGCGCAGGAGCATGCGAGCGAAGACAAGAAGCGGCGAGAGCTCGTCGAGACGCGCAACCGCGCGGAAGCTGCTGCCCATGACATCGACAAGAACCTCAAGGAGCATGGCGACAAGGTCGGCACGACCGAGCGCAATGCCATCGAGACGTCGCTCAGCGACCTTCGCGACGCGCTGAAGGGCGAGGACGCCGATCTCATCAAGTCCAAGACGGACGCGATGATGCAGGCCTCCATGAAGCTCGGCGAAGCCATGTACAAGGGCATGAACCCCGAAGGGGCGCCCGGTGCTGGCCCGTCCGCCGACGGATCCGCTGGCGGCCCGACCCAGGATGACGGTGTCGTTGACGCCGACTACGAGGAAGTCGACGAGGACAAGAAGAAGGGCGCGCGTTAACCCCGCGCATGCTTCTCGGGCCGATACTGGTTGAACGCCGGTAGCGGCCCGGTCCTTTCTCCCTAGCGGGTGTTCCGAGCAGATCCATGTCGAAACGCGATTTCTACGACGTATTGGGCGTCCAGCGAAAAGCCAACGCTGACGAACTCAAGTCTGCGTACCGGACGAAGGCCAAGGAACTGCATCCTGACCGCAATCCGGATGACCCCAAGGCCGACCAGAAATTCAAGGAACTCAACGAAGCCTATGACATCCTGAAGGATGAACAGAAGCGCGCGGCCTACGACCAGTATGGGCACAGCGCCTTCGAAGGTCCGTCGGGTTCGCGGGGTCCCGGCGGTGGACCTGGCGGGTTTGATTTCTCGACGTCGTTCACCGACGTGTTCGATGACCTGTTCGGCGAGTTCATGGGCGGTCGCCGCGGTGGTGGTGGTGGCGGCAACCGGGCCCAGCGCGGCTCCGACCTTCGCTACAACATGGAGATCACTCTCGAGGACGCCTTTGTCGGCAAGACGGTTCCCGTTCGTGTGCCGGGATCTGTCGCCTGCGAACCTTGCAGTGGAACGGGCGCTGAAGCCGGAACGAAGCCGCAGACCTGCACGACGTGCTCGGGCATCGGCAAGGTCCGCGCGCAGCAGGGCTTCTTCACGATCGAGCGGACCTGTCCGACCTGCCAGGGCCTTGGGCGCGTCGTCAAAAATCCCTGTCGCGTCTGCAACGGCGCCGGTCGCGTCCAGAAAGAGCGCACGATCAACGTAAATATCCCGCAGGGCGTGGGTGACGGCAACCGGATCCGGCTTGCGGGTGAAGGCGAAGCTGGCCTCAGAGGCGGGCCGAAAGGCGACCTCTACATTTTCCTGTCGGTTGCTCCGCATCCGCTTTTCAAGCGGGACGAGGAACATCTTTATTGCCGCGTACCGGTCAGCCTGACGACAGCGGCCCTGGGTGGGCATGTCGAGGTACCGACGCTTGGCGGCGGGCGCGCCCGCATTTCCATTCCTGAAGGCTCGCAGTCGGGCAAGCAGTTCCGCCTGCGGGGCAAGGGCATGCCGGCCCTGCGCGGACAGGGTGCGGCTGGTGACCTCATCGTGGAGGTGATGGTCGAGACCCCGGTGAACCTCAACAAGAAGCAGCAGGAACTGCTGCGCGAGTTCGAGAAGGCCGGCAGCGAGAAGAACTCGCCCGAGACGACGAACTTCTTCGCGCGCCTCAAGGAATTCTTCAACGACTCCAAAGACTAGAGCGGCGGATGCTCCGACGCGTAGCCGGCTGCTGCTTCATAGGCCGCGCCGGCTGACAGGATTGCGCGCTCACCCAGCGCAGGTCCCACGAACTGGAACCCGAGCGGCGTACTGTCTTCCAGTCGCCCCATAGGCAGCGTCAAGGTCGGGACACCGGCGAGGTTGAAGGGGATCGTGAACTTCATGAAGCCGGCAGCGTCGAGCGGCGACCCGCCCGATACGGACTGCATCTGCTCCAGCGTCAGCGGCGGAAGCGGCAGGACGGGAACGGCCATGACATCGACGTTGTGAAACACACGCGCCAATGCGCCCGCAAATTCGCGCCGCCAGATGGCGGCAGTTGCGTATTCAACACCCGATGCATTCAGGCCGATCTCGAGGATGTTCGCGAATTCATCACTGTAGCGCTCACGTTCCGCCGGATAGGTCCTGCGATGTGAAATGGCGGCTTCAGAAAAGGCCGCGAGGATCGCCGGGACAAGGATTTCGTCGACCGGCGGGATGCTTACATCAACCAGGATCGCGCCGAGTTGCCTGCACTGCTCCAGCGCCTTTCCGAAGGCTTCGGCCGTCGTGGGCTCAATCGATGAGAACGTGTACCTGTGGTCGACGCCAATGCGCACGCCCTTGAGCGATGCGTTGCTGGCGGCGTCGGCGCAGTCAGATGCAGAAGCGTCGAGCGTGGTCGGGTCATTGGTATCGGGCCCTGCGATGCAGCTGAACATGAGGGCGACATCTGCGACCGTGCGCGCCATCGGACCGACATGATCGAAAGTATCCGAGAGCGGGAAAACGCCATGGCGGCTGACGCGGCCCCACGTTGGCTTGAGGCCTACGATGCCGTTGGCCGCGCTGGGATAACGGATCGAACCTGCTGTATCGGTGCCAATCGTTCCTGCTGCCATGCCGGCGGCGACCGATACGCCAGAACCGCTGGATGATGAGCCTGACCAGCGGTTCGGTGCCCAGGGGTTCACGGGTGCGGGGATGTCCGGGTGATGTGTTCCCCATGCCCCTTCGGTGAGTTGCGCCTTGCCTAGCACGATGGCGCCGGCCTCCTGCAGGCGGCGGACGACGGTGGCGGTGTCGTCGGGCCCAAAGCCAGTCGAGAAGAAGCCGCCTGCTCCCGTCCGCGTGCCCTTCATCGCGCAGAGATCTTTTACGGAAACCGGCGCGCCGTGGAGCGGACCCAGCGTTTCACCTTTGGCACGGCGGGCATCGGCGGCTGCAGCGTCCTCACGGGCGCGGTCGGCGCGGACTTCGGCGTAGGCATGCAGTTTGGGATCGAGCGCCGCAATGCGTGCGAGGTGGTGTTCGGTGACCTCGCGCGCGGAGAGCGTGCCGTCACGCATCTGTGCGACGAGCGATGTCAGTGGCTGGTAGTGCATCGGGGCGGGCATGCGGATCTCTCCCTGTCAGGCTTCTCAGGCTGCGTCGATGAGGGCTGCGTATCCGTCTTCCGTGCCGACAGCGAGAACAGACCCGTCGGGCGAGAACGCCATGCAGCTTATGCGCGGCAGGTCGAGCGCGACGATGTTCGCGCCCTCCTCCCCGATCCACTGCATCCACACGGCGCCGTCGCTCGTGCCGGCGGCGACGAGGTCAAACTCGGGATGGGTTGCTACACACGCCACCAGGCCATCGCGGTCCGGACCGATCTCCAGTGGTTCGCGACCCATGGGGCCGTTGCGGCCGGTGAACGGCCAGCCAATCACCTTCGGCGCGCCAGCGGTCATGAGGACCTTGCCGCGATGCTCCCACGCCATAGACTTGATGCGGGCGGGATAGCCGGTCATGCGCATGTCGGCTGCGTCCTCGACGCGCCAGCCATGCAAAGCGGGTTCCTGCATTGTCGTCACGAGGAATTTGCCGTCCGGGCTCCACATGAGTCCGACATGCGAGCCCTTCCAGTTCATCACCGTGGGCGCCTGCGAAGACGACTTCGTCCACCAGAGCGAGGCGCCATTGTAGTGCGAGACCGCCAGCCGGCGGCCCTTCGGATCGAAGGCGACGCCGGTCGCGGTCGTTGCATGGGTGAAGCGTACCGGCTGCTTGCCGTCGAGCACGACGGCGTCCTTGCCCGCCGTGCAGGCGATGAGGCCGGTCGCCTCGCTGGCCGCGATGTTCTCGATCCACTTGCCCTTCTGGTGGAAGAGTTCGGTCGTACCCTCGCCTGGCAGCACATGCACGAGGCGGCCGTCATCGCCGCCGCTCAGGAATCCGTCCTGCGGATGCAGGCACAGGGACAGCACTGCCCCCTTGTGCGCCTCGATGGCGACAGGTTCCCGTTCGTCCGCGAACAGGCGCACGGTCCCATCGCCACAGGCAAAGGCGCCAACGCCGTCCTCATTGAAGACGCATGAAATGACGGGCGCGCCAAGGGCCCAGGATTTGCCCTGGGTAATGCGGGGCTCGGTCATCAGGCTTTACGCCACGCAGGCGGCGAAGCCGCGCTGCAGTTCGTCATGATCCAGGCCGCGACCGATGAAGACGATGCGGCTGTAGCGCTTGTCGTCAGCCTTCCACGGTCCCTGGAAGTCACCTTCCATCACCATGTGGACCGCCTGGAAGACCAGTCGTTCATTGCGGCCACGAATGTCGAGAATGCCCTTGGTCCGCAGGATGTTCTGGCCCTGCTGCTGCAGCAGGTTGCGCAGCCAGTTAGTCACCTTGTCGGCATCGAGCGGCAGGTTCGAGGACAGCGAGATGCTGCGGATGTCGCTTTCATGCTCGTGCTCGTGCCCGTCCTCGTCGAGGAGGTGCGGTTCAAGCTCCAGCGCGCGGGAGAGGTCGAACGCGCCCTGGTCGAGAACCTTGCCGAGATCGATCGCGCAGCGTTCCGTGTAGTGGATGGGCGCGATCGGGTTCAGCGAACGAATGGCCTTTTCGGCGCGTGCCAGCTCTTCCTTCGTCACCAGGTCCGTCTTGTTCAGGATGATCTGGTCGGCAAAGGCGATCTGTTCATGGGCCTCGCGGGAATCCTTCAGGCGCTGCAGGATGTGCTTGGCATCCACGACCGTTGTCACGGAATCGAGGCGGGTGCGCTCCTTCACGTCGTCGTCGACAAAGAATGTCTGCACGACCGGCGAGGGATCGGCGAGCCCCGTCGTTTCCACGAGGATCGCGTCGAATTTTTCCTTGCGCTTCATCAGGCCCGCGAGGATGCGGATGAGGTCTCCGCGCACGGTGCAGCAGATGCAGCCATTGTTCATCTCGAACACTTCCTCGTCCGTATCCACGACGAGGTCATTGTCGATGCCGATCTCGCCGAACTCGTTGACGATCACGGCATAGCGCTTGCCATGCTGCTCAGTCAGGATGCGGTTCAACAGGGTCGTCTTGCCGGCACCGAGATAGCCGGTCAGCACGGTCACTGGCACTTGGGATGACATTTCAGACTCCGGAATTGC
>JBILMZ010000035.1:0-20319 GCA_044375275.1 Micropepsaceae bacterium | reverse complement strand
GCGAAACGGCCTCGAGCGATTCAAGCAGATCACAGCCGGATTCACTCTCAAAGATGTGTGCATAGGGTAGACTGTCGTGAGGTGGATACAGTTAAGCGTCCACGCCTATGGCGTCCTGCAGGGTGGGGATGCGGTCGCGTTCGAGGCAGGTCAGGAGTTCGCGCTTGATGCGGGTGACGAGGGCGGGGCCTTCGTAGGTGAGGGCGGTGTAGAGCTGCACGAGCGAGGCGCCAGCCCTGATCTTGGCCCAGGCGTCTTCGCCGGAGTTGATGCCGCCGACGCCGATGAGGACGAGCTTGCCTTTCGTCAGCCGCCGCATGGCGCGCAGGACTTCCGTTGACTTGCGGAAGAGAGGACGGCCGGAGAGGCCGCCGGTTTCGCCGCGGTGCGTTCCCTGCAAGGTGTCCGGGCGGTCGATTGTCGTGTTCGAAACGATCAGCCCATCGATGCGATGATCGATCGCGAGTGCAGCGATGTCACTGCAGGCCTGCTCGTCGAGGTCAGGGGCGATCTTCACGAGCAAGGGCATCTGTCGCGGCAGCGCAGCGCGGGCGCCCATCACGGCGCCGAGCAACTGGTCGAGTTCAGCGCGGTTCTGAAGGCCGCGCAGGCCCGGCGTGTTGGGCGAAGAGATGTTCACAGTCACGTAGTCGGCGAGCGGCGCAAGCTCGCGCAGTCCCGTCACATAGTCCGCGATGCGGTCCGCAGCATCCTTGTTGGCGCCGATGTTTATGCCACGAATACCAGGGCGTCCCTGTACTGATCGCAGGCGCTCCTGTGCACAGGCGATGCCCTTGTTGTTGAAGCCCAGGCGATTGATGACAGCGCCATCTTCCTTGAGGCGAAAGATCCGGGGCTTCGGATTTCCCGGCTGGGGCTTCGGCGTCACCGTCCCCGCTTCAACGAAGCCAAAGCCAAAGGAAAGCATGGCTTCGGTGGTCTCGGCGTTCTTGTCGAAGCCTGCGGCCAATCCGACTGGATTCCTAAAGCGCAAACCGAGTGCCTCAATCTGTAGTCGAGGATCGTCGTCCACTAACGCAGGTGAACTGTGGAAAAACGAGAGGGTTTGCACAGTCAGAGTGTGTGCAAGCTCTGGATCGAGTCTTGCGAGCAACGGTCTGGCGAGACTTGAGAGACTGAGGATCAGGTTCATCGTGTTAGGATTCGAATCAGTTTTGGTGGCGTTGCGCAAGCGACAGCCGAAGCTGGTCGTGAAGCAGGCTGGTCTTAAATTTTTCCGCGGACGGTACAATTCGCCATGTTATCGCATAAGCAGATCTGGGCGGCCATTGACGCACTTGCAGCCAGGTATGGCCATTCCCCCTCAGGTCTTGCGCGGGCCTCAGGGCTTGACCCCACCACCTTCAACAAGAGCAAGAGGCTCGGACCACAGGGCCGGCTGCGCTGGCCGTCGACCGAAAGCCTGTCGAAGGTGCTTCAGGTCACGGGCGCGAGCCTTGACGACTTCGTGTCGCTGGTTGCGAGGGGCAGTGGTTCCCGCGGCCCGTCGCGCATGGTGCCGTTCATAACAATGAAGGACGCCCAGAAGAAGAAGGTGTTCGACGACAGTGGCGATCCCATTGCCAAGGCCTGGGACAGGTTCGCGTTCCCCGACTTCGGTGACGACAAGGCCTTTGCGGTCGAGGTTTCCAATGATGTTGCGGCTCCTGTTTTCAGGAACGGGCATGTCGTGGTGGTTTCGCCTTCGGCCGAGCTTCGCAGGGGCGATCCAGTCGTCGTGAAGAATGACGGGACCTGCTCGATCATGAAGCTGTCGCGGCTGACGGCGAAGAAGATCGACCTGAAGCCCTTCAATCCCGCGCTTGATGACCTGTCCGTGGTGCGCGACGAGATCGAGTGGATCGCGCGGATTGTCTGGGTCAGGCACTAGGCGCCTGGAAGACCCAGAACGCCAGTACTCGTCTATTCAGATGAAAGGGCCGGCAAGATGCCGGCGGTCCCAGGGATGGGCGGCTATTGTGGTTGCCAGCCCTGGAACTGACGGACGAGGCGGCTGACTGTTCCCGGGTCCCTGTCCTTCAGGGCCTGAAGCAGCTGGCGGGCCTGGTGGCGGGTATAGCTCACAAGATGGTCCTGGCTGTCGTCGGCGACGGCGACTTCGAGCGCGCGGGTTGCCTCCGTGACCATGTCCTCCCTTTCCATCGCAAGCAGGGCCAGCGCGAAGTTCATCTGAAGCAGGGCGCTGTGCGGGTCGAGGGAGAGGGCCGTACGAAAATGCTGCAAACCCTTGTCCCTTGAAGCGCCGTACATCAGGTCCGCGAGTATGGGCCCTGCATGCTGCACGATTTCCAGATGCCAGGCGCCGAGCGAGGCCTGCGCCCACGCGTTGGCAGGGGCCATGGCGACTGCACGCTCGAGCAGGGCCTGTGCTTCGTCCGCGAGGCCTTCGGCGCGGGCCTTCGAGACGCCAATGGCGCGTCCGCGAAAGCCGATGGCGATGGATTTCTGCAGATAGCCGTCAACGCGTTGCGGATCGCGCAGGATTGCCTGATCAGCCTTGGTGATGGCGCGCCTGAGGCAGGGTTCGCAGAAACCGCCGGGCCTGGTTATGGCATCGGCGATCAGTGCCTGCGCCGCAAAGGCCAGCGACGCGGCCGAGCCCTCGGTTTCGCAGAGCGTGACAGCCCTTTCGTAGGCGCCGGCACGATAGGCGTTCTCGGCTGATCGTGGCACGGCTGCGTTGGCGAGGCCCGCACAAGCGAGCCCGCACAACACTGCCATCATCGCCAAACGCATCCCCATCAAGGAAGCTTAGCGCAGGCGGGGGTGGGTGTCAGGACAGAAACTTTCCTGCCAGGCCGGCGCGGATGAGGCTGGCCGTATTGGGCAGGCCGTAAAGCACCGCAAAGGATCCGAAGCGTGGTCCCTGTTCCTGTCCGAACAGCACTTCGTAGAGCGCCTTGAACCAGTCGCGCAGCGGATCGAACTGGTGCTTCTTGCCGATCTCGTACACCTGGAACTGTGCCGCTTCCGGATCGGTCACGTTGCCCAGTGCGTCGAAGGCTGCCGCGAGCTCTTCCATGGCGGCGCGTTCGCGGTCCGTGGGCGCGCGGTACTTCTTTTTCGGCTTCACGAAGTCTTCGTAGTAGCTGATCGCATAGCCCACCAGACGGTTGAGTGCCGGGTTGTCCTGCGGGTTTGCCTGAGGTGCGTACTGGCGGATGAAACCCCACAGGATGTCAGGCGTGGAAGCGTTCGAAGCCGAGACGAGGTTCAGCAGGAGCGCGAAGCTCACCGGCCACTTTTCCTGCGGCGGGCGGCCGGCGTGGATGTGCCAGGCGGGGTTCTCGAGCTGGTCGGCTTCGGACTGCGTCTGGTACTTGTCCAGCCAGGTCACATACTCATCGACTTCCTTCGGAATGATGTCGAAGTAGAGCCGCTTGGCCGTCTTCGGCTTCTGGTACATGAAGAGCGCGAGGCTTTCGGGCGCGGAGTAGGTGAGCCACTGCTCGACCGAGATGCCGTTGCCCTTCGACTTGGAAATCTTCTGGCCTTCCTGGTCGAGGAACAGCTCGTAGACGAAGTTCACGGGCGGCTCGACACCGAGAGCCTTGCAGATCTTTGCATAGAGCGGCTGGTTCGGCAGGTGGTCCTTGCCGAACATCTCGAAGTCGACGCCCAGGGCTGCCCAGCGCATGCCGAAGTCCGGCTTCCACTGCATCTTCACCTTGCCGCCCGTCACGGACTGCGTGATTTCCTCACCGTCCTCGTCGATGTAAGTGATCGTGCCGGCTTCGGCATCGATGCGCTTCATCGGCACGTAGAGCACGCGGCCCGTCTTGGGCGAGATCGGCAGGAAGGGGCTGTAGGTGCGGCGGCGCTCCTCGCCGAGAGTCGGCAGCATGATGTCCATGATCTTGTCGTGGCACTTCAACGCATTCAGCAGGGCGGCATCGAAGGCGCCTGACCTGTAGACTTCGGTCGCGGACATGAACTCGTACTCGAAGCCGAAGCCATCGAGGAACGAGCGCAGGCGCGCATTGTTGTGGTGCGCAAAGCTCTCATGCGTGCCAAAGGGATCGGGCACCGAGGTCAGCGGCTTGTGCAGGTGCTCGCGCAGCATCTCCTGGTTGGGGACGTTGTCCGGGATCTTGCGCATGCCGTCCATGTCATCGGAGAAGGCGATGAGGCGCGTCGGCTTGTCGGAGATTTCCTGGAAGGCGCGGCGGATCCAGCTCGTGCGCGCGACTTCGCCGAACGTGCCGATATGTGGCAGTCCCGACGGCCCGTAGCCGGTTTCGAACAGGACATAGGGTTTTTTCTTGCCGGCCGCTTCGTCACGCTCAACGCGGGCGAGAATCTTCCTTGCCTCTTCAAAGGGCCAGGCCTTTGCAGCCATGGCCAGGTCGCGACGGGACGACATTCGGGTAACCTCAGAAATTTGCTCCCAAGCCATAGGTGGCGCTTCTGTGATCGTCAACGCTGCTGCATAGTACGACCGATGGACAATTCGATCCCCCATGCCCTGGATGCCGTTCCGGCGCTTGTCGCGACCTTCCGTCGCGCGCTGCTGGCCACGGCGGATGGCCGGTTTGCCGAGCCTTCGGCTGAGGCCGCCCTTGCCGCGGTTGCCCGCACGCCGCACCTGACGGTGCATACGACCATGACGCTGTTGCGCCTGGGCGGCCAGCGCAACGAACCGCGCGCAGCCCATTTCGATGTGCTTGATCTCTTTTCCTTCGTCAGGCCCGCGCAGCCGATCGCGCCGAGCATTGGGGCGCTCGCCAGGGCGATGGGCCTTGCCATTCCGCAAAGCCTCGCCGAGCAGGCGATCACGCTGCGTGAGGTTGCCGAGCGCCTGCTTGATGAATCGGCGAACATGGCCGGCAGGCCCATGGCCGCACGCATTGCGGCCGCGATGGGGCAAAGCCGCTGGCCGTGGGCGCCGCTGCTGCTTGACCGCATGGATCCGGAGGGCCGCGCCCGTGCCACGCCGCGCATGGACTCGTGGCGTGAGTTGCCGGAATGGGATGATGGCCCGCCACCGGGGCAGCCAGGGAGCCTGCCTGTGCAGCCGGAAGAAGCACGCGCCCATCTTGCCGTCATTGTGGGGGACGGCGCGGAAGTGCGCCGCTCGCAGTCGGACTATGCCGCGCTGGCGGCGGACGCGTTCAAGCCGCGCCTGCATGAAAGCGAACCGTCCGTGGTGCTTGCCGAAGCGGGTACAGGCCTTGGAAAGACGGCCGGCTATCTTGCGCCTGCCACGCTGTGGGCCGAGCGCAATGAGGGGACGGTATGGATCTCGACCTATACCAAGAACCTGCAGCGGCAGATCGCGCAAGAACTCCGGCGCGTCTATCCGGATCCAGCCGAGTTCGCCGAGAAGGTGACGATCCGCAAGGGGCGCGAGAACTATATCTGCCTGCTGAATTTCGAAGAGCAGTCGGGGCGCCTGCCGGTGCTGATCGAGCGCGAGACTGTCGCGCTGGGTCTCGTCGCGCGCTGGATGATGGCGACGAAGGATGGCGACCTGATCGGCGGGGACTTCCCGGCCTGGATCTCGCCGTCACCTGGCTTTGCGCCGAGCCTTACCGACAAGCAGGGCGAGTGCATCTATGCAGCGTGCCCGCATTATCGCCGCTGTTTCCTCGAGCGCATTGGCCGCAAATCGCGCACCAGCCGCGTGGTCGTGTCCAATCACGCGCTGACGATGGTGGAAGCCTCGCGCCATGCCGCTGCACTTGATACCGAGAACGATGGCAACAGTGTGCCGCCGCTTCGCTATGTCTTTGACGAAGGGCATCACATCTTCGATGCGGCCGACAGTTTCTACGCAATCCACATCTCGGGATGGGAAGGGGCGGAGTTGCGGCGCTGGGTGCGTGGGCCGGAAGGGCGCGGCAGCCGACGCGGGCGCGGACTTGTCGAGCGCCTGAACCCGATCCTCCAGGACGAACCGCGGGAACTGGAGCGTTTGGCGGAGATCTCGCAGGCCTCGCTTGCCTTGCCGGGCGACGGATGGCTCAGCCGGCTTTCTTCCGAAGCGCCGCGCGGTGCGATGGAGAAGTTCCTGCTTGCCGTGCGGGCGCAGGTTCGCGCGCGCGCCGAAGACCTTAGTTCGCCCTATGGGCTTGAATGCGAAGTCGTGCCTGCCATTCCGGAATTGCTGGGTGCCGCGGCGGCCTTCAAGGAAGCACTCAAGGACCTTCTTCATCCTCTCAATATCCTCGCTGCGAAGCTCAGGGAGATGCTGCGCGACCGCAGCGACGAAGGTTTTTCGCAGCACCGTTTGCGCGCGGAAGCCGTGCTCCGGGGAATCGAGCGGCGTGCAAAGCTCCAGATCCCGCAATGGATCGCAGCACTTGATGCCGTCGGTGATCCGGCACCGGGTGGCTTCGTCGACTGGCTCAGCGTCGAACGCTTTGACGGCAATGACTCCAATGTCGGGCTCTATCGTCATGCGATTGATCCGACGATTCCGTTCGCGGTCGAAGTGCTTGAGCCTGCGCATGGTGCCTTCATCACGTCGGCCACGCTGCGCGACCGGCCGCCAAAGGAAGACGAGACCTTTGACGGGTGGCGTGCGGCCGAGATCCGGACGGGGGCAGGGCACCTGGTGGTTCCGGCGCAACGTGCAGTTTTCCAGTCGCCGTTCGACTATGCCAAGCAGTCGCGCATCCTTGTCGTGAAGGATGTCAGCCGCGATGCCGACCTGCTTGCGGCGGCTTATCGTGACCTGTTCCTTGCTTCCGGAGGTGGTGCGCTGGGGCTCTTCACATCCGTGCGGTCGCTGCGTGCCACGCACCGGGCGATCGCGCCCGTGCTGTCACAGCGCGGCATCCCGCTGCTGTCGCAGCATGTTGACGGACTTGATACGGGATCGCTTGTCGACCTGTTCCGCGAGGACGAGAATTCCTGCCTGCTGGGCACGGACGCGCTGCGTGACGGCGTGGACGTTCCCGGACGGTCGTTGCGGCTGGTCGTGTTCGAGCGCGTTCCCTGGCCGCGTCCGGACATATTGCACAAGGCGCGGCGGGCGGCGTTCGGGAAGGGCTATGATGACCAGCTCACCCGACTGAGGCTGGCGCAGGGGTTTGGGCGGCTTATCCGGCGTGCCTCCGATCGTGGTGTGTTTGTGCTGCTTGATTCGCGGGCGCCGTCGCGGCTGCTGTCGGGATTGCCTGCCGGCGTTGAAGTGCAGCGGCTTAACCTTGCAGAAGCTGTGGCTGAAGTGCGCGGGTTTCTGCAGTTGCCCGGGCTTGCTGACAACCGCCCGCATCAATAGATTGCGCCGGAACTCAGCTTCGAGGAGCACGTGCATGTCCCAGCATTCAACGCTCAACCCGCATGCCGCCCTGATCTATGTGATGGTCGTGGCGTCGGCCGCCGACGCCAGCATGAGCGACCGGGAGCTGCATGTCATTGGTGACATCGTCCGCACGCTGCCGGTGTTCGAAGGCTTCCAGGAAGAAAAGATCATCACGGTCTCGCGCGAGTGCGCCGCGATCCTGCAGGAGCGCGAGGGACTTGATGCGGTCCTCGGGCTTGTGAAGGAAGCGCTGCCCAAGTACCTGCGGGAAACGGCCTATGCGCTGGCGCTTGAAATCGTGCTCACGGAAGCCCCGGTCTATGCGGAAGAAAACCGCGTGCTGCAGCGTCTCAAGACGACGCTGGACGTGGACCGGCTGACGGCTGCCGCGCTCGAGAAGGCGGCCGTTGTCCGCCACGCGCGGATCACCTCCTGAGATGACACCAGACAGCGAGGGCTTCATCAGGCTCGCCGTCTTCGTGGGCGTCTTTATCGCGCTTGCTGCTGCCGAGATGGCCTGGCCCTATCGCCAGGAGTTCTCGCGCGGGAAGCGATGGCTATCGAACATCAGCCTGAGTGTGCTGAACACGCTTGTCGTGCGTGTCCTGTCGCTTCTGCTGCCGGTGCTGCCTGTTGCCGTCGCGGTGATGGTTGACGGGGAGGGGGTGCTGGGCGCGCTCGCGATGCCGGCCATCGTCACGGGTGTCGCGGGTTTCCTGCTGCTGGATCTTGCCGTCTACATGCAGCACGTGGTTTTCCATCACGTGCCGTGGTTCTGGCGGCTGCATCGCGTGCATCATGCCGATACGCAATTCGATGTCACGACGGCGATCCGTTTCCATCCAGTCGAGATCCTGCTGAGCCTTGTGTGGAAGGTGGCCGTAATCATCACCTTCGGCATTCCGGCGCTGGCGGTGCTCGTGTTCGAGATCGTGCTCAATGCGAGTGCGATGTTCAGCCATGCGAATGTCAGGCTGCCAGTGTCGCTTGACCGGGTGCTGCGCGCCATTGTGGTGACACCGGACATGCACAGGGTGCATCACTCGGTCGTGCCGCGGGAGATCAACACGAATTTCGGCTTCAACCTGTCTGTGTGGGACCGGCTGTTCGGGACCTACCTGCAGGAGACAAAGCAAGATGCGCGCGTGATGCCGTTCGGCCTTCCCAGCTACCAGCGGCCGGAAGCGTCGTCGCTGGCGTGGCTGCTTCTGTTTCCGTTCCACCGGGGGAAAATCCTGTGAAGCAACTTGTCGTTCTCAGGCATGCCAAGACCGAGCCCGGTGGTGGCGCGACGCGTGACATTGACCGGGTGCTGCTCGAGCGCGGGCGACGTGATGCGGCGGCCATGGCGCAGTACTTCAAGGCGCAGGGACATGGCTGCGACCTGGTGCTTTGTTCGAACGCCGCGCGGACGCGGGAGACACTGTCGATCTTCCAGCCCATCGCCTGTGCGGGGGTGCCGGTCGACGTGCGCAGCGACCTCTATCTGGCCGAAGCTGCCGAGATGCTGGCGCTGATGCGGAGCCTCGATGATGACGTCCAATCGGTGCTTATTGTCTGCCACAATCCGGGGGCGGCCGAACTTGTGCAGATGATGAGCCATTCGCCGCGCAACGTCCGGGAGGAAGACCGGCACAAGCGGATGCGCGCGAAGTTCTCGACGGGCTCGCTGGCCGTCATCGATCTCGATATCGATCTCTGGCAGGATGCCAGGAAGCAGAAGGGCGTGCTTGCGGATTTCATGCGACCGCGCGACCTCGACCTCAAGGAAAGCTGACATGGCAAACGACAAACTGACGGCGCTGGTCACCGGCGCATCAGCGGGCATCGGCGCGGCCTTCGCCGACGTCTTTGCAAAGTACGGGTTCAATCTCGTGCTGACGGCGCGCCGCGAGGAGCGGCTGCGATCTCTGGCCGAAGACCTGTCGCGCAAGCACAATGTGGCGGCGACCTTCATTCCTGCAGACCTGGGTGATCCGCAGGCGCCGGCGAAGCTTTTCGACGAGATCCGTGCGCGCGGCATGCGCGTCGATGCGCTGATCAACAATGCCGGCTATGGCGTTCCCGGCGCCTACGCGAGCACGGCGTGGGCTGACCAGCGCCAGTTCATCCAGGTGCTGACCACGGCGCCTTGCGAGCTGGCGCATCTCGTGCTGCCGGACATGATCGCGCGGCGACAGGGATACATCATCAACGTGGCCTCGCTGGCGGGGTTCCTGCCGGGAAGTTCAGGCAGCACGCTGTACGGGGCGTCGAAGAGCTTCATGATCCAGTTCTCGCGCTCGCTGAACATGGAGCTGCAGCAGCACAACGTGAATGTCACTGCGGTGTGCCCCGGGTTCACGCGCAGCGAATTCCATGAGGTAGCGGGGCTCACGAAGGAAGTCTCGCGCATGCCCCGCTTCATGTGGATGACGGCGGATGCGGTGGCGGAAGAGGGCTATCGGGCCGTGATGCAGAACAAGCCTGTATGCATCAATGGCGGTCTCAACCGTTCCATTGCGACGCTGGCCAAATACCTGCCGGATTCGATCGGGTTCTCGATCATGAAGTCGCAGAACCGCTCATTGCAGCGCCGCTAGGCCTTACTGTCGCGCGCTGGCCGACGTGTTGACGCGCGAGGACAGGTCGAGCGTGTCCCATCCATAGGCGACTTCGGGATACGAGCCGCCCCACAGCGGGTGCATGCGTTCTGCCACGCGCTGTCCGCCCATGGCTTCATAGAAATAGCGGGACGGATTTTCCGCGAGCGCCCAGATCACCATCGAGCGGCACTGGGCGCGCGCGAGAAACTGGAATGTCGTCTGCATGAGGGCCGTGCCGATGCCCTGGCTTGTGTGGCCGGGGGCGACGTAGAGCGTGTAGATTTCGGCCTCGTGGGGCAGCACCCTGTCCCTGTTCGGGCCTGCGCTGCTGAAGCCGTAGATCTGGCCTGCTGCATCGGCGGCCACGAAGACGGGATTGCGGAGATTCGCGTGCTGGACAGCTTCGCTCCAGTAGCGTTGCTGCTGTTCCTTCGACATGGTGGACAAGGCGCGCGCCGGAAGGATGCCGGCGTAGGTCTCCCGCCACGAGTCGACGAAGATGGACGCGATGCCTGCCGCGTCGTCCGTTCGGGCCAATCTCACTGCCAATTCGACCGTGTCCGTCATGATCCGTCTGCCTGTGTTGAGCCTGGAAACGAAAACGCGGAAGGCAAGCTTTTCACCTCCCGCGCCGGTCTTCAACCGAAATCGGCGTCTCAGTAGAGGCCCATCTCGTCCATCGTGCTGGCGCCGGCGACGCCGTCTGCCGCAAGATTCTTCGATTTCTGGAAGGACTTCACGGCCTGCGCCACGTCCGCGTCGTAGATGCCGTCAATCGGGCCCTTGTAGCTTCCCGCCTTTTTCAGCGCTTCCTGAAGTTGCTCGACTTCGCGCCCCTTGTCGCCCGGTTGCAGGGCGAAGCCGGTGCGCTTGCCTGACTTTGCCTGGTAGAGGCGCTGCTTGCTGGCTTTCAGGTAGTCCTTCTGCGCAGCGGGGGAGGCGGCGGCCTCGTTCATCTGCCGGTTCTCGACCTTCAGGGCCTCGATCTTCCGGCTCAGGCGATCGTCCTTCAGGATGGCGTTCTTCTTTTCCAGGTCGCTGGCGAGAGAGGTCATGTTGCGCTGGGCTTCCTCGCGCTTGCCGCTCTGGTAGAGCTTGACCTGTTCCTTCTGGATGCGGTCGCTTTCGGCGAGTTCAGCTTCGGCGGAGATTTCACGGTTCTTTGACCCTTCAACGGCTTTCGCGTCCGCTGACACGCTGACGGAAATGTCCTTCGTTATCTCGTGGCGCTCGCCGGAGCGGGCGGTCTTGTAGTTCAGCGTCAGCTTTCCAAGATCGAGCGTGCCGCTCGCGCTGGCGTCGACTTCAAGGCGCAGCAGGATCGAGCGCTTTTCGCCTTCATAGACGTCCTCGAGATCGCGCTTGATGGCCCGTGATCCCTTCACGTCATCATAGCCGATGATTTCGGCCTTTCGCACGGCAGACCTGCCCGTGAACTCGAGATCCACGTCCTGCGCGCAGGTTTCGAAGAGGGAGCCCAGCTCATCCTGGAAGACGCGGGCCATCTGGGTCGGATGCTCGATGTAGTAATAGCGACCACCGCCATTTTCCGCGACGGCCTGCATCAGGTCCTCATCATAGTCGCGGCCCAATCCCATGGCGGAAATGCGGATGCCGTCCGATTTCGCGCCTCGCACGAGGCGGGCGATTTCCTGCGGGTCGGTGATGCCGGTGTTTGCGAGGCCGTCGGACATGAGAATGACCCGTGTGATCGTGCCTGACCGGTCTGCGGGTCCGTCGAGCGCGGACTTTGCCTCATCCACGCCGCGCAGCATTCCACCGGTGAGGTTCGTGGATCCGCGCGGCTCGAGCTGGTCGATCAGCGCCTTTACCTCGGAGAGGTTCTTTGCCTTACGGGCCGGCCACATCACGGTGATCTGGTCGTCATATTCGACGATGGACAACGTGTCTTTCTCACCCAGGCGGTCGACGGCGAGTTTCGCGGCGCGGCGCAGGTATTCGATCTTGCCTTCATCCGACATGGAGCCCGAGCGGTCGAGCACCAGCGATACGTTAAGGGGAGGGCGCTCCTTCGTGACGCCGGGATCGATGTCGACGCCTTCGAAGGACACGACGGCGTAAACCACCCGAGTGCCTCCGGCGAGAACGGAAGACTGGTTAAGCTGCACCTGGCCGCGCAACGGGTCTGATCCGGCCATTGCTGGTGTCAGAAACGATGTTCCCAAAAGCGCTGCGGCGCACAGCATGGTTGAGGCCTGTCTTTTCCAGATTCGGGTGAAGCCGGAAGTCCTTGAAGTCTGCATGGAGTCTCTCCTTAATTTCGCGGGGGATCTTGCCGTGCGTGACGTTTGCGGAAACGACATCCCTATTTCCTGAGCGGTCCGTCGGCGGTGAAAAGAATAAATTGCTTGCTGTGGCGCAAAGCAGCCGGGATTGGGGCGGGAATAGGGCTTCTGCTGCGGCGAAACAAACACGTGCCAACAAATTCGGCAACCATTGAGCCAATTTCAGGCTGAGTGAGCGCGTGCAAAGATGTACACTTGTTCATACGCTATCATTTCGCTGCGAGCTCCGGGCAAACGAACAGGGTTTACGTTTGCTTCAGGAGAAAGAAGCACTATTTGCAAAACAGGTAACATTGCGATTTGAGCCGGGATGCCTTTTTCACGCCATAACAACGGTTGAGACTGGCTTTCCAGTTCCATCTTCAGTGTGCGTAACATCGGGATAGGCGTTAAGTCATGAGCAATTCACTGGATGTCTTTGATGCGTTCTCGCGGGCCTATGCGCGTGAGAAGTTCGAGAGCATGTCCCTGCGGGACTATCTGCTGGCAGCCCGCGACAACCCCATGATGTATGCGACGCCCGCAGAGCGGATGATCGCGGCCATCGGCGAACCGGAGTTCGTCGACACGTCCCGCGATCCGCGGCTGTCGCGCATGTTCTTCAACCGAACCATCAAGATGTATCGCGCGTTTGACGGGTTCTTCGGCATGGAAGACACGATCGAGCGCATTGTCGGGTACTTCAAGCACGCGGCTCAGGGGCTCGAGGAGAAGCGACAGATCCTCTATCTCCTCGGTCCCGTAGGCGGCGGCAAGTCCTCGCTCGCCGAGCGCCTGAAGGACCTGATGGAGACCTATCCCATCTATGTGCTCAAGGCCGGCGACCAGATCAGCCCGGTTTATGAGTCACCGCTCGGGCTGTTCAGGACGAACGAACTCGCAGACCTTCTCAGCGAACGCTACAACATTGATCGCCATCGCCTGTCCGGCATCATGAGCCCGTGGGCCGTCAAGCGTCTGGATGAGTTCAATGGCGACATCTCGAAGTTCGAGGTCGTCAAGATCATGCCGTCCAAGTTGCGACAGATCGCGGTCGCCAAGACGGAGCCGGGCGACGAGAACAACCAGGACATTTCTGCCCTTACGGGCAAGGTGGACATCCGCAAGCTTGAGCGTTTCAGCCAGAATGACGCTGACGCCTACAGCTTCTCGGGCGGCTTGTGCCACGCGAACCAAGGCCTTCTCGAGTTCGTGGAAATGTTCAAGGCGCCGATCAAGGTGCTCCATCCGCTCCTGACCGCGACGCAAGAAGGGAACTATGTCGGCACCGAGACGCTCGGGCCGATCCCGTTCCAGGGCATCATCCTGGCGCACTCAAACGAATCCGAGTGGACGCAGTTCAAGGCGAACAAGAGCAATGAGGCGTTCCTTGACCGCATCTGCGTTGTGACGGTTCCCTATTGCCTGCGCGCCAGCGAGGAAGTGCAGATCTACAAGAAGCTGCTGAAGACGAGCGAGCTGGGCGCTGCGCCATGCGCCCCGGAAACGCTCGAGATGCTTGCCAAGTTCTGCGTGCTGACGCGCCTGAAGGAACACGAGAACTCGAACCTGTTCTCCAAGCTGCGCGTGTATGATGGCGAAAAGCTGAAAGACACGGATCCGAAGGCCAAGACGCTGCAGGAATACAAGGACAATGCCGGTGTCGACGAAGGCATGACCGGCATCTCGACGCGGTTTGCCTACAAGGTCCTGTCTGAGACTTTCAACCACGATACGACTGAAGTTACAGCCGATCCGGTGCACCTGATGTATGTGCTGGAGCAGTCGATCAAGCGCGAGCAGTATGCCGACGAGATCGAGAAGCGCTACCTTGAGTTCATCAAGGCCGAGCTGGCGCCGCGCTATGCCGAATTCATCGGCAAGGAAATCCAGAAGGCCTATCTCGAATCCTACAGCGAGTACGGGCAGAACCTGTTCGACCGCTACATCTCCTATGCGGATGCGTGGATCGAGGACCAGGACTTCAAGGATACGGATACGGGCCAGATGATGGACCGTCAGCAGCTGGACAACGAGCTGTCGAAGATCGAGAAGCCAGCCGGCATTGCGAACCCAAAGGACTTCCGCAACGAGGTCGTGAAGTTTGCGCTGCGCCACCGTGCGACGCATGATGGCAAGAACCCGGCATGGACTTCCTATGAGAAGATCCGCAACGTCATCGAGAAGCGGATGTTCTCGCAGGTCGAGGATCTTCTTCCGGTCATTTCCTTCGAGTCGAAGAAGGATTCCGACACGCAGTCGAAGCACAACGAGTTCGTGAAACGCATGCTTGCGCGCCACTACACCGCGCGCCAGGTGCGTCGCCTCGTTGAGTGGTACATGCGCGTCAACAAGGCTGGATAGGGCAGGCGCTTCCACGCACCCGAAGCACTGCCCAGGCGGAGTCCATGACGAACTTCATTGACCGGCGTTTGAATCCCAAAGGCAAGAGCCTTGCCAACCGGCAGCGCTTCATCCGGCGCGCCCGGGCCGAGATCAAGGAGGCTGTCCAGAAGACCCTGAAGGACAGGACGGTCTCGGACTTCGCCAAAAAACAGAGGGTGTCGATCCCAACCAAAAGCACGAAGGAGCCCAGGCTTCGTCACGATCCTTCGGCGGGCGGTGATCATGAGCGGGTGCTGCCCGGCAACAAGGATTTTGTTGAAGGCGACCAGATCAAGAAACCGCGCCAGGGCGAGGCTGGTGGCCGCGGCAAGGATGCGTCGTCCTCTGGCGACGGGGAAGACGATTTCAGCTTTACGCTCAGCCAGGACGAGATTCTGGATCTCTTCTTCGAAGACCTCGAGTTGCCGAACCTGGTCAAGACGACACTCAAAGAGATCAAGACTTACACATGGCGAAGGGCGGGGTTGACGACCTCGGGCTCGCCGAACCAGATCAATCTCGTTCGTACCATGCGAAACTCCTTCGGGCGTCGCCTCGCGATGCGCCGTCCGAAGGTTGAAGACATTGAGGTGCTGAAGCAGGAGTTTGCGACCTGCATGGCAGCGGATCCCCGGGACGACGCCCGGATCAAGGCCCTCGCGGAAGAGATCGAGGCGCTTGAGCATCGCCGCAAGTGGGTGCCGTTCCTTGATCCCGTCGATGTCCGTTTCAATTCATTCCAGCAGCAGCCGATTCCGACCAGCAGGGCCGTCATGTTCTGCCTGATGGACGTGTCGGGTTCGATGGGTGAGCGGGAAAAGGACCTTGCCAAGAGGTTCTTCATGCTCCTGCACCTCTTCCTGAAGCGGCGCTATGAGAGACTGGACATCGTCTTCATCCGCCACACGCACGATGCACAGGAAGTTGACGAGCATACCTTCTTCTATTCACGCCAGTCGGGCGGCACGATTGTTTCAACGGCGCTCGAAGAGATGAAGAAGATCGTACACGAGCGCTATGCAACGGGCGAGTGGAACATCTATGCGGCCCAGGCGTCTGACGGCTACACGCAGACGGGAGATGCTTCGCACTGCGTTGACCTGCTGAACCAGCAATTGATGCCGATCTGCCAGTACTACGCGTATATCGAGATTCTCGATGAACGCGAGATGGAAGTGTTCTCGAGTGAAGAAAGCGGCGCCGAGTTGTGGCGCGCCTATCGCAGCGTCGCCAAAGGCTGGAAGAATTTTGCCACCAAGCGCATCGCGAAGCCGCAGGACATTTTCCCGGTGTTCCGTGAGCTGTTTGCAAAGGACGGCGCCGAGGCCAAGTCATGAGCAAGCTGCTATTCACGGGATCGGAGTGGGACTTCCAGATGCTGCAAACGGTGTTTGCGGCAATCGAGGATGTCGGGCTGAATGACCTCAAGCTCGATGTCTATCCCAACCAGATCGAGATCATTTCCTCCGAGCAGATGCTGGATGCCTATTCGGCCCACGGCATGCCGCTCATGTACCAGCACTGGTCATTCGGCAAGATCTTCGCGCGTGAAGAGGCCATGTACAGCAAGGGCTGGCAGGCGCTGGCCTACGAGATCGTCATCAACTCGAATCCCTGCATCTCCTACCTGATGGAGGAGAACACGATGACGATGCAGGCGCTGGTGATGGCGCATGCCTGCTTTGGTCATAATCACTTCTTCAAGAACAACTATCTGTTCCGCCAATGGACCAATGCGGAAGCCATCCTCGACTATCTGGCGTTCTCCAAGAAATACATTGCCGCCTGCGAAGAGAAGTATGGTGCGGAGCAGGTCGAGGCGATCATCGACTCCGCGCATGCCATCATGGAGCAGGGCGTTTTCCGCTATCGCCGCCCGCCGCGCCCTTCCAAGGTGCAGATGGAAGAGAAGCTCAAGAAGCGACGCCAGTATGAAGAGCAGAGCTTCAATGACCTCTGGCGGACGCTGCCAGGGACAGCCCGGGACATGAGCGCGGACATGGCGCTGGTTGATGAAGACGACGCCGTCGGACTGCACGCGCCGATGAACCTGCCGGAGGAAAATCTCATCTATTTCCTCGAGAAGCATTCTCCGGTGCTCAAGAGCTGGCAGCGCGAAGTGCTTCGGATCGTGCGCAACGTGGCCCAGTACTTCTACCCGCAGATGCAGACCAAGGTGATGAATGAGGGATGCGCCACGTTCGTGCATCACTACATCATGAACGCGCTCTACGATCGCGGGCAGATCTCCGAAGGATCCATTCTCGAGTTCCTGCATTCCCATTCAAGCGTCGTCATGCAGCCCGGGTTTGATGACGGGCGCTATTACGGGATCAACCCCTATGCGCTTGGTTTTGCGATGATGTCCGACATCAAGCGCATCTCCGAAGTGCCGACGGAGGAGGATCGCGAGTGGTTTCCGGAGTTCGCCGGCAAGGGTGACTGGAGGGATGTGCTGAAGCATGCCTGGGCCAATTACCGGGACGAGAGCTTCATCCAGCAATATCTCAGCCCCAAGGTCATGAGGGACCTTAAGCTCTTTGCCGTCAGGGACAGCACGGAAGATCCCGTCTATACGGTTGCGGCCATCCACAACGATGCCGGCTATCGCAAGCTACGGACTTCGCTCGCCCGGCTCTATGACCTGTCCACCCATCAGCCTGACGTTCAGGTGGTTGGTGCAAACCTTGCGGGAGACCGCACGCTCACGCTTCGACACCACAGGCATCGGGGCGTGCCGTTGGCCAATGCCACGAAGGATGCTGTCCTGAAGCACATCAAGCTGCTGTGGGGCTACAACGTCGTGCTGGAAGAGCCGGAAGAAGGCTGAAATGAAAAAGGGCGCGCCCAAGATGGACGCGCCCCTTAAGGTTCCAGTGCTTTTTCGTCTTGTTATTCTGTCTTCGAGCTTACCGTGACACGGGTCTGGTCGCGCAACGCCTCACAGCGTGCATCGATTTCGTCCGTTGCGGGAACACCCTTGCATTCCTTCGGCAGACGCTTGCCCGTAACTGTGAATGAAATCTTCTGTGCGACCGGTGCTTCCACGACTTCCGTGATCACTGGCTCCTCAGCCGCATTGGCAGCCGGTGCCAGTTCAATGTCCGGCGTCTTGATGTTGTGCAGCGTCATTGCTGCGAAGATGGCAATGACCAGCGAACCGCCGAACGCCATTTCTTCCCAATTACCCATTTCAAATCCCCCAATAATTCACTTTGCCGGGTTAACCTTGCCCCCGGCCCTTGGCGACAAACTAGGGTTGCGCCGTTAATGGTTCAATCCCCGTTAAGCATCACATGGCTGCCATTCGTTTGGTGCATACCGTTAAACCGTAGGGTCGGTGAGCAATGTCACTCCTTCCACTACCTCTTTAGGGGTAGTGACGAGGGCGCTGCCCGCGAATGCGGCTGAACGTGGCCCGTTCGCATCAGTGCGTAGTGCGCTCTGGCGTGACAACGATCTTGTAAGCGTACTCAGAGGTGCTGAGACCTGTTTGCTGGCGGACGTAGTACTCGCTGGCGGCAACGACGACGATGGCAGCCACGAGTGTCCAGGCAATCCAGTCGCGAGAATAGGTGCGCATAGTACATCTCCATTGAAAGAACCGGATACGCATTACGCAACTAACTGACGGAGATCCCGTGGCGCACATTGTACGCCTCGCTTTCCATTGGGCAAGCGCACATTGCGAGAGCCATTCTCACAAGCAAATTGAGTCGCTGTGATGGAAATCAGTCGCTTTCAGTTGATCTGGGCTTGATCAGGAAGTGACCGTGCAGTGCAGCAATCGGCCTTGTATGTTCATCCTGCCAGGCTTCCGCACGAACGTTGCAGACCCGACGGCCGTGCTTGGTGACTGTTGCCCGAGCGAAAGTGTCGATGGGGCGACCGGACCTGAGATAGTCGATTCCGATGTCCACCGGTTTTGGAATTTCCTCGGTTTCCGCCTCGAGCAAAAGCTGGATGACCGCCGTGATTTCCAGAAATGCACCAACCACGCCGCCATGCAGCGCGGGGAGCACCGGGTTCCCGATCAACCTGTCACTGAATCTCAGGATGGTGGTCAGCTCGGTGCCCTTCTGGTCGGTTTCAACCCCGAGGAAGCGGCAATAGGGGATCGCATCCACCAGTTCCTTCAGGTCCGGTTTGCGTCCTTCTGCCAGGGCGCGTCTGAGAATGTCCATCAGGGCGCTCCCGAATCCGGAGCGGGCTTGCCTGGCTGCGACCGTGTCCTGAGCATGAATGCGGCGGCACAGGTCGCCACAGGATCGTCCCGGTCTGTCTGGTATGCGATCCCCCGCGCAAATGCGATGTTGCGCGTGACCTTGAAGCACTCGGCGAAAGCCAGAATGTCCTCATCCGGGGTCGCTGATTTCATGTAGTCGATCCGAAGGTCCAGCGTTGCGATCTGACCACGCAGCGATGTCCTGGAGCCCACGGCGATGCCACAGGCGTTGTCGAGCAGGGCGGTGATGACGCCGCCATGGATCACACGCGTGTCCGGGTTTCCGATGAGCTGTTCGGCAAAGGGCACGCGGCAGATGGCTTTGCCTGGTTCGAGGCTCACGACGTGAAGCTTGAGGGCCGTTGCATGCGGAATGCCGGCCAGCAGGAAGCCCAGTGCGTTCTGCGGATCAGTATGTTCGGTCATTGCATCAATGGAGGAAACAATTGGAAGATTGTCAACTTGATCCGTTCCGGGCGTGACCGCTACGTTCGGCTGGCTGATGGAGCATGAGCATGAACTTCCTGCGCTTTCCGATTCCCGACCTTGATGCCATTCAGAGCGAACCCGGGGCGCCGGCGCCTGAGCGGGTTGTATCGGGCAATCCTGTCTTTCGGACATGGACCTTCGATGCGCGTGACAATGACACCCTGTTTTCCGGTGTCTGGGAGTCCACGCCTGGAAAGTGGAGGATCTCCTACGACGAGTGGGAGTTTTGCTCCATCCTTAGCGGTCGCAGCATCATCACCCATGAAGACGGACGCGAGATGCGCGTCGCCAGCGGCGATGCCTTCATCATCGAGCCCGGCTTTCGCGGGTGGTGGGAGACAGTTGAAACGACCAGAAAGATCTTCGTCATACGGTTGCCCCTCTTGCATCAACCATGACACCGCCCGCTGCGTGCGGGCTCTGGTGCAAAAGTTGACGCGGCGTCATTGATCGCTAAACTCCCGCTGCGTCACCATAATTCCAAGGGCCAGCACACGTCATGCCAAGGGCAGGGGATCCCCGCTTTCCCAAGACCTGCATCATCGGTGCCGGCTCGAGCGGCATTGCGGCTGCGAAGGTCCTCTCCGAGCTCGGGGTGCCCTTTGACTGCATCGAGGCGTCGGACAGGGTTGGTGGAAACTGGGTCTTCAAGAACAAGAACGAGGTTTCCTCGGCGTATCGCTCGCTGCACATCAATACGTCCCGGGACAAGATGGCGTATTCGGACTTTCCGATGCCGTCGCATTTCCCGGACTATCCCCACCATGCCCAGATCGCGCAGTACTTTGACTCCTATGTCGACCATTTCGGTTTTCGCGACAGGATCCTGTTCAATACCTCGGTGACGCGCGCAGAGCTGACCGCTGACGGCCTCTGGAAGCTCGTGTTCTCCACCGGGGAGATGCGCCTCTACGATGCGCTGATCGTCGCCAATGGGCATCACTGGGATCCACGCTGGCCCGAGCCCGCCTATCCGGGCCGGTTCGACGGCAAGCAGATCCACTCGCACAGCTACATCGATCCCTATGATCCCGTCGGCTGCGTCGGCAGGAATGTGCTCGTGGTTGGCTTTGGCAATTC
>JBILMZ010000203.1:0-6386 GCA_044375275.1 Micropepsaceae bacterium | reverse complement strand
ATGGGCGCCACGGGTACGGATACGGGTGGATCCATTCGCCAGCCGGCAGCCGTCACCGGCATTGCTGGCATCAAACCAACCTATGGCCGCTGCTCGCGCTGGGGCATCGTTGCCTTCGCGTCGTCGCTGGATCAGGCGGGGCCGATGGCGCGCACGGTGCGTGACTGCGCGATCATGCTGAAGTCGATGGCCAGCCACGATCCGCTCGACTCCACGAGCGTTGACCTGCCGGTTCCTGACTACGAAGCGGCCATGACGGGCAACATCAAGGGGCTCAAGGTCGGCATTCCGCGCGAGTACCGCATTGACGGCATGCCGGCGGAGATCGAAGCGCTCTGGCAGAAGGGCATCCAGTGGCTGAAAGATGCCGGTGCCGAGATCGTCGACGTCAGCCTGCCGCACACGAAGTACGCCTTGCCTGCCTATTACATCGTGGCACCTGCCGAAGCCTCGTCGAATCTTGCCCGCTACGATGGCGTGCGGTTCGGTCTGCGGGTTCCGGGCAAGGATATCACGTCGATGTACGAAAACACGCGCGCGGCCGGCTTTGGTCGCGAAGTGCAGCGTCGCATCCTGATCGGTACCTATGTGCTGTCGGCCGGATATTATGACGCCTACTACATCAAGGCGCAGAAGCTGCGCACGCTGATCGCGCGCGACTTTGAGGAAGCCTATCGCAAGTGTGACGTGCTCCTGACGCCGACGGCGCCGGGGCCTGCCTTCGGTATCGGCGAGAAGACGGATGACCCGATCTCGATGTACCTGAATGACGTGTTCACGGTTACCGTGAACCTGGCGGGGCTTCCGGGACTGTCCGTGCCGGCGGGGCTCAACAGCGAAGGGCTGCCGCTCGGGCTGCAGCTCATCGGCAAGGCGTTTGACGAATCCACGCTCTTCCGCGTGGGCGAAGTGATCGAGAAGGCTGCAGGCACCACGCCGCGGCCGCAGGCATGGTGGGAGGCCTGATCCATGACCACATCCGTGATTACGACCCGCACTGACACCGGACCGCTCATCGAAGGCGCAACGGGCAAATGGGAAATCGTCATCGGCATGGAAGTCCATGCGCAGGTGCTGTCGAAGGCGAAGCTGTTTTCTGGCGCCTCGGCGGCCTACGGTGCCGATCCGAACGCCCATGTGAGCTTCGTTGATGCGGCGATGCCCGGCATGCTGCCCGTGATCAACCGCTATTGCGTCGAGCAGGCGGTACGCACGGGGCTCGGCCTCAAGGCGCAGATCAACAAGTACTCGGTCTTTGACCGGAAGAACTATTTCTATCCGGACCTTCCGGCCGGTTACCAGATATCGCAGTACAAGCAGCCGATCGTGGGCGAAGGCATCGTCATCGTCGACATGCCAGGCGGCAAGTCCATCCAGGTCGGCATCGAACGTCTTCACCTTGAGCAGGATGCAGGCAAGTCGCTGCACGACCAGCATCCGGACCAGTCCTTCGTCGATCTCAATCGCGCCGGTGTGGCGCTGATGGAAATCGTGTCGAAGCCTGACCTGCGCTCGTCGGAAGAAGCGGCGGCGTATCTGAAAAAGCTGCGCGCGATCGTGCGTTACCTCGGCACCTGCGACGGCAACATGGACGAAGGCTCCATGCGCGCGGACGTGAACGTGTCGGTGCGCCGTCCTGGCGGTCCGCTGGGCACGCGCTGCGAGATCAAGAACGTGAACTCGATGCGGTTTGTTGCGGCTGCCGTGGAGTACGAGGCGCGACGCCAGGTCGACATCATCGAGGCCGGCGGGACGATCAAACAGGAAACGCGCCTTTACGACAACAAGAAGAACGAGACGCGGTCCATGCGCTCGAAGGAAGAAGCGCATGACTATCGCTACTTCCCGGATCCGGACCTCCTGCCGCTTGAGTTCGACGATGCCTTCATCGCGAAGATCAAGGCCTCGCTGCCTGAACTGCCGGACGACAAGAAGGACCGCTTCATCCGCGAGTATGGGCTGAGCCCCTATGATGCGGGCGTGCTGATCTCTGAGCGCGAGAGTGCCGACTTCTTCGAGCAGGTTGCCAAGGGGCGCGATGCGAAGCTCGCCGCCAACTGGGTCATCAACGAGCTGTTCGGTCGCCTGAACAAGGAAGACAAGCCGATCACGGAAAGCCCGATCTCGGCAGCGGCGATGGGTTCCATCGTGTCACTGATCAGCGACGGCACCATCTCGGGCAAGATCGCCAAGGACGTGTTCGAGATCGTCTGGACGGAAGGCGGTGATCCCGCCGAGATCGTCGAGAAGCGCGGCATGAAGCAGGTCACCGACATGGGCGCGATCGAAGCGGCCGTGGACCAGGTGATCGCTGCCAACCCGCAGAAGGTCGAGCAGGCCAAGGCGAAGCCATCGATGATCGGCTGGTTTGTCGGGCAGGTCATGCAGGCGACCGGCGGCAAGGCGAACCCGCAGGCGGTGAATGAGCTCATCAAGAAGAAGCTGGGGATTTAGTGGCGTCGTCCAACCCCGGCGCGCATGATTGTGAAGTTTCGAGTCTGCATTTCTTCCTCACATCGTGAGGAAGTACCTGCGCAGGCGAAGCCTGCTGCAGGGGATGGAGTTTCTGGCGCTGAGGCCAACCGGCGCGCACTCCCTCGTCTGCAGCACCACTCCGTGGTGCGCAGCCACTCCCTCACTGGCGTGAGGGAGAATGGTGCAATGCATGTGACCGCGTGAATTTGTTTTGGATTGAAGTGAGGCGAATGCTGCCATGACCAACAAACCCGATCGCTCCTTTCAGGGATTGATCCTCACCCTCCAGCATTACTGGGCCGAGCAGGGCTGTGTGCTGCTGCAGCCGTATGACATGGAGATGGGTGCTGGTACGTTTCATCCGGCGACGACGTTGCGTGCGCTCGGGCCGAAGCCGTGGAAGTGCGCTTATGTGCAGCCGTCGCGTCGTCCGAAGGATGGCCGCTATGGTGACAATCCAAACCGCTTCCAGCGCTATTACCAGTACCAGGTGATCCTGAAGCCATCGCCTGACAACGTGCTCGACCTTTATCTGGGTTCGCTCAAGGCGCTCGGCATCTCGCCCGACGAACACGATATCCGCTTTGTCGAAGACGACTGGGAGTCGCCGACGCTGGGTGCGTGGGGCCTGGGCTGGGAAGTCTGGTGCGATGGCATGGAAGTGACGCAGTTCACCTATTTCCAGCAGGTGGGTGGCATTGACTGTCGTCCGGTGTCGGCTGAGATCACCTATGGTCTCGAGCGACTGGCTATGTATGTGCAGGGCGTCGATAACGGCTTCGACCTCGCCTACAATACGATGGACCGGCGTTCTCCGGACTTCATGCGGTGGGGCGACGTCTATCACCAGAACGAAGTGGAGCAGGCCGGATACAATTTCGAACACGCGACGACCGACGCGCTGTTCCAGCATTTCAAGGATGCCGAGGCCGAGTGTCAGAAGCTGCTGTCTCGCAAGGTTGGCCGCAGCGTCGAGCATCCGGAATGGCGGCATGTGCTGCCGGCCTATGAGCAGTGCATCCGCGCGAGCCATACGTTCAACCTGCTTGACGCGCGTGGCGTCATCAGCGTGACGGAGCGGCAGGCCTATATCGGCCGCGTCCGTGCGCTCGCAAAGGAATGTGCGCAGGCCTGGGTCGACAGCCCGCAAGGCATGACAGCGGGTGCGGGCCTTAGCGGGATGGGGAGATAGCCATGCCGCAGTTGCTGCTCGAAATTTTCTCAGAAGAAATTCCCGCCCGCATGCAGGCGCAGGCCGCGCGCGATCTTGAGCGCCTGATCGTGGGTGGTCTGACGGATCGTGGGTTCCTCAATGAAGGCGCGCGCTCGTTTGCGACGCCGCGGCGTCTCACGCTGGTGATTGAAGGATTGCCGGCGCAACAGGCGGATGTCTCCGAGGAACGCAAGGGTCCAAAGCTGGATGCACCGGATGGTGCGATCCAGGGCTTCCTGCGTTCAACGGGACTGACGCGTGACCAGCTCAAGATCCAGAAGGACCCGAAAGGCGATTTCTATCTGGCGGTGACAGAGCGCAAGGGGCGCCCGACGCCGGCGGTGCTCGCCGAGCTCATTCCTGAAGTGATCAAGTCGTTTCCGTGGCCCAAGTCGCAGCGCTGGGGTTCGGGCGACCTGACCTGGGTGCGTCCGCTGCACTCGATCCTGTGCACGTTCGACGCTGAAGTGGTTCCGTTCAGCGTTGGTACGGTCACGAGTTCCAACAAGACGCGCGGGCATCGCTTTCTCGGCAACAATGTCATCGAAGTCCGTCGGTTCGATGACTATGTCGACCAGCTGAAGAAAGCGCATGTCATCCTGAATGCGGGGGATCGCAAGGCGCAGATCCTGCACGATGCGCAGCAACTAGCGCATGCGCAGAACCTTGAACTGATTGCTGATGATACGCTTGCGGATGAGGTCGCGGGGCTTGTTGAATGGCCCGTGCCGCTGATCGGGCAGTTCGACAAGGGCTTCCTGGATGTCCCGCAGGAGATCCTGATCTCCACCATGCGCGCGAACCAGAAATACTTCGCCCTGAAGGATCCAAGCACGGGCAAGCTCTCCAACAGGTTCGTCGTCATTGCCAACATGCTCACCAAGGATGGTGGCAAGCAGGTCGTCGCCGGCAATGAACGCGTCCTGCGCGCGCGGCTGTCGGACGCCAAGTTCTTCTGGGACCAGGACCGCAAGACCAAGCTGGAAGCGCGGGTGCCGCAGCTGAACGACATTGTCTTCCATGCCAAGCTGGGTACGCAGCTGCAGCGCGTCGAACGCATCGAGCGGCTCGCGGGCGAGATTGCGACGATCATCGGCGCGGATGGGGCGAAGGCCCGGCGCGCGGCGCGGCTTTGCAAGGCTGACCTTGTTTCGGGGACGGTTGGTGAGTTTCCGGAAGTGCAGGGTGTGATGGGGCGTTACTTTGCGCTCAATGATGGCGAAGACGCGGCTGTCGCCGATGCCTTGCGTGATCACTACAAGCCGCAGGGACAGGGTGAAGATGTGCCGTCGGCTCCCGTGAGCATGGCCGTCGCGCTTGCCGACAAGCTTGATACGCTGGCGGGCTTCTTTGCCATTGATGAAAAGCCGACGGGATCCAAGGATCCGTTTGCGCTGCGGCGCGCGGCGCTGGGCGTTATCCGCATTGTGCTTGAGGGCGGACTGCGCCTTCGACTGACGGATGCAGCGACGAATGCCGGGAAGACATTTTCGGGCAATGCAACATGGGTTGCTGCGCTGGTCGAGTTCTTTGCAGATCGCCTGAAGGTCGCGCTTCGTGACAAGGGCATCCGGCATGACCTGATCGACGCCGTGTTCGCGCTGGGTGGCCAGGATGACCTGACACTCATCGTGCGTCGCGTCGAGGCCCTGCAGGGTTTCCTCAAGACGGATGACGGCAAGAACCTGCTCGCTGGCTACAAGCGTGCGGTCAACATTCTCAAGATCGAGGAAGGCAAGGAAAAGAAGAAGGACGCGAAGTTTGCCGGGTTTACAGGCAAGCCGGACGTGTCGCTCCTTGAGGTGCCGCAGGAGGTTGAGCTGTTCAAGACGTTGGCGATTGCGAACGACCTGATTGCGGCGGAAGTGCAGAAGGAGCGCTTCGAGGAAGCCATGCGGGCCATGTCGCGTCTGCGCGAACCGGTTGATGCGTTCTTCGAGAAGGTGACGGTCAACGCGGACAATCCCCAACTGCGCGAGAACCGGCTCAAGCTGCTGAGCGAGATCCGGGATGCCATGCATAGCGTGGCGGATTTCTCCAAGATCGAAGGGTAAGTGACAAATATCTCCCCCAAACTGCGTTTGGGGGAGTGGCCACGAAGTGGCCGAGGGGGGCAGCGCTCAGTTTTGAGGCTGGCTCCTTTTCTTTGCCTTTATCAGGCTTCCAGTGCGTTTTCTGAGAACCTGGCGCTGCCCCCCTCCCGTGCTTCGCACGTACTCCCCCAAAGCGCTGCCGCGCTTTGGGGGAGATGCGACGATTTGTTCACTTTTTGTTTTCGGCGATTTCGGCTCTATTCGGCGCTGTTGAAGGTCAGCGTGGGAATCCGGCTCCGGAGGGAGCTCACTCACCACAGGCGAAGGGGATCTTTGTTTTCACCGCGTTCTTGCTGATGCCCTTGCCGAGCAGGCTGGCCGAGATTTCGATTTCGTCGCAGCCGGTGTTGTAGAGGAACAGCGGGGCGTTGAAGCTGGTCTTGGCGTCGTAGAGCGTCACCTCGGCCGTGTTCATGGCGACGATCTTGCGCTTGGAGTCGCGGGCGACGACCTGGATTTTCACGGCGCCAACAGGAACATCCTTGCCCTGGACCTCAACGGTCACGAGCGTGAAGTTCGAGGCGCCGCCCGCGCCGCCTTCTCCGATGATCGTGTTCCAGAGCGACAGATCTTTGTCCGACAGGATGTCTTTCGAGAACTTGCCA
>JBILMZ010000103.1:0-11765 GCA_044375275.1 Micropepsaceae bacterium | reverse complement strand
GGCCTGACGGATCACAGGAATCAAGGGTTCCCTCGATCATTGCCGTCAGACCAAGCGGGCCTGTTGTCGCCAATCGCTCCGCAAACCCGGATGGAGAAACGGGCCTGTTGGGAACGCTGCGTGGTTGCCATAGCAGGGCCATCGTTTCTGCCATGTCACCAACGAACCTGTGTGAGAGGGCAAAGAGATCGGGGCGGATCTTGTTCTCCACGATCTCCCGCAGCTTCTTCAGCTGTATCCTTCCGCGTCGTGGCGGGTTTTGCAGGAATGAAATCGCCGCTGACCGGTCGGGTTCGGGTGTCTGGCTGAGGTAGTGGACCAGGACACGCTGCTGATCGCGCGGATCCTCCATGAACGCGAGTTGCTGGACGAGGGCGCCGAAGCTGTTCATGCGTCGTGGCCGTCTGCGTCGTCGCCGTAACCTGCGATAGACAGGGGACGGGCCTGAATGCCGCGCGAGGCGGCCCATGACATCAGTGCCGCTTCTTCACCGTGGGTGATCCAGAGTTCTGCCGGATTGATCTCCTGAATGGTCCTTGTCAGTTCAGGCCAGTCGGCGTGGTCCGAGATGATCAGCGGCAAGTCACCGCCGCCATTGCGGGCTCTCTTCTGAATGCGCATCCAGCCGCTGGCGAAGCTGGTGATGGGTTCGCGTTCGCCGTAATCCTCCAGAAGGTTGCGCGCCGATGGCGGCGCGATCACCAGCCTGCCGCGTGTGACCTGGCCTGCGTCCAGTGTCGTGAGTTGACCCAGTTTTACATCGTGATGCTCGTAGAGTTCACAGAGCTTTGCGGTTGAGCGGTCCACGAAAACGGGCTCGGCGTATCCATGCTGCCGAAGCAGTGCGAGCAGTCGCTGCGCCTTGCCCAGGGAATAGGCGGCGACGTGATGTGCCCGCTCGGGGAAGAGCTTCAGGGACTCGAGCAGTTTGCCAATTTCAAGCTCAGGGGAGGGGTGCTGGAAGACCGGCAGGCCGAAGGTCGCCTCGGTCACGAAGACATCGCACGGCCTTGGTTCGAATGGGGCACATGTGGGGTCGCGGCCGCGTTTGTAGTCACCCGAGACAATGATCCGGCTTGCCCCGATTTCGATACAGGCTTGCGCACTTCCCAGCACATGACCTGCCGGCAGGAGTGAGAGGATCGCTTCGCCCAATCTGATCGTTTCGCCATAGCGCAGGGGTTGCATGAACTTGGCGCAATTCTGGCCGTAGCGGGCCTTCATCACGTCGATTGTGGCCTGTGTCGCAAGAACGGCCTCGTGCCCAGGTCGCGCATGGTCTGCGTGTCCGTGCGTGATCACGGCGCGTGGTACCCTACGGATCGGGTCAATATAGAAATCACCATCCTCGCAGTACAGTCCCTGCGGTCTCAGCCTGAGAATCTTGCGCGCGTCCAATATCGGCGGTCCTGTCAAGCGTGTGGCCATGTGGTGTCGTTGTTTATATAAGCAATCCAACGACAGGGAACCGAGATCAAGGGATAATGCGAGGGGGACACGGCGCAACCACGGAGTTGCTTCCTCCACGGTTCAGGGACTGGTTCCGGACCCGTGGGTGGGAGCCGCGACCTTTCCAGATGGAGACGCTCGAGGCGGCGCGAGCCGGTGCCCACGTTCTGCTTACGGCTCCGACGGGAGGCGGAAAGACGCTCGCAGGTTTCCTGCCCAGCCTGGTTGAGCTGGATGCACGCGGCGTGGCCAGCACAGGCGTTCGGGAATTGGCTCCTTCGGTCTCAGGCAATCCTATTGTCGAACGGCTGAAGCAACGTGCGGCGCAGCGACCTGTCGGCATTCACACGCTTTACCTGTCGCCGCTCAAGGCGCTCGCAGTAGATATTGCGCGCAATCTTGAAGATCCGGTGCGTGAAATGGGTCTCAAGCTCCGGCTTGAAACCCGAACCGGGGATACGTCTGCGCACCGGCGTCAGCGGCAAAAAGTTTCGCCGCCGGACATTCTGCTGACAACACCCGAGCAGTTGGCGCTTCTGCTCGCCACGCGTGAGGCGCCAATGCTGTTCGGGAGCCTTTCTTGCGTCATCCTTGATGAGTTGCATGCGCTTGCCTACAGCAAGCGCGGCGACCTCCTCGCGCTTGATCTTGCGCGCCTGTTGACGCTCGCGCCGGGGCACCGTCGTGTGGGGCTCTCGGCTACAGTTGCTGATCCTGCAAAGCTGGCCCGCTATCTCGAGCCATCAAACGTGGCGCAAGGCGTTGACGTGAGGATCATCCGCGGCGCGCCCGGGGCGAAACCAAACATCTCGATCCTGGAAACCGATGAAGACGTCCCGTGGTCGGGACACATGGCGCGTCATGCGATGAAGGACATTCTGGCTGCTATCCGAACTGCGAGGACCGCACTCGTGTTCGTCAATACGCGCATGCAGGCCGAGTTCATTTTCCAGGAGCTTTGGGGGATCAACTCGGAGAATCTGCCGATCGCGCTTCATCATGGTTCGCTTGCTCCGGAGCAACGGCGCAAGGTGGAAGCGGCGATGGCAAGAGGTGACTTGCGTGGCGTCATTTGTACCTCGACGCTGGATCTTGGCATCGACTGGGGGGCAGTTGATCTTGTGATCAATGTTGGCGCTCCCAAGGGGGCAAGCCGGATTGCACAGAGGATCGGGCGCTCAAACCACCGCATGAATGAACCCAGTCGTGCGTTGCTGGTGCCTTCCAACCGTTTCGAAGTTCTCGAGTGCGAGGCCGCGCGTGATGCCCTGCTGAGTGGAGAACTAGATGGAGAAGGGCCGCATGCGGGTTCACTGGACGTGCTGGCGCAGCATGTCCTGGGGTCTGCCGTTGCGGCTCCATTCGATGCAGACACGCTCTATGGTGAAGTGATCCAGGCGTCGCCCTATGCCGGACTTGCGCGCGCCGACTTTGACCGCGTGCTGGATTACGTTGCAACGGGCGGCTATGCCCTGCGTGCGTATGAGCGGTTTGCCAAGCTCCGAAAATCCACCGACGGGTTATGGCGTGTCAGCTCACCACAGGTCGCACAGCGTTACAGGCTGAACTGTGGCACGATCGTGGAAGTGCCGATGCTCAAGGTCAGGATTGTCAGGCGGTATGCCGGACCGCGTGCCACCTATGCAGGACGCGTGCTCGGTCAGGTCGAGGAATGGTTCGTGCAGCAACTGTCGCCTGGCGACACGTTCCTGTTCGGCGGCCAGATCCTGCGGTTTGAGGCAGTGGTGGAGACGGATGCCGTCGTGACACCGGGCCCGCCGGGGCACCCGAAGATCCCGTCATTTGAAGGTGGCAAATTTCCCCTGTCGACATTCCTTGCGCAGCGCGTGCGCGAGATGATTGCGAACCCGAAACGCTGGTCAGAGCTTCCTGCGCAGGTGAAAGAGTGGCTCGGCATCCAGAAGTTGCGATCGGTCCTGCCGGGCGCTGACCAGATGCTGATTGAGACATTTCCCCGAAGCTCCCGATACTTCATGGTCTGCTATCCGTTTGATGGCCGCTTGTGCCATCAGTCGCTGGGCATGCTTCTCACGCGCCGTCTTGAGCGCATGGGCCTCAAGCCTCTCGGCTTTGTTGCCAGCGAGTACTCACTGGCCATCTGGACGCTTGCGGATCTTCGTCATGTCGACATGGGACAGCTGTTTGACCAGGACATGATGGGCGATGATCTGGACGCCTGGCTTGCCGAGTCTGCGCTGCTCAAGCGAAGTTTCCGTACCTGTGCGACAATCGCAGGTCTCATCGAGAAGAGATTTCCCAATGAGGAGAGGACGGGAAGGCAGGTCACATTTTCATCCGACCTGATCTACGACGTCCTTCGCACGCACGAACCAGACCACATCCTGCTGCGTGCGGCCTATGAGGATGCCGCGACGGGTTCGCTCGACATCAAGAGATTGGGAGACCTCCTGAGGCGCATCAAGGGAAGGCTTGTGCTCAAGCACCTCGATCGGGTTTCGCCGCTGGCAGTGCCTGCCTTGCTCGAGATCGGGCGGGTTCCTGTCGGTGTGGATGCGGGTGAGGCTCTTCTGGCGGAAGCCAGCGATGCCCTCATTCAGGAAGCGATGGACGTCAAGCCGCGTCGTTGACAGTGGGATCTGCGGTTGCAGGTTCGTCCAGCGCTTCCTCGTCAAACAAGGCTTCGAGAAGGACGGCTCTCTTCAGCGCCTGATCCGAGAGGAGGGCTCCCCTGAGATCGGAACCCGTGAAGTTGGTATGGAGCATGCTGGCATTGCGAAGATCCGCGACAACCAGTTTCACCCGCTTCATGCTTGTCCTGTCGAGGCGTGCGCCACGAAAGTCGGTGCCGGAGAAGTCATATCCATCGAGGTTCTGTCCGGACAGGTCATAGCCCTGCAGGGTAAGGCGCTCGCCTTCCTTGCCTTCCGTTTCAAGCCAGCGTTGATGTGAGGACAGGACCGCCTGCAGTTTGGCTGCGCTTATGGGTTGTACAAAAGTTGCCACCAATTGCGCGTAGGCTGGCAAAAGATTGCGTGCGTCCGGGCACTTCGCAAAGTTGGCGTCATGCAGCTTGGCGCCGGCGAAGTTCACGTCTTCGAGTACCGCTCCGTCGAACGAGGAATTGCGAAGATCGCAATTGGAGAAATCCACGTTGCTGGCTTTGACGTTGTGGAGCTTTGCGGCAATCAGGCGGGCGCGGCTGAAGTTCGATCCGTCAAGTACGGCACCATCAAAGCTTGTATGGGATTGCTTGATGGTTGTTTCGTTCTTGTTGTAGCCAAGCACGCTGGTGGCCCTGAAAACGGCTTCCTGAACGTTCGCGTTGGTCACGCTCGCGTTGGAAAAGTCGCAGTTCTCGAATACCGTGCGCAGAAGGATGGCGGCGTCCAGGATGGCGCCGACGAAAGAGCAGTCGCGGAACTCCGCCCGGGTCAGGATTGCGCGGCGCAGCGAAGCGCCATCAAACTTCGTGCGCGTGATGACGCGGTCGACCAGGTTGACCCTATCGAGGCACTTGCCTGACATGTCGTGTCCATCCGAGATCATGGATGCGGCACTGTTTGAACGCACAGGCATCAGTCTGTTCCCCGGTCGCCTGATTGACTGAGGATTATCGCTCGCGAACCATTAAATCCGTCCGATTAATCAAGGTGAAGGATCTGTTTAGATTATTCGGAAAGTTCGAACAGGTTCATGTACCGCGCGGCTTGGCGCGGGCCGTGGGGATTGCCGTCCACGGGTCGTCGGGCCAGTGATGCTTCGGGTATCGTCCCTTCAGGTCGCGTTTGACTTCCGGGTACCCATTTTTCCAGAAGCTGCGGAGGTCCCTTGTCACCTGCACAGGCCGGCGTGCCGGAGACAGCAAATGAAGGAGGAGGGGAACGCGACCATTGGCAATGGCGGGGGTGTCCGACAGGCCAAACATTTCCTGAAGGCGAACAGCAAGAAAAGGCTCGTCGGTGGCGTAGTCTATCCGGATGCTGGAGCCTGAAGGTACTTCGATGGATACCGGAGCCTGCGCGTCGAGCCTCTTGCGCTTCTCCCAGTCGAGCATGGCGCCCAAGGCGTCCTGCAGCCTGATCCGGTGAAATTCCGTCGCCCGGCTGATGCCATCAAGAAAACCGGCTAGCCAGCTTTCGAGTGTCTGCAGCAGGCCTTCGTCGCTTACATCGGGCCACCCATAATCCGGTTCGATCCTGCGCATGAATGTCAGCCGGTGCCTGAGGGCATCCACTTCGTCTGTCCAAGGCAGGCACTTCAATCCCATTGAGCGGATTCCGTGAAGTGTCGCAGATGCTAGCTGGTCGGGGGATGGCTTGCGCAGGGGGCGTTCAGCAAGGACGAGATCGAACAGCCGCGTTTCCTCGCGCGAGACAACGATGCGTTCACGGTCGCTCCATTCAACCTTTTCGGCAGTGGTGATCTGATCCGCAAACAGGTCTTCAATTTCTGCCAGCGACAGCGGCGCCGCCTGATGTACGCGGGCATTGGCGCCGGCGCCGTCCAGCGCTGCGATGGCGATGAAGGGTTCTGATGCAAGCGGGTCGCTTTCCGTCATGATCGCGCCCCGTCCATTTGCGAGACGAAAGCTTGCAGGACCGCGCCTGCGGGCCACACGCTCGGGGTAGGCGAGTGCGGTCAGCCGTCCTGCGGCTGTCGGCTCAACTTCGGTTCGGGTGCCACGCATGTTGCGTGACCATGTGCGCGCCTGTTCGCGTGCGCGTGCCAGGGCGCCGCGGTCAGCCTGCGGGTCCGGTCGGCCTGCAAAGGTTTCGAGCCGCGTGCGGAGGTCGGTGTCTCGCGTTCGCGTGATGTCACGCTCCGACAGAACTGCGGCGAGTGCGGCCGCTGTTGTTCCAAGACCGAGTTCACTTCCCCTGATCATCATGTGGGCCAGGCGAGGATGCGCTCCAAATGACAGGCACGCCCTGCCATGAGGTGTTATGCGGTTTTCACTGTCCAGCGCTTCGAGTTCCCTGAGAAGCAATTGCGCCTCAGTGAATGTTCCCTTGGGCGGCTGGTCCAGCAAACGCAGGGCTGAAGTATCCCGCTCTCCCCACGCTGCGATTTCGAGAGCCAGCGGTGCGAGGTCGCTGGTCAGGATCTCCGGTGGTGTGTATGCGGACAACGATCTCGTTTCCGGTTCGCTCCAGAGGCGGTAGCAGATCCCAGGTGCGACACGACCCGCGCGGCCGCGGCGCTGGTCTGCTGATGCCAGCGATACGCGCTGCGTCACGAGCTGTGTCATGCCGGTTGCCGGATTGTAGCGCGCCAGTCGCTGAAGGCCTGAGTCGATGACGACGCGAACATCTTCGATGGTGAGGCTTGTTTCGGCGATGGAGGTTGCGAGCACGATCTTGCGGCGGCCATCAGAGCGCGGCCGGATGGCTTTATCCTGAACTTCGGGCGGCAGGTTGCCATACAGCGGAGCCAGTTCCGCATTCCCAAGGTCGTGCGCGGCGAGGGCGCGTTCGACTGACCTGATCTCGCCTTCACCGGGAAGGAACGCCAGCAGGCCTCCTTCGGTGTCGTGCAGGGCGTCAAGGATCGTGCCGGTGACGATCTGATCGATACGCTGGTTCTGAGGCGGCGTGACGTATCTGGTTTCGACCGGGAACATGCGTCCGTCGCTGCGGATGACAGGGGCATTGCCGAGTAGCGTGGCTATGCGTGCGCCATCGAGCGTCGCAGACATCACAAGAAGTCGGATGTTGGAGTTGAGCGCTTCCTGAACCTGCAGCGCCAGCGCCAGTCCCAGATCGGCGTTGAGGCTGCGTTCGTGGAATTCATCAAAGATCACGAGGCCAACGTCGCCCAGTTCCGGATCTTCCTGAAGCCGGCGCGTCAGCAGCGCTTCGGTGAGAACAATGATTCTCGTCCGGGCTGACACGCGGCTGTCCTGCCTGACGCGGTAGCCGACGATCCCTCCCGGTTCCTCTCGCAGGAGGGATGCCATCCGCGAAGCGGCCGCGCGGGCTGCAACCCTCCGAGGTTCCAGCATCAGGATTTTCCTGTCCCGCAGCCAAGGTTCATCCAGCAGGGCGAGGGGCACGAGGGTGGTCTTGCCCGCGCCGGGTGGTGCCTCAAGCACGACGGACCTGGCGTCCTGCATCGCCTTGCGCAAGTCGGGAAAAATCGCCGTGATTGGAAGTTGGGGCAACATCGCCTGTCGTTTTAGGTACTGTGTCGGCACGCGTCAAAGCCTGTCACTGGCAGGCGGAGGTCTTAAGCATTATCCTGTCACCTGGAATTAGCAGGGAGCCAGCCGTGAGGGCAACGGGTCGCGTCGGGGATACAAGCCCATCAGCCCTTGAGAAACGCCTGTCGATGTACTGGCAGATGGAGGCAATGAACGTCGCCCTCGTGCCTGCAGCCGTTCTCATCTGTGCGATCAGTCTTGGCGATCAAATCCGGTGGCCGCTGCTGGTCTGCCTTGCTGCCAATGCGGTGCTGCTCGTCATTGGTGCGTGTTACTGGCGCATCGAGTATCTTCGCCTGCGCGGGCAGCAGGAGCCCTATGATACCTGGCTTCCGCGGATTGCTGCGGCCGAACCGCTGGCTGTCGTGTCGACCGGACTGGCGGTCATTTCCTTCATTGTTGATGTCTTGTCGATGGGCGGCGTGTTCGGGGCTACGTCTTGGCTTACGGTCGGCATGGCGCTCCTGGCGCTGCTGGAGTACGTCAACTATTACCGCTGGCAGTTGCAGTATTTTGATCACCTGCCTGACTTCAGGGCGCTTGTGAAGCGAAGGCGCCTGAAGCGCGCGCACATGGCGCGCGCCATCAAACGCTGGCGATCCCGGCAGCAACATCAGGCCTGAGTTTATCCCTTGGGCTTGACGCGATCGAAGTCGCTGGCGTCATGACGTTCCGGAAGCTGGGAGGAGGGATCGCCGAAGACGCGATTTACCATCCGACCGCGCTGGACTGCGGGGCGCTGGGCAATCTGGTCGGCCCAACGGATCACGTTTGTGTATTCGTGCACCGAAAGGAATTCGGCAGCTCCGTACAGAACCCCCTTCACCATGGCGCCATACCAGGGCCAGATGGCCATGTCGGCGATCGAGTAGTCCTTGCCCGTCATGTACTCATTCGTCGCCAGATGCTGGTTCAGCACGTCGAGCTGACGCTTGGTCTCCATGGCGTAGCGATCGATCGCGTATTCGATCTTGATGGGCGCATAGGCGTAGAAGTGTCCGAAGCCGCCACCGAGGAACGGCGCAGATCCCATCTGCCAGAACAGCCAGGACAGGCATTCCGCCCTTGCCGGCAGATCCTTGGGCATGAAGGCGCCGCCAAACTTCTCTGCCAGGTAGACGAGGATGGCTGCCGATTCGAAGACGCGTGTCGGCGTCGGCGTGCTGTGGTCCAGCAGGGCGGGGATCTTGGAGTTGGGGTTGATGGATACGAAGCCGGAGCTGAACTGCTGGCCGTCATTGATGTTGACCAGCCAGGCGTCGTATTCGGCTCCCTTGTGCCCGAGCGCGAGCAGTTCCTCGAGCATGACGGTCACCTTCACGCCGTTCGGCGTACCCAGCGAATAAAGCTGCAGCGGATGCTTGCCGACCTGCAGCGCCTTTTCATGAGTCGATCCAGCGACCGGGCGATTGATCTTTGCAAAACGGCCCTCGGCCTCCGTGTTCCACTTCCAGACTTTTGGCGGGGTGTAGGTTGCGTCGGTCATGTCCTGTCTCCGGTCGGGTCAATGCTCATGGCGTGCATATGACCCGATACCGGCGCGACAAGACAAGAGCCCAAATGAATGTGAAATCGGCCTGGAACTATTCGGCTGCGCGTGCGAGTTCGGCGACAGCTTCCTGACCCGCACCGGTCAGCTGCAGGACGCCATCCTCGATCGGTGCCTTGCGCAGTTCCTTGATGTCGGCGAAGTAGTCCTGGTTCTGCTTCCAGGGCGCATCCGGTCCCTGCTTGGGGAGCTGATCGATGGCGCGCAGCACATAGCCCGACGAGAAGTCGAGCCACGGTTCGGCTTTCATGTTGCGGTCCGTAAGCTGCGGCACGGCAATCTGCGCGCCCTTTTCGTCCATGCGGTTGAGCAGGCGGGTCACCCATTCGCACACGAGGTCTGCGCGCAGTGTCCAGGAGGCGTTCGTGTAGCCGAAGATATTGGCGAGGTTTGGCACGCCGGAGAACATCAGGCCCTTGTAGGTGAAGGTCTTGCCCCATTCGACGGGCTTGCCGTCAACGGAGACGCTGATGCCGCCGAGCATCTGGACCTGAAGGCCCGTCGCGGTCACGATCACGTCGGCTTCAAGTTCCTTGCCTGACTTGAGGAGGATGCCCTTCTCGGTGAATGTGTCGATGTGATCCGTGACAACGCTCGCGCGACCCGAACTGATCGCGTTGAACATGTCGGCGTCGGGCACGAGACACAGGCGCTGGTCCCAGGGATTGTAGGTCGGCGTGAAGTGCTTCTCGACGTCGAAGTCCTTCGGCAGCAGTGCCTTTACGCCATTGATCAGGAAGTTCTTCACGCCCTTCGGATTGGTACGCGACTTGCTGTAGAAGAAGCGCTGCAGCACGATGTTGCGCCAGCGGGGGAGGGCGTAAGCCCAGGTCGCCGGCAGGATCTTGCGCAGATTGTTGGCGAGCCAGTCCTTTTCAGGGCGGGAGACGTAGTAGGTCGGGGATCGCTGAAGCATGGTCACGTGGGCTGCGGTCTTGGCCATGTTCGGCAGCAGCGTCACGGCAGTGGCGCCTGATCCGATGATGATCACGCGCTTGCCGTCATAGTTGAAGCCTTCCGGCCAGACCTGCGGGTGAATGACCGTGCCGCGGAACCTGTCGCGGCCTGCGAATTCAGGTGTGTAGCCCGCGCTGTAGCGGTAGTAGCCGGCGCAGGAGAAAAGGAAACTTGCCGTGTAGGTGACGGGGACTTCCTTGCCGCTGTCGTCGCGCTTGCGGGCCTGTATCGTCCAGCGCGCTGTCGCGGAGTCCCAGGCGGCGCTCGACACGTTGTGGCGGAAGCGGATGTGGCGATCGACGTCGGCTTCCTTTGCGGTTTCGGTGACATATTCACGGATCGCGTGGCCGGGCGAGATCGTGCTCTGATGCGTCCAGGGCTTGAAGCGGTATCCCATTGTCAGCATGTCCGAGTCCGAACGGATGCCGGGATAGCGGAACAGGTCCCAGGTGCCGCCTATGCGCTCGCGGTTTTCGAGGATGACGTAGGACTTCTTCGGTGCGTATTTGTTGAGATGCCATCCGGCGTCGATACCGGACAGTCCGGCGCCGATGATCAGCACATCAAAGTGTTCCGTAGCCATGGCGGCTGCGCCTCTTGCATTGATTTACATATCATCACTATGTATAATGAAGGCTTCCGGAAGTCAATCCGGGCCTTGATCCCAAGCCTGAGGAGGCCTGCCCTGGCCCGACGAACCGCCCAAGCTGCAGCCCAGACCCGCGCGGACATCATCCGCGCGGCACGGACGCTGTTTGCGGACAGGGGGTTCTCGGCGACCACCACAGCCGAGGTGGCGGCGCAGGCCGGAGTGACGATCGGTGCGCTCTTCCATCATTTCAAAGGCAAGGTCGACCTGTTCGGGGCCGTCTTTGACGAGCTTGATGCAGAGATGGATGCCCATGCACGGGAGCGGGCACGCATGGTGGGAGGGCTCAAGGGGTTTCTCGAAGGCTTTCGTGCGTTTCTCGAGTTTGCGCAAGACAAGGAGTATCACCGCATCGTGCTAGTCGAATCTCCAGTTGTGCTGAATGCGCGCTTCCTGCAAAGCCGGGACATGCTGCGGGGTATGCGCACGATCACGGACGGCGTCGAGGCGCTGATCGCGTCCGGAGAAATTCCGCTTCAGCCGGCGCGGCCGCTGGCGATCCTGCTGCTTGGTGCGATAAATGAAAGCGCGTTTGCGCTGGCGCGTGGTGAAAGCGGGATCACGATCGATGGTTGCGTGCATGCGATGGAGCGGCTGCTACGCGGGCGGGCGAACTAGCGACGCCTGAGATCCATGCTCATTATCATGGCGGTTTGGGACTCCACCGTGATTTCACCCTCCTTGATGAAGCCCATCCGGCGATAGAAGCCGAGCGCGTGCGGATTTGCGAACACGATCATGGTGCGCGCTCCCTGTGAACGGCTTATGTCGATGGCATGGAGCACAAGTTGGCGGCCGATGCCCTGTCGCCATTGGTCCGGCTCGGTGAACAGACCCTCAAGTTCCATCTTCCGTTTGGCATAGACCTTCAGCGACACGTAGCCGACGACGGTGCCAGTCAACTCCGCGACGAATACGAGACCGTCCTTGATCTGTTGAAGTGGAAGTTCGATGACTTCGGGATGCGCCATGAGATAGGC
>JBILMZ010000146.1:0-8705 GCA_044375275.1 Micropepsaceae bacterium | reverse complement strand
CTGATCAGGATGGATGGTTTGTCCTGCTGCATGAGATCCTAGTCCCACCAGAAGAACCACCAATCGCTTGCCATCAGCGTGGCGGCAAGAGGTTCAAGCGTTCCGGATCCCTGCAATACGATGTCGGAGCACAGTTCATAGTGTTCCCGGGCGAGGGTCATGGCCTCCTCGCGGCTGGCAGGGCGACGTTTCACCCGGTACTCGATGATGTCATCGGTGATGGCGACGATTTCGGCGCCGTATTTCTCGTGCCAGTAGCGCGCGGCGGCGACGTGGGTCGCTGCATCCGGGCATTCGTTCCAGCCGCCGAAATTCAGGAATGCCGGAATGAGCGAAGGATCAAGCGTCGGCAGGATCACCAGGTGCACGCGATTGAGCGGCTGTTGCGTCAACAGGTCGAGATGCTGTGAGAAATCCTGCGGGGTGATGCCTTCGGGCCACTCACCGCCTGTTACCGCAAAGTCTTCATCGCCAGCGTCATCATAGGCGCCGAGATCCTGCTGGCGTTTATGGCGCCATGTTTCCGGAAAGGGCGCTGCAACTGCTTCTTTCTCGATGGCCAGAACGTTTTCCGGCTGGTTCACGTGCGCCAGCCGTTCTGCGAGGCGGTGCAATGACTCGTCGTTTCCGACGATGACAGGAATTCCACGGCCGGCGCCCCTGAGACGTTCATACGCTTCAAGGGCCTGCGAGCCGTGGACAGATTCGATGGGGAAGGGGAGCTTTGGCATGGCCCGCACCATCGGTGCGGATTGAACCGGCTTTCGGCCTGAAGGTTTCTGCAGTCCTGGAACTGCGGGTCGCTTCCTGCCGAAAAGCCAGTCAAACATGCCAGACTCTTCCCCTGGTCAGCCTAGTATGTGCGGGCCGTCGGACGCTTGCCGAACTTTCCCGGGCGTGCCTGACCATCGCGTGCCGGTCCCTGCGGACGATCACCACGCTTATGGAACGGACGTGCCGCTGCGCCAGCGCCTTCAGTGGACTGGGGGCGGTCACCACGCTTGTGGAACGGACGTGCAGCAGTGCCTGCACCTTCGGTGCCCTGGCTGTGCGGACGGTCACCACGCTTGTGGAACGGACGTGCCGCAGCGCCTGCGCCTTCGGTGCCCTGGCTGTGCGGACGGTCGCCGCGCTTGTGGAACGGACGTCCACCGCCATTGCCTTCGGCGCCAGCACCCTGCGGACGATCGCCACGCTTCTGGAACGGGCGGTCGCCACGCTGCTGGAAGGGACGGTCACCACGGGGCTTGAATGCGCGTTCACCGGGTTGGCCTGCACCCTGCGTGTCGCGATTCCCGGCCGGACGTTCGCCGCGATGTTCCTGGCGCTGTTCCGAACGCGGTGCGTCGCGGTTGTCAGGACGGCTGTCCGGACGTTGTCCGCGATTGCGATCCCTGTCGCCACCGAACGGCTTGCCCTGGAAAGGTTTGCCGGAGCGTTGAGGCGGCTTGGGTGAGCGATACTGGCCGTCTGCCGAACGCGGTTCGACTGTCACGCTGGGCTGTGTGCCCTGCGCTGCCATGTGATCGAGGATGTCACGGCGCGGGTTGTTGCCCTTGCGGTGCGGCTTTGACGGGCCACCCCGGTTTGGCGGACCCGAACGCGATGCGCTGTTGCGCGGACGCTGTTCCGGTTCCCGCTGCCGGCGGAATTCCTGCTTCTGGTCATGTGTCAGGACAGGTGCGGCACCTTCTGCCGTCTGTTCCGTTGCACGCCATTCGCTTGAAGGGATGTGCTGGCGCGTAACCTTCTCGATGTCACGCAGCAGCGAACGTTCCTCGCGATCGCAGAATGCGATGGCGATGCCGGCGGCGCCTGCACGTGCCGTGCGGCCGATCCGGTGAACGTAGGACTCGGGGACATGCGGGAGATCGAAGTTGATCACGTGGCTGATGCCATCGATGTCGATGCCGCGGGCCGCGATATCGGTGGCGATGAGTACCGGCGCGCGACCTGAACGGAAGTTGTTCAGAGCATGAACGCGTTGGCTCTGGCTCTTGTTGCCGTGGAGTGCCGAGGCATAGATGCCGGCGGCGTCAAGGGCGCGGACGATCTTGTCTGCGCCGTGCTTGGTTCGCGTGAACACGAGCACGCGTGACATCGCGGCGTCAGAGCGCAGCAGGTGGATCAACAGCGCGCGCTTGTCGGCGTTCGGTACGTGAATGACCTGCTGGGCGATGCGCTCAACGGTCGTTGCCTGCGGTGTCACGCTGACGCTGACGGGATTGCGCAGGAGTTCACCGGCGAGATTGCCGATTTCTTCCGGCATCGTGGCCGAGAAGAAGAGGTTCTGGCGTTCGGACTTCAGGAACTTCACGATCTTGCGGATGTCGTTGATGAAGCCCATGTCGAGCATGCGGTCAGCTTCGTCGAGGACGAAGATCTCGACATGCGCGAGATCGACGGCGCGCTGCGCGACGAGGTCGCGCAAGCGACCTGGCGTCGCCACGAGGACGTCAATGCCACCGGCCATGCTCTGCTTCTGCGGATGTTCGCTCACACCGCCGAAGATTGTCGTCACGGACACGTTGAGGAAGCGGCTATAGGCGCGGAAGCTGTCGGCGATCTGGGCTGCCAGTTCACGGGTTGGCGACAGGATGAGGGCGCGTGCGGACTTGGGCGCGGCCCTCTTAGGGTTCAGGGTCAGGCGCTGCAGGATCGGGAGCGCGAAGCTTGCCGTCTTGCCGGTGCCCGTCTGCGCGATGCCAAGCAGGTCAAGGCCCTGCAACACGTGCGGGATGGCCTGTGTCTGGATCGGGGTTGGGGTGGTGTAGCCTTCGTGCGCAAGCGCCTTCAGAAGGCGCGGTTCGAGGCCCATGGAGTTAAAATCAGTCACTATGTTCTTACTTTCAATATGCGACCAGACACGCCAACTGCCGGGACATCGAGTCCGGGGCCGGGCGCGCGAAAATCGCGGGGTTGTGATGGATGCCCCGCGTGTTACCTGGGCTGGTCCTGATGGTGCGCGCTCAATAAGGTATCGAGAAAGGGACGTTTTCTACATGTCCCGAGCCGGCCACGCGGCGTAAGCGCTCGCAAAATCGTGTTTTGCTGCGTGTCATATGCACGGCCTGTGTGGATAAGTCAAGGAAGGGTGTGACAATGTGTGGGGGAAACAGCAGATATTTATTCGGGTCATCGCCCGTTTTCTGTCCCCGGATTCAGTCCCTGTAAAGGATCTCTTCGCTTGGTTTCGTTCGTGCTCGCCGGTGCCGATGTCTTCGCCGACCATCAGGGCGCGTTGTGGTGGCCAGCCGAGAAGTTGCTGGCGTTTGCGGACCTGCACTTCGAAAAGGGCTCGTCCTTTGCCGCGCGCACGACACAGTTGCTGCCGCCCTATGACACGCATGCGACGCTGAGGCTGATGCAGGAGGTGGTTGATCGCCATTCGCCTCGCCGCATCGTCTGCCTCGGAGACAATTTTCATGATGAAGACGGACCCGCGCGTCTGGATACCAAAGCGCGGGAGACGATCCAGTCGCTGATGAAAGGGCGTCGCTTCGTGTGGATCGAAGGGAACCACGATGCAGCGGCTGCCGGCGTGCTTGGCGGTGAAAGCGCGCCGACCCTTTCGGTCGGGCCGCTCACGTTCCGGCATGAGCCATCGACAAGCATGGATCCGGTGGGGGAGGTGGCGGGGCACCTTCATCCCGTTGTCACAGTCCAGACGCGTGTGAAGCGCATGCGGCGCAAGTGCTTTGTCAGTGACGGCGTGCGCTGCATCCTTCCTTCTGCCGGCGCTTTCACCGGCGGTCTTGATGTCACCGATGATGCGTTCGTCCCGCTGTTCGACAGCGGCTTCAGTGCCTATGCGCTGGGCAAGGAGAAGGTCTATCCGTTTCCCTCGGCCTCAATTGGCGCCCCGCAAGGACGGCTTGCCCCAGGGGTTCGACTGAAACTGCGGTGACCATTCGCCGTACAGCGTGAGATAGAGCACGGCGTCGGTCGTGCCTTCGGTTGAAAGCCTCAGGATATAGTTCGGTGGCAGCATCACGAAGTCTCCTGGGCGCTTGCGCACGCGTTCGGGTTTGCCCTTCGCATCGACGCCGTCGAAAACGAAAGTGCCCTGCAGGATCGTGCAGGATCCCTGCACGGCGAACCAGTGTGGCGGGATCGACGTGTTGGCTGGCGCCTTCAGTGCAATGCGCGTGGCACCAATCTTCTCATCCCGTTCAAGGATGGCCATCCGAACCGGATTCTGATCGGGTTGCGTGGGGGTAAGCTTCTGCCAGCGCGCCTGTGACAGGTCCACTTTCGGGATGCGGCCTGAATCAGGGTCAAGTTTTTGAGAACTGTCCGAAATGCCGGAAAGATAGGTGGAGCATGCCGAAACGTGCAGGCCCGCGGTGATGACTGCGATGCGAATCACCTGTCGTGAAAGCTGCTGCGCGAAACGGAGAAAGGTAGAAGTCAAATCGGGTTGCAACTCTTGCTTGATGCTGCTGTTCAACGAAGTCGATGTGAGTCGTCTACGCAACATGTTCACCGCCCTGGTCGTTGGTGTTCTGCCGTTTACGAATCTTGATGAGATGTAAATGCAACGGTAGCACCCATTGTAGGGTGGCGCGTTCTTTACACAATATATTCGCATACCTAACGTCGACGGAAATTCGGGGGTATTGATTCGCATGCGGCCCGGCGTTCCGTGGAATGTTAAAGGTATCGAAGCTGAAGCCCGTGAGGTTGCTCAGCAAGCGGCGCGCCGTGCAGGCGTGAGCCTTGGCGAATGGCTGTCTGGTCTCATCCTTACGGATGGAAAGGGTGGCCCTGCTAGTGGTTATCCGCAGTCTCATTCGCAGCAGGGGTTCCTGCCGGGTGATGGAACCTACGGGCCTCAGCCGCAGTTCCAGCCGCAACCGCAGCAGCTGAGTCAGGCGCAGAGATATCCGCAAGCTGTCCCACAGGTTGTTCCGCAAGGATATCAACAGCCGCAATATGGGCAGCCGCAGTTCGCCAACGCGCCGCAGCAGCTCTATCCGCAGCCGCAGCCACAGGCGTTTGCGCCCCAGCAGGGCGCTCCGCAGCCATTCGGTCCGCAGGCTTATGCGCCGTCGCAGTATGCGCCGCAGCCGCAAGGCCCCCAGGGATTTGGTCCGCAGCAGGGGCCGGGTCCGCAACCCTATGCGCAGCAGCCGCCGCAGCATCTCTTCCGGGATCCGAACGGCGTTGGTTATGAGCAGCCCGTGCGTAGCCAGGACATCGTTGCCCTTACCGGCACGGTCCGCGATCTGGGAGAGCGGTTCGAACAGTCCGACAAACGTGCACAGCAAGCCATCGCGACCGTCAATCAGTCAGTCGCAGCGATGCAGGACCGCATCGATGCCGCCGAGCGGGTAAAGCAGCTTGCTGATGCGGCCTTCTCGAGCGCGGCGGATGCGCTGGCGCAGTCGGCGCGCGAGCAGTCCAAGGCCTTCGACAGTCTTGAGACGACCGTGCGCAGCGTTCAGAAGCGCATTGTCGATATTGAAACCGGGCAGGCTGACTGGCCGGGCAGGGATTCCATTGCCAAGCTGGAAACGGCGCTCGGGCACCTTCACAAGCGCCTGGGTGAGCTGGACGCGGAGCGTGCGGACCATCCCGGACGCGAAGCGATCGGCCGAATCGAGGCTACGCTCGGGCAGCTGCAGAAGCGCCTGACCGACATGGAGACCGTCGCAGGTAACGCGCCGGGCAAGGATGCGCTCGCGCGCCTTGAATCTTCCATCGCGTCGATGCGGGGCGAGGTGGTCGATGCCGATCGCCGCACGCGTGAAGACATCACGCAGATGGCGAAGTACATGCGCGATCTCGGATCGCGCGTGGATACGGTCGAGCGCGGCGCAACGATGAGCGAGAGCATCACGGCGCGCTTTGATGCGCTGGAAGCCCGTTCATCGTCGATGTTTGACGAGATCCGCGGCCAGATGTCGGCCATGGATGGACGCATCGCACAAGCTGCATCAGCCAAGAATGCGATTCCGCCTGCTGCATTTGCTGCGCTGAAGGGATCGGTTGAAGGGATAGCTGCCCGCATAGACGGCATGGGCGAGCAGTCGACGCAGCCGCTCGTGAACTCCATCACGTCGCTTGAAGCCAAGCTCGGCGCCCTGACGACGAAGATCGACCAGAGCGACAAGCGCACGGCCGAATCCGTCGGTGGCGTGAACGCAGCGCTAAAGTCCTTGTCTGCCCGAATCGAGGATTCGGACAAGCGTCAGTCCCAGTCCATCAACGTGCTGTCGCAGCGTGTGGACGAGTCCGATGGTCGTGTCGAAGCGACCGTTCGCGACCTTCACAAGTCATTTGATGATTTTTCCGATCGTCTCGAAGTTGCCGACCAGCGCCACAAGGATTCGATGTCGGCGCTGCGGCTCACCGTTGACGGGCTTGTTGCGCGTGGTGCTGCTGATGCCGTTCAGCCTGATCCGCATCCGAGCCGGATTTCAAGCAGCCCGTCAGCGCTCAGTTCCCTTCAGGGTTTTGCGCCTCCGCCAGTGCAGCCACCGCGCTACGCGCCGGAGTCCGATCTCCCGCCGTTCCTGACAAGTTCGGGTCCCAACACGCAGAGCCGTACGTTCGGGCCTGATGTGCCGCCGCCTTTCGATGAGAGTGCACGCCAGGCGCAGAGTGACGGACTGTCACTCGAAGCGCTTCGCACCATCCTTGCAACACCGCAGTCTTCGCAGGGGCCCGACTTTGATGACCAGCGGTTTGAGCCGCCGAGCTTCGGAGACGAACTCAACAGTGCGTTCGATTCGGAAGATGCGGCCGACAAGCCAGGCAACGATTTTTTAGCGCAAGCCCGCCGCGCCGCCCAGGCCGCGGCCGAGCGCCAGGCTGAGCACGGCCAGCGCGGCAAGCGGCCGATCTCCCTGGGAGTCGAGCAGCCTGGTGGCCGCAATATTGGTCGCCTCGTCATCATCGCGCTTGCCGGGATTGCGGTCGTCACGGGTCTCGTGGCGGTGCTGTTCACTCTGCCGGGCGGGAGCGAAGATGGCGTTGAGCGTCCTGTTCCAGGCTCAAGCATCGGCGAGATCCTGAACGGGCCCACGCCGCCTGCAGTTGCGCCAGGCGAAGCGGGTGGGCGATCAGGTCCGGCCGCGCCGCCTGCCGAATTTGCGCCGCTACCACCTGCTTCGGAAACCGGCGCTGCCAATGGGGCTCCGGTTGCGATGACCGAGCCCATGGGTGGGCCTTCGATGCCTGTCGAGGCGTCTCCGGCTGAATTCACCGCAGGGACGTCTGCACTGCCGGGAACGTCCGAGAAGGAAGCCATGGTGGCCAGCCTTGAGTCTGGCGCCGTGCGCGGCGATGCGAAGTCGCAGTTCCTCCTGTCCCTGCGCTACTCAGAAGGCCGCGGCGTCGTGAAGGATGACTCGCGCGCCGCTTCACTTGCGACCAAGGCCGCGGAGCAGGGCCTGGCGATTGCACAGTATCGCCTGGGCGCACTGTACGAGCGCGGTGTTGGCGTCGAGAAGAGCATGCCGCAGGCGAAGAGCTGGTACGAGAAATCGGCGAAGCTTGGTAATCGCAAGGCGATGCACAACCTCGCCGTGCTGCTCGCCGATTCATCGGGCGGCCAGCCGAACTACAAGGAAGCAGCGCGCTGGTTCAAGGAAAGTGCGACGCACGGCCTGACCGATTCCCAGTATAACCTCGCGGTGCTGCTCGAGCAGGGCATGGGTATCGAGAAGAACCTGAAGGAAGCCATCACCTGGTATGCGGTCGCTGCTTCGCAGGGTGACAACGGGGCTGCCGAACGGCTTGATGCACTCAAGAAGACAGTCGGCGCGTCGGATGTCGCCTTGGCGCTTGATGCGGCCCGCCGCTTCAAGGCGAAGCCGCTCAACCCTGCATCGAACGACCTGCCTGCCGGTCCGGGCTGAAGCCGTTACGCGCCTGGCATCGCTCAAGGCTGGCTTCCGGCCATGTGGTGGGGCTCTTGCCAGCAGCATTCACCACAAATGCCCTCCGGCTATTGGTGAAGACGCCTCCGGCTTGGCCGGTGCGGCAGTTTGCGACCTGCGTTCTTGAGCTATTGTGAAATGCTCACTGGCCTTCATGGCATGACAGGTTTAAGCGTCATTGCCTGCGTTGCGCATCACTCTAATTCCGCAGTGTCCCATGGAGATCTATCTCCCGATCGCTGAAATGCCGGTGAATGTGTTCCTGATCGTCGGCCTTGGCGCGGCTGTGGGATTTCTCTCGGGCATGTTCGGCGTGGGTGGGGGCTTCATCCTCACGCCATTCCTGATGTTCTGGGGTATTCCGCCGGCCGTGGCGGTTGCCACGCAGTCGCCCCAGATCGTGGCTTCGTCCATGTCGGGCGTGATGAGCCACTGGCGCAAGGGCAACGTCGATTTCAAGATGGGCGGGATCCTGCTGGGCGGTGGCCTGGTCGGATCGATCGCTGGCATCCACCTGTTCAATGCCCTGAAGGCGGCGGGGCAGGCTGATCTGTTCATTGCGCTGTCCTATGTGATTTTTCTGGGATCTGTCGGGACGCTGATGTTCTGGGAAAGCCTTCAGGCGGTGCGCCAGAGTACAGGCGGTGGCGTGTCCTCCAGGCGATCGGCAGGAGCGCATTACTGGGTGCATGGGTGGCCGCTCAAGGTCCGCTTCCACCGATCAAAGCTCTATATTTCCGCGATCCCGCCCATCCTGCTGGGCTTTCTGATCGGGTTGCTGAGTGTTGTCATGGGCATTGGCGGCGGGTTCATCCTGGT
>JBILMZ010000202.1:0-6432 GCA_044375275.1 Micropepsaceae bacterium | reverse complement strand
CACTGGCCCGGGCGATTTATTGTCACGATGAATACTTCGCCAGCCACGCGCTTCGGACCTTTCAGGATGCGGCCCTGTCGAAAGCCGAACGTGACGCCAGAACGATTGCCCGGTGGCTCGCATCAAAGGCGGGTGACAAGAATCCGCCGTCCAGCATCACCCTTCGTGAAGTCTACAGGGAAAAGCATCTTGGAGTCCGCGACCGGAACGAAGCGTACCCCGCGCTTGAAATCCTGGCGGATTCCGGGTGGGTGCGCGCAGCAACATCGCGGGCTGGTGACCGTCCCGGTCGCATGTCCGAACGTTACGAGGTGCTGGATGCACTGTGGTCTGTGCTTGCGGAGCTTGCCCATGACGGCCGGGCTTAGAGCCGGGACAATAGTGCCAAATGGGACAATAGCCCCGCCGGACAAAGCTATTGGCGCTATTGTCCCAATTGTCACGCATCACGGGGGGCTAGTCATCCCCGTGATGGTTCCACCAGTACCGTGGTCACTGATTGCTTGGCGCGACTTCAGAGATGAGAGGCGGGCTATCCGTCAATACGACGGCGAGATGTCAGAACCAGAGGCCGCACACTGGGCATGGCTGGACTGCATAGCCAAGTGGCTGGAGCGACACCCACCGCTACCAGTTGCACGGAAGGCTTGGACGGGAACAGCAGAAGAGTTCCGCCTGTGCCGCATTCAGGATGCCTGCATCGTGCTGGAACGTTTGGGGATCAGAGAGCCTGTGTTAGAATCCGAAACTCTGATGGACGGGTGCGAGCATGTTAGAAAACGAGAATAAATCGCCAAGCAAGCCTCTCTTCACCCCCGGCGGTGCTGGTGGCCCAGGACGTCCTCCCGGCCTTCGTAACGCCGCCACGAAGCTTCTGGACGTGATCGGCGAGGAGAGTGCCGAAGAAGTACTTGGCGCGGTGGTGCAACGGGCAAAGGAAGGCGATCTTGCTGCTGCCGAGATCATCCTAAAACGGGTGTGGCCAGTGCCGAAGACACGAAAGCTTCAAACATCCATCCCTGAAGTCTCCAGTGCTGCGGATACGCTGAAGGCCACCGCCAGAGTACTCGAACAGGTAGCAAGCGGCGAACTCAGGCCCGATGAAGGTCAAGCTCTGGCAGGCTTGCTTGAAACCTACCGCAAGGGCTTTGAGATCGTGGAGCTGGAAGAGCGGTTGCGCAGGCTGGAAGAGGCGGTGGCGAAGAAATGAGTGCCGCCCATCGACGACGGCTTGAGGCATTGGAGCGGAAGCACGGGCATACGGACTGGCAGAGATATTTCAATACGCCAATCAACCAATGGCCCGAATGGGCGCTGAAATCCTACCTCGGCGAACTGACAGACGAGCAGCTTGAAGAGATGATCGCAGAACTCCAGTCACTGGCGAATGCAGACCTGGGCAAGGTGGGGGCGTCGACAACGCCATGAAGCACAAGCTGAAATCACGCCTGCAAGCTCTCGAAGCAGCCCTGACGCCTAATGCCCAACCTTCAACAGCTTTGAGACTGCTGAAAGGCGAAACCATCGAGGACGGCGTTGAACGCTATCGCCGGGAAGGCATCGCATTGGCCAGATACTACTTCCCAATATCTCCCGCTCTTACGATGGACGAATGGCTGGAAAAGGCTCGTCACCATGTGTCGGGCGAAACCCAGTCGGAACCGGCAGTTAGCGTCTCGAAGATCGAACGAGTCACTTGATCACCATCCAATCGCAGGCAAAGGGTGATTGCCGGGCTCACAGCAGCCCGCAGGAGCCAGTTCACGCGCGTTGGCAACCTCTGAGCAGTTACCCGACAACCGCCGCCAGTGAGTCTCTGAGGCCAAAAGAAAAGGGGCCGCCCGACGGCAGCCCCTGGATGCAGTTCGTGTGTGCTTGAGCTTACGCCTCGGTGCGGCGGCGCATCATGCCCACACCGAACAGTGACAGCAGTGCCATGGCAATCATCACAACAGTGGATGGCTCGGGAACGCGCTCGACAACAAATCCGGACACGGGATCGAGACGATCACAAACGTCAGGACCGACGGCGCCACCGGCACCGCATTGTACCCCGTAATCTCCCCATTTGCCCGTGGCATTGGGATAGAACAGCACGGCAGTGGGATACCCCTCAAAGGCATCGGGCTGACCACCAGCCCAGTTTCCATTCTCGAAGGCCGCGAACACAGCGCCGTTCACCCACTTAAAGGGGACATTTGCCGAAGTCTTCGATGCACCGATCCAGGGACCAAGCGTGCTTTTGCTGTTGATCAGGCTCAAGGGTATGGCGGCTGCGACAAAGCTGTTTTCAGCAGCGGAATCCAGGATGGCAAGATGCGCACCACTGCCCAAGCCGAGCGCATACGCATTTGCGTCGTTCCAGTTTATGCCGCCGCTCACACTGTAGAATTCATACGTGCTTCCCGAATTGCTGATGCTAGCTGCAAGAATTGGTGATGCGGAAGCTGGCCCATTGACACCAATGAGCAGTGCCACAGCCAAACTTGCTGTCATCGTCATAATGTTTTTCATCAAACTCTCCATCCCCGAACTTCAGCAAATTGCGAGGCGCCGCTCCAACGAAGCCTCACGCAGGACCACCCCTTACAGTCTTAAGTATGCCTCCAACTCGCCAGCTTTGTCCTGTAAAGAGTCCCGACACAACCGGCGCAAGAACATCCTTCACGTGCTCGGAGAAGTCACAGAAATGAGCGGTGACGAGCTTGGAACTTCCCCTCGCACAGGAACCTTCACCCGGGGATTTCCCTCCGGAGACGAAAACTTGAGCCCCCAAATTTGAATGATGACAACATGTCGCGACAACGGGTTCCAGTAGGCTGAGAGCAGCCGACGGACGTGCATTCTCGATAGCGGAATGCCATTTCCGGACCTACAGAAGCCCGCTGGAGTCAGTTTGGACGTATCCGCCACCACACGCCATCAACCAAGGGCAGCCGCCAGCGACCCTCTGATGGATAAAGAAAGGGGCCGCACAATGGCAGCCCCTGGATGCAGTGTATGTGTGTTTGCGCTTACGCCTCAGCGCGCCTGCGCATCATGCACAAGCCGAACAGCGACAGCAGTGCCATCGCGATAAGTGCGATGGTGGAGGGCTCGGGGACACTTGTCTGCTCGGACGAGGCGTTGACCCTTAAGTTGTCCATAAGGAAATTGTCCGCCTCATTTCCAAAGTATGAGAAGTGCTTCGAACCGCAACACGCGTTAATTCGGACATCGGCAACATCAAGCCAATTGAATATCTGAAGCGTAGGCGCAGTCATATTCACGAAGAAGCTTGCAGAGTAGTCAGGAGCACCATTCAGCGAAGTCCCGAGCTTGTATCCACCTACTTCAATGAACAAGTTGTCGTAAAGCACTCCTGCAAAGTAAGCAGAATTAAATTCGAACGTGCCGGATGGTGCAGATATGTGAATCGCCTGGCGTGCAAACTGCTGAACGGCAACGCCAGGAAGGCTGACCACAGAACTATCGATGCCTGTGTCAGCGCCTGATGTTGGAGCCTTCTGCAAATACAAACCTGACCAGTTCAATCCAGCATACCCATTTGGGATCGGATTAACAGGCAAGTCATCGAAGGTAATGAGGGCAGCCCTTGCTACCGGCGCACACGAAAACAGCGCGACGAAGATCAGACATGCTCGTATAGCTGCTGCCGTCATGGCTCCGTCCTACGAATGCTGCTGCGCATCATGCCGAAGCCGAACATCGACAGCAGCGCCATAGCGATGAGGGCGATGGTGGAGGGTTCGGGCACGCCGACCTCAGAAACAGTAACCGTGTATTTGTCAGAATTGAACAGCCGCACTTCCACACTGAGGCCAATGCATACGGTGGTGCCGCACAAGTCATTGCGCTGACTACCATCAAAGTAGGTTTGAACATCGAACCATTGCAAAGCCAAAAAGCCAAAGCGCTCAAAATTGAAACGCTCAAATTTGAGGTTTTGAAATATAGCAGCTTGTGCTGGTGAATTGGGGGTTCCGACGGAGTTAAAGGTGAAATGCGCTGCATGATAGGGATCTGCACGCGTGTCGTTACCAGTGTGAAATACTTGGTGCATCACATTCTGCTGAGCCAAGAAGCCGTTGTTGAATATTGCGGCCACGCTCTGCCGTTGTTCCTGTTGCAGTGAAGATGGAATGACATGGCCGTTGATATGTGCGGTTCCAGTCACGCCACATGCAGACAAGCTGCAAAGCTGGGTTTCGGAATTGGATTGTGTGGGAACCGTGTCAGTATCAAATGTCAGGGACATGTAAGCATGAGCTCGACGGTTTATGACGCCAACCCCAAACCCCAGCACATTGCTATAGTCCGTTCCCGTTATAGATGCCGCCGGATCATCATAGGTAAACGTAACCAACGAGGCCGTAGCAATTGACGGGGCGAAAGACGTGGACAAGACCGTTGCCGCCACAAGCGCGAGTTTCTGCATACCTAGAGGCCCCTCTTAGATACATCGCAAGCTGCACGATCACTGTGCGCTCTCTGCGCGGGCCTTTCGAGGCGCTCAGGGACACACTCCTCGACAATACCTCTCAGTAAGCCCGGCTGAAGCTCTTGGTCCTTCGACGTTTAGGCAGAATTGGCCCCCCTAATAGCCGTCGATAACCGGGATTGGATTGCGAGAATACTGCCTGCCAGGCTGAGATCCTCAGTGCAGCGACCAATCTTGGCGGATGGGCTTACAGGTCTGAGCGCCCCTACTACTTCAGGCCGGGCAAACGACAGTCATATGAGCAGATGGCTCGCCAAAGTGATCGCGCCAGCCAAGCCACCGTTTTCTAACGGGAGATATCGGTCGAGCACCGCTTTTTACCGGCGGATAACGGTTTTCGTTCGAAACAATGGAAGATGAAGCAATATCAATGGGTTAGGTCATTTTTAATGGGGTCAGCCACCACAAGATTATTGAGCAATTTCAATGACTTAAGGCCGCTAGCAATGAGTCTGCCGAATGGAGGGCAATTGACCGCCCCAAGCCGCTGGCGAACTTATGAGCAGATTTATGAGTGGGTGGCATAAAACGGAAATTACCCAATGATTTCAAAGGGTAATGGCGGACAGAGAGAGATTCGAACTCTCGATACCCGTGAAGGTATACACGCGTTCCAGGCGTGCGCCTTAAACCACTCGGCCATCTGTCCATTGCCACGGTCCCCTCTGGAAAGGGGCGCGAGGGGCCGGACTATAGAGCGAGACTTTCTTTGAGCAAGGTGAAAGTGCGACAAGAAAGTCGCAGATTTCGGCCTTTGCTGCAGGATTTGCCCTGACGCGTAAACCTTGAGCAGGGGGCACGCCTTCAAGTACCATGCGCTCCTTGCGTGGGGGCGCTCGTCTGATGGCTTTTTTCCGGTTTTTCGCGTTGATCCTGATTGTCCTGGGGCTGATGCTCCTGGGCGCCGACGTCGTCAGCATGCTCGAAAGCGGGCAGGAGCCCGTCCTGCGCACGCTGGAAAATGTCTGGGCGCTGTTCACGGCCACGGGCGTGGCAAGCTTCAAGGCCTGGCTTGCAGGCATGGTGCCCAGCCCCCTCATGGACATCTTCAACGCGCTGCTGACGCTGCCGGCCTTCGCCGTGTTTGGCGTGATCGGCGTGCTGCTGGCCGTTGTGTTCCGCGAGCGCGACGAGTTCGCCTGATCCCGGCCTAGACGTTCAGTTCGAGACGCGTGCGCTCGTCAAGGCGACCCGTCTGCGGCAGGTCCTCGTCCTTCTGGAACGCCCACAGCGCCGCCCTGAGCAGCTGGTTGTAAACACCGTCCAGGACGCCCTGGTAATAGCCCATGCGCGAGAGCTTCTTCTGCGCCTCGAGGATCGCATTGTTGGCGAGCGTCTCGGACTGCTCGGTCGTTGGCTTCGTGGGCTGGGCAGGCTTCGGCTTCGGCGTGGGCACTGACGGCGTCGTGGCCGTCGATGGCGCAGTCGAAGGCGTGGCAGGTGCCTTCAGCACCTTCTGCACCTTGGTCAGCCAGTCAAGGCGATCGGTCAGGCCGTTCGTGCCGCCATTGATCTTCTTCGTGACGGCCGTGAAGTCGCCGGTGTCACAGGTCGGATTGATCTTCTTCCAGGTCCAGAATGCGCAGGCGATGCGCACCGCGTTCTCCGGCTTGGCAGCAAGGTCCGGGTCATTCTCGAGATCAAGCCCCGCGATCTTGCCGATCTCGCGATAGGTCTCGCGTCCCGTGAGCTGGATATAGCCGCGTCCCCGGAACTTGTAGCCATCGCCCGGGTTCACGTTGCCCATGCGTCCGCCATAGACGAAGTTCGCAAGCTTCTCGGGATTGCGCTCGTACTTCTTGGCGACCTCAAGCGTGGGGAAGCGGCTCGGCCAGATCTCCGTCAGCCGCGAGGCTGAGTAGCTCAGGCCCTCTTCCTTGTGCGTCAGCCCGTTCGACTCATGCCCGAGCTGGGCCAGGAAATACTGCAGG
>JBILMZ010000034.1:0-20562 GCA_044375275.1 Micropepsaceae bacterium | reverse complement strand
CTGTCGGTCACCGACGCCAGTCGCGTGATCGAGATCGACGAGGTGTTGCTGGCGATCATCGCGTTTTTCGAGAGCTTGGGACACAGGCTCTGGAAGATCTGGCGCTTGACCTTCTCGTCTTCTGTTGCCGCTTCGATGGCGAAATCGACCTGGGCGAAATCATCCAGGCTGAAGGCCGGCTGGATGCGCTTCATCGCCTTGTCTTTTTCCGCGTCCGTGATCTTTCCGCGCGCGACCTGGCGCGAGAGGTTCCCGGAGATGATCTCGAAGGCGGCATCCACCTTCTCCTTCTTCACGTCGTGAAGGAGGACGTCGTAGCCCGCGAGAGCGCACACATGGGCGATGCCGTTGCCCATCTGCCCGGCGCCGATGACGCCAACCTTGTGAATTTCCATGTGCGTTTTCTCGCTGGCTTGCTGTTGTTGAGGCCCTTCAGGGAAATGCGGGGGAGCCTTGTCCCCCGCGACCCTCAGTAGCCCTTCTTCTTCAGTTCTTCGTCGAGTTCGGGCACGGCCTTGAAGAGGTCTGCCACCAGGCCGTAATCGGCTACCTGGAAGATCGGCGCCTCTTCGTCCTTGTTGATGGCCACGATGACCTTTGAGTCCTTCATGCCCGCAAGGTGCTGGATGGCGCCGGAGATGCCGACCGCGATGTAGAGCTCCGGAGCGACGACCTTGCCCGTCTGGCCGACCTGATAGTCGTTGGGCACGAAGCCCGCATCAACGGCCGCGCGGCTGGCGCCGACGGCGGCCTTGAGGCGGTCAGCCACCTTCTCGAGAAGATGGAAGTTGTCGCCCGACTGCATGCCACGGCCGCCGGACACGACAACGCGCGCGCCCGCCAGTTCCGGACGTTCCGACTTTGCGATCTCGTCTTTCACGAATTCGGACGTACCCGGATTGCGCGCCGCGCCGATCGTTTCGATCGCAGCTGACCCGGTGGCTTCAACCGCCTTGAAGGCCGTCGGGCGAACCGTGAGAACTTTCTTCGAGCCGGCCGGAACCTGAACCTGCTGCATCGCGTTGCCCGCGTAGATCGGCCGCGTGAACGTATCAGGTGCATCCACCGACACGACTTCGGAGACCTGGGCGACATCAAGGCCCGCCGCAACGCGCGGCATGAAGTTCTTGCCGCTCACCGACGCAGGTGAAACGACGGCGTCATACTTGCCGGCAAGTTCGATGATGAGCGCCGACATTGTTTCAGCGAGCTGGTTCGCATACTGCGCGTCATCCGCAAGCAGCACTTTCGACACGCCGGCCAGTTTGGCAGCAGCCTCGGCAACGCCCTTGGCATTCTGTCCGGCCACGAGAACATCAACCGGTCCGCCGAGGGCGATCGCAGCTGCAACGGTCTTGGCCGTGGACTCCTTGAGCGACGTGTTGTCGTGCTCGGCAATAAGCAGCACAGCCATCTCAGATCACTCCCGCTTCGTTCTTGAGCTTCTCGACAAGTTCTTCAACCGTCTTGACCTTCACGCCACCCTTGCGCTTCGGCGGTTCGCTGACCTTGAGAACCTTGAGGCGCGGTGCCGGATCGACGCCGTAGTCCTGCGGTGTCTTCTCGTCGATCGGCTTCTTCTTGGCCTTCATGATGTTTGGCAGCGAAGCGTAGCGCGGCTCGTTCAGGCGAAGGTCGGTCGTGACGATTGCAGGCAGGGCCAGCTTGACCGTCTGCAGGCCGCCGTCGACTTCGCGCGTGACTTCGGCCTTGCCGCCTTCAATGACGACTTTCGAGGCAAACGTGCCCTGCGCCCAGCCCAGAAGCTGTGCAAGCATCTGGCCGGTCTGGTTGCAGTCATCATCGATGGCCTGCTTGCCCAGAATGATCAGCTGCGGAGATTCGGCCTTGGCGATGCCGGCCAGGATCTTGGCCACGGCAATCGGTTCGACGTCGGCCGGCGCGATCACGAGGATGCCGCGATCGGCTCCCATCGCAAGCGCCGTGCGGATCGTTTCCTGCGTTTCCTTCGGACCAACCGAGACCGCGATGATCTCGGTCACAACGCCCTTTTCCTTCAGGCGGATGGCTTCCTCGACGCCGATCTCATCGAACGGGTTCATCGACATCTTCACGTTGGCGAGGTCGACCCCGGTCTGATCCGGCTTCACGCGGATCTTCACGTTGTAGTCGACGACGCGCTTGATCGGTACAAGCACCTTCATTCGGATTTTCTCTCTGTTGGGGCCTTGGCCCCGCTCAATGGAAACTCAGATCTGGCTGGCTGTTTCTCTTGAAACGGGCTGATTGCGCCTCATGAAAAACCTGCAATTGTGCGCTGCACAAATTACGGGCAAGCCGTAAACCTGTCAACGAACGGACATAATTTATGGTGTCGGCTGCTCCAAATCCCACAGGTCAAAAGTTAACGGGCGCATCGCCAGCTACGGCAGTACGCCCGCGACTTTTTCGCCGGACTAGCCCGCGGGTGCACCCGCGAACATCGGTTGGCCCCGGCGCTTGAAGATGAACACCAGCGCCACGCCGGCGAGGAACCCGCCAATATGGGCCCACCAGGCCGTGTTGCTCTCGTCCTGCATCCAGACCGAGAAGAGCTGGAACGCAATCCACGCACCCACCATGAGATAGGCCGGGATCTTCAGCGGAATGCGGCCAAAGGCCAGAACCCACATCTTCACGCGTGGATAGAGCATCAGGTAAGCCCCTACGACACCGCCTATGGCGCCCGAGGCACCGATCAGCGGCCCGTCCGAACCCGGATTGGCAAAGGCATGGGCGAGCCCTGCGATGATCCCGCAAAGCAGATAGAACAGGATGAAGCGGAAAAAGCCCATCGCGTCTTCGACATTGTCAGCAAAAACCCAGAGAAACAGCATGTTACCCGCGAGATGCCACCAGTCGCCATGCAGGAACATGTAGGTGATCAGTGTCACCTCGGTCGGCAGGTTGGCGAACTCCGGTGGAAGCTTGGCGCCATTCAGGAACACGCTCGGCACCAGTCCGCCCGACATGGCGACATTGACGAGCTCGATCTCCGGCAGGGAGTCCTGCCAGATGAACACGAACACGTTGATCGCGAAGATCAGCAGCGTCGCATACTGGAACTGGATGATCCGGAGTGGATTGTCATCCTTGAGCGGAAGAAAAACCATGATTGCCTCTGCAACATCTTAGTGATGCGCCGCAATCTAGTGCCGTTTGCACAAAAGGGGAAATCGCCCGTGGAGCGTGCGACCACCCCGGAGTTTTTGGCCTGAATCTCAGACTTTCAGCATGGAGCGGACATCGTCCAGGACCCGCAGCCAGTTATCGACCTGCTTCTTGAGGTTCGCCCGGGAAACACCGTCGCGGATATTGATCGAATAGTCGAACATGAACGTCTTGCCGTCTTTCGACATGTAGGCGCGCCCGAACACGAATTTCTGGTTATAGACGTTTGCGGTCTCAAGCGTCGTGCGCGTGCTCATTTCCCACTGCGCCAAGAACTGGAGATTGTTGCAGCGGCGGTTCTCGGCCCCCGTGCCCTGGCAGTCATACATGTTGACGTAGAACTCCACGCCCTTGGGTGACTTCGCCTTCAGCCAGGGATCAGCCTCGTTCTCCGTGGCGTCCTTCACGGTCATGCCATGCGAGGTCAGCACCTTGGTCAGTTCCGTACGCGTGACACCTTTCGCAAAGACGATCTCCGGCGCTGGCGCAGGCGCAGCGGCCAAGGCGGCGGAACCGTGGAAGAAGGTGGCAGCACACGCGACAAGGACAGCTTTGCGCAGCATGTCAGTCTCCGGAAAGGGAAGTGATGTCGGCCGGAAGATGGAGGCTTGGATGCCCGAATGCAACTAACGCAAATTTTAGGTCCGGTTGGCGCCCGGAACCCAAAGCACGTCGCCCTGTGCCAGGTTGGCAAATCGCGCTGCGACAAAGAGGAAGTCTGATAGGCGGTTTGCGTATTTCACCGCCGTTTCTCCGACGGGTTCGGCCTGCGCGAGCTTCACAATCAGCCGTTCGGCCCGCCGGCAGACGGTTCGCGCGACATGCAGTTGCGCCGCCGTTGCCGTGCCGCCGGGCAGAACGAAGGACGTCAGCGGCTGCAGGTGGCCGTTCAGCTGGTCGATCTCCTGCTCGAGGCGCGTCACTTGCGCGTCATTGATGCGCAGCGCCTTTGCGGCGATCTCCGAGCCATCCTCCGGCACGCAGAGATCGGCACCAAGGTCGAACAGGTCATTCTGGACGCGCGCCAGCATCAGGTCGAGCACGCCTTCTGCACTCAGCCGCGCGACGCCGACGCACGAGTTCGTCTCGTCCACCGTGCCATAGGCTTCGATGCGCAGGTCATACTTGGGCACGCGCTTTCCCGAGCCGAGGCCCGTGTCGCCCTTGTCGCCGGTACGCGTGTAGATGCGGTTGAGAACGACCACGTGAATGTTCCTATTGCGGGCCGCGCCCGGTGAAGAAAAGCACGGCAAGGATGATGATGATCGCCGCGAGTTGCGCCACGATGCGCAGCCTCATCAGCTTGTTCGAATTGGTGCGCGCGAAGTCGCCGCCGCGAAAGAGGCTGTAGAGCCCGACACCGAGAATGGCTGCCACCACAAGGATGGCGATGAGGACGATGATGTTGCCTGCAGTCATGGACGAGAGCCTTACCCCGGAAGCGCGGGCGCTTCAATCGTCCAGTAAAAGGGCAGTGGCAGGCGCCGTGTCGTTACGGTTTGCAGCTGTCAGGCCGAGGCGCTCAGCCCGTCATGCCGGTCCAGCTCAAGGATCCGATCCAGCTCTTCAAGGCTGACCGGGATCATCTCTTCGGAAGCCGACCCGCCGGGAACGGCACTGGCCACGCCGTGCGCGTCCAGTGATACCGCGATGGCCCGATAGGTCGAGCGATAGGCCAGGAACGACAGGCCCTCGATGCTCTCTTCCTCGCTCACGACGCGATAGGTGCCACATGGCAGGGGCCTGTCGGCATTCGAAAGCGTGAAAGGGTGGCGAAACGTGACAATCCGTTCCTGGGTGCGCGTGGGCATGGCCGTTCAGCGCGTCACTTCTTCTTCATCTGGCGCGGTGAGGGAACGCCGATCTTCAGCGCGGCACCACCGGTATGTGAAGCGGAAGCGCTGACCGTCTTGGGTTGCGGAGCCGCCTTCGGCTTCTTCTTCTCTCGATTGCTGCGTTTCTGGCTTTTCGCCATGGGATTTCCTCCAGTCGGATTGTGTGGAGCCGGGCAGGTGATGCCCGCCCGGCCAGTCGGCAGTCAGTGGCTAGAACGTGCGGCCCTTCAGGACAGATTCGACTTCGATGCGTGCATTCTTCTGGTCGAAGCCATACTTCGAGCTGACCTTCTTCACGAGGTCGTCGACGCTGCTGAGGGCAGACATGTCGTCAGCAGAGAACCGGTCCCACTTCCCGTGAATGTCCTTCATCAGGAGTTCACGATCAGCTGTTGCCAGCGATGACGGCGGCACGGGATGCGGAATGGGGCTTGTCAAATGAGGGTACTCCGGAGTTTCAGGCAATCGGCTGGGAAGATGTCCGCCCAATCGTGCTCTTATGTGGTGTTTTATTTCGGTTTTACTAGGTGGGTCAAAGAGAAAGCAGTGAAAACGTAAAGAATATAAATGGAATCGAGAGGTGATGCGCCTCGATGAAATGAAGGTGAAATAGTGACAAAATAAAACAGGATGCCCACCAGCGCCTCTGGGGTGCGCGCCAGCGCCATCAACGGTCCACCATCGAAGAAATAGCCACGCCCGCGCGAGGCTGGCCGGCAGGCGTGTGAGGCGCCGGCAGAAGGCTGTCCGTCTTCCCCGTCAGGTAGTACGCGACCAGGCCAATCCATTCCTTTGCAGCGATATCGGTGCGCCGCAGCCCCTCGCCGACAAAGCCAAAGGGGCGCAACAGTGAATTCGGCCCTGCCGTCCGGAAGTCGACAGGATAGGCCTGCACCTCAAAGCCAGCCTGCCGGAACACACCCATGGAGCGGGGCATGTGGAACGCGCTGGTGACAAGAAGCCATGTCTCTCCGGCGCGCGGGCGCGCCAGTTCCTTCGAGAACAAGGCGTTTTCGTGGGTATTCAGAGAGGCGCGCTCATACTCGATACGCGCTGGATCCAGCCCCAGGGCAGGCGCCGTGCGTTCGACCAAAGTCGCTTCGGGCGTGGTGTCGGGTGTGAACGAACTGCCGCCGCCCGAATAGATGATCCGCGCCTGCGGATAGCGCCGCGCCAGGTCACCAAGCGCCAGGATGCGTTCTGCAGACTCATTCAGCGCCATCTGGCCGCGCTGGTTTGTGACTTCGGAATCATACGTGCCACCCAGCACGATGATGCCGGTCACGGCAGCGGGCAGAGGCGTCGCTGTCGGGAACCGGCTTTCAAGGGGCAGGATCAGCGCATTGCCCAGAGGCGAAAGCCCAGCGACCAGCAGCGCGGCGCTCGCCCCGGCCGCAAGGCGGAAGCCAACGGTTGCGCGTCCCAACCACATCAGCACAAGCCCGGCGATGGTGAGCGTCGTCAGCAGGTTGGAAGGTGTCACGAAGAACCAGGCAATCTTGGAAACAAGGTAAAACATCGGGCGCGACCGCAGGAAAGGGGAGCCACGAGTCTGACGGCGCGCAGTGCCCGGCGATAGTCCCTGCGCTGTGGTCTGCGTCACATCCAGTCGATGTCGGGCACCGCGCCGGTTGTCACCCGCCCGCTACAGCGTCCGCCCGCCCAAGCGTCTATGCTTATGCCCGGGAAACGGCGCGGCCATTGGGGGTGGCATGGGAGTCGGATGGATCTTGCGCGCCATGGCGATGGCCGTCGCGCTTGTGGTGGGAACGCTGGTCGTGCTCAAGGCACTGCCCGGCGCAGCCTTGCCGTCGGCGCTCGCAGGGATCGACGCATTCATGCGGCAGGCGGCGGAGCCTGTCGGCGCGCATCTCATTGCGCCGGTCGTGGACACGCTGCACCACCACGGGATCCTCGTCGAAGTGCGGCCGCACTGGTCCGCGATGGCGGTGATGTTCTTCCTCTTGTTCATCTCGATCGGCCGCATTTCTCCGCCTCACGGAGCAGGCGCGCAGGTCATGCTGTTCGCCTGGTCATTGGCTTGTGCAATGGCCGCTGGTGCCGTGGCGGGCACGTTCCGAATTGGTGAGGCGCGCCTGATGTGGTGGGCCCTCGCCGGCATTGCGCTCTGGAACCTCGGCCTGCAACTCGTGATCACGCGATTCAGCCTCTCGGCATTTGCCGCAGGGGGCCTGTTTGCAACCTTCGCAGCCATGTCATTCGGCGTCATACCCGCACGCCTTCATCCCGTCCCTGAAGCCCTCAGTCCGGGTCTCGCAGGCACGGCCGTTGCGATCAGCGCGCTGGCCCTGGGGCTCATGGGACTGGCGACCTTTGGCGACAGGGGACAGGGAGCCAGCGCATGGCTGGGCGACCGCTACACGCGCGAAGGCCTGTCGATGCTTGCGGTCCTCGCGGCAATCATGCTGGCAACGGCCGGCCTTGCGTGAGCACGCCAAAAGCGGCAATCACGTGAACAATGACATTCAGCGGTAATCCAATGGAATCCTTCTTTCGCGTGCAGGAAAATCACGTGACGGTCAGCCCCCATGCCTCCGGCCCGTGGAGCCCGGACATGCAGCACGGCGGCGCACCGTCGGCGCTCGCGGTCTGGGCCGCGCAGCAGGTCGCGTCAGCCGCGCCGATGCGCGTGGCCCGCCTCACGGTTGACCTGTTGCGACCCGTGCCCGTCGCGCCGCTCACTTTGCGCACGGAAGTCCTGCGCGAAGGGCGCAAGATCCAGCTCATTGCCGTCCACCTCGAGAGCAAAGGCGTCGAAGTTGCACGCGCCAGCGTTCTCAAGGTCATCCGCAGCACGCAGGACCTGTCATCCATTGCGAATACACCGTCCCTGGAACTGCCGCCGCCCTAAGAGGGGCAGGAGCGTCGCGCCCCTGAACGCAGCGCCATCTCCTTTGGCGCCAACGCATCGCTGCGCACGGTGAAGGGCGAATTCGGCAAGCCCGGACCGGCAGCGATCTGGTTTCGCATGAACAGGAACTTCGTCGAAGGTCACGAGACCACGCCCGCCATGCGCGCAGCCGCGACCGCCGACTTCAGCAATGGTATCTCGTCCGAACTCGATTTTGCGAAATGGACCTTCATCAACGCCGACCTCACGGTCTCCCTCGCGCGCGACCCTGAAGGCGACTGGATCCTCAACGATGCGAAGACCTGGCTCGGCCACGACGGCGGCGGCATCGCACAGGCACGCCTCGCCGACCGACATGGCTACTTTGGCCACGCCTCGCAAAACCTCGTGATTGAGCCAAGGGAACCGCGCGCGGCGACTTGACCTAAATCAAGGCCGCGCGCGTCCAAACGGTGCTTTATCCCCGCAGTCAGGAAGCGATGCGCCGATGGGGCGTGCGCCGCTGCGAAGGGAGACACACCATGACCCAGTTCCACGCCGTCGTCTGGATGGACCACCACAATGCGCTGGTGCAGCAGTTCTCGGCCAGCGAAGTCGAGGCGAAAAAGGTCAAGGATCATTCGCACTACACGCGCCAGCACGGCAGCGATGTTCGCGCGATCCATGAATTCTACGCCGAGGTTTGCGACGCGCTGAAGGGCGTGCAGGAAATCTTGGTAACTGGATCCAAACAGTCGCAGGCGGACTTCCGTCATTATGTCGAGAAGCACAGGGCGGCGCTCTCGCCCCACATCAAGGGATGGGAGACGGTCGATCATCTGAGCGATGGCCAGCTGCTCGCCCTGGGTCGCAAGTTCTTCGACAGCATCGACCGCGTGCCGCCCCCCAAGGCTTCCTCGGGACACTGAACGAGGTTGGGATTCCGCCTTGGGGCAGGGGCTGCTTGACGCCTTGCGCGCCCGCGCGCTTTGCGTCAAATCTTTTTGCAAGGCCGCAGACTGGCCGCCGCAACACCAGCTCAAGGAAATGGAAGTAAAACCATGAAGATCGACAAGACGGTTGCCGCCATCGTGACCGGTGGCGCATCAGGCCTCGGAAAAGCCAGCGCGCAGGCGCTCGCCGCTGCCGGTGCGAAGGTCGCCATTTTCGATATCAATGAAGCAGCAGGCGAAGCCGTCGCGAAGGAAATCGGCGGCGTGTTCTGCAAGGTCGACATCACCAGCGAGGACAGTTCGCTCGCCGGCTTTGCCAAGGCGCGGGCGGCCCATGGCCAGGAGCGTGTGCTTGTTCACTGCGCCATGACCTCGAAACGAGGCAAGACGTTGGCCTTCGACAAGGAAGCAGGTCGCTACAAGCGCACGTCCACGGCAGACTATGCCTATGGCGTGAACGGCATTCTCGTGGCGAGCTATCGGATGGCGTCGATCGCCGCTGAAGGCATGGCCACGCTGCAGGAACTCGAGGACGGAGAGCGCGGCGCCATCACGCTGACAGCGTCGGTCGCTGCCCAGGACGCACAGATCGGTCAGGTCATCTATGGTTCGGCAAAGGCCGGCGTGAACGGTCTCGTGCTGCCGCTGGCACGCGACCTGATGGATCTTGGCATTCGCGTGAACTCGATCATGCCCGGCATCTTTGCCACGCCGCTCATGCTCGGCGCGCCGCAGAAGGTTCTCGACAGCCTCGCAGCGTCAGTCCCGTTCCCCAAGCGCCTCGGCAAGCCCGAGGAATTCGGCAGCCTCGTGCTCGAACTCACGCGCAACACCTACTTCAACGCCCAGTGCCTGCGCCTCGACGGCGCCATCAGGATGGCCCCGCGCTAGAGTCTCCTCACCCTTCTCCACGCGTCCGCGTGGAGAAGGTGTCGCGCGGCACCGGAGTTCCGCGTGACAGCGCGCACAAGCCACGCCCACGCGCCATTCGCCGCCACACTTCCGTCAACATGCGCTCGGCGTCGCACCTGAACGGGGCGCGGCAATGCGCGCGTTGAATTTGGCCAACAGTTCCTATAATGTTCTTTTACAGGAGTTGCAAGGAGAGTTCACGCAAGACGACACATGAACGACTGAAAAAACACCGACGAAACTGTCATCTTCAGATCAGAAAAAAGGCGGTTTCATGCGATTTCTACAGGCGCGGGTTCGGCGCTGGTGTCATCTTCGGCAGGCCGGATTAAGCTTGAACCCGCGGATGGTTGTAACCCCTTTGGAGCAGGAGTATCTTCCGGCGCTTCGAACGGCTGCCAAAGGGCTGACTTCAAGGGGGATATCGCATGCCGTATGCGGGCATCACGGGCTGGGGCAAGTGTCTGCCTCCCGGCATACTTTCGAACGCTGACATCGCGACGTTCCTCGACACGACGGACGAGTGGATCACCTCGCGCACCGGCATCAGCGAGCGGCGCGTCTCGGAGGTCTCCCTCACGCACATGTCCGAGATCGCCGCCCGGCGCGCCATGGCTTGCGCCGGCGTGACCGCGAAGGACCTGGACCTGATCATCTTCGGCACGACCTCGCACGACGACCAGTGCCCCAACCAGGCCTCGGGCCTGCAGCGGCGTCTCGGTGCAGACGGCTGTGGCGCCATGGACGTCAACACGGCCTGCACGAGCTTCCTCTATGGCCTGTCGACCGCCTCGGCCATGGTCCGCACCGGTGTCGTGAAGACCGTCCTGGTCGTGGGCGGCGAGCGCATTGCACCCTTCATGGACTGGGATGACCGCAATGTCGCCGTGCTCTTCGGGGACGGTGTGGCCGCCGTCATCGTACAGGCGACCGACAACGAGGAAGGCGTGCTGCTCGAGAAACTGGGCTGCTACGGCGACTCGCGCGAGATCCTGCGCATCCACGGCATGGGCACCTCCTACGCGCACACTAACACCCTGGTCGGTGCCACGTCCTGGCAGTTCGAGGGCCAGGAGATCTTCAAGAAGGCCGTCCTCGGCATGGGTCTCGCCAGCGAGGATGTGCTGAAGCGGGCAGGCAAGACCGCTGACGACATCGACCTCGTGGTCCCCCACCAGGCCAACCAGCGCATCATCGAGGCCGTGGCCAAGCGCGCGGGCGTGCCGATGGAGCGCGTGATGGTCACCGTGAGCCGCTATGGCAACATGTCAGCCGCAACCGTTCCCGTCGCACTCTGCGAGGCCCTTGAAGAGGGGCGCGTGAAGCCAGGAAACCTGCTGCTGACGCCAGCCTTCGGCGGCGGCCTGACCTTCTGCTCGCACCTGATCAGGTGGGGCGAGAGGGTGACGCCGAAGGACCAGTCAGACGCGGAGCTTCCGCCGATGACACGCACCGCCCTCGAATCGGTTCTCGCCTACCGCAAGGCCCGCGGCGCAACCCTCGGAAGCTGAAGCGCTAGTTCCCGTCCTCAAGCTGCCGGCGCGCGATGACTTGCGCCTGGATCTCGGCGGCGCCTTCGAAGATGTTGAGGATGCGCGCGTCGCAGAGCACGCGGCTGATCGGATACTCGAGCGCAAAGCCATTGCCACCATGAATCTGCAGCGCATTGTCCGCAGAAGCCCACGCGATCCGGGCCGCCAGCAGCTTCGCCATGCCCGCTTCAATGTCACAGCGCCGCCCGGCATCTTTCTCGCGGGCAGCGAAGTAGGTCAGCTGGCGGGCAATCATGATCTCGACAGCCATCATCACGATCTTGTTGGCCACGCGCGGGAAATTGTAGATCGCCTTGCCGAACTGCTGGCGGTCCAGCGCATAGCGCAGGCCGAGATCCATCGCCGACTGCGCGACGCCGATCGCACGCGCCGCGGTCTGGATGCGCGCGGATTCGAACGTGATCATGAGCTGCTTGAAGCCCTGGCCTTCCTCGCCACCCAGCAGGTTGGCATGCGGCACCTCGAACCCGTCAAAGCCGATCTCGTATTCCTTCATGCCGCGATAGCCGAGCACGCCGATCTCGCCGCCGGTCATGCCCTTGGCCGGGAAGGGGTTGGCATCCGTGCCGCGCGGCTTTGGCGCGAGCAGCATCGAGAGGCCCTTGTAGCCCGGCGCATTCGGATTCGTCCGTACAAGGAGCGTCATCACGTCAGCACGCGCGGCATGCGTGATCCACGTCTTGTTGCCCGTAACCTTCCACACATCGCCCTCGCGCACCGCGCGCGTGCGCAAGGATCCGAGGTCCGATCCGGTATTGGGTTCCGTGAAGACGGCCGTCGGCAGCACTTCGCCCGAAGCGATCTTCGGCAGCCAGTGCTGCTTCTGAGCGGCGGTGCCGCCACCCAGGATGAGTTCAGCCGCAATTTCCGAGCGCGTGCCCAGCGAGCCGACGCCGATATAGCCGCGCGACAGTTCCTCGGACACGACGCACATCGCCATCTTGCCGAGGCCCGCACCGCCGAATTCTTCCGGAATTGTCAGGCCAAACACGCCGAGCTCGCACATCTCCTTGACCACCGGCAGCGGAATGAGCTCGTCCTTGAGATGCCACTGATGCGCATGCGGCGCAACGCGGTCACCGACGAACTTGCGGAACTGTTCGCGGATGAGGTTCATGTCCTCGTCCAGCGCCACGTCACCAAAAGTGATCGAGGCCGCATTCTCCTGGATCAGCTGGGCGAGGCGCTTGCGCACGGCCTGGCTCGTGCCGTCTTCAATAAGATCGTTCACCGCACCTGAGGTAAAACGCGTGACATCCGCAGCCGGGACAACAAGGTCCGCCATGCGGATGATCTCGCCTTGGCTCATCGGAATGCCGCCTACAATCTGGGCGCAATACTCGCCAAAGCCGGCGAGCAGCAGCAGCGTCTCCACCTCGCCAAGCTTGTTCGATGAAGCAAGGCCTTCCGCCCAGCGCTGCATCTGGCGCAACGCTTCCACATAAGTTGAAAGCCAGGCAAAGCCATGCGCTTCGTTCTGTGCATTGTCCACGCCACCAGCCTTCGCGACAGCCTCGCGGACGCCGGCCTTGGCGACGAGTTGCACCTTCTCGGCCGCAATGACGGCCTGGCGGACGAGGGGGAGGATCTGCTGCGCAGTCATGGTCATTGCGGAACTCTCTAAAGCAGTGAGGAAATCCAGGTCCAGCTTTCCTGCGCATGCTGCAAGAACCAGGGAAGGATCTCGGTGACAACAAGGTACAGGCCAAGCCAGCCGATATAGAGGGCCACCATTGACCCCAACACGCCGATGAAGACAAGAAGCCCATCCCGTTCGATGATCGCGATGGACATGAAGGCGATGGCGACGCCAGGCGGGAAGTTCGTTCCAGGTCCCGGCAGTGCAATGACGACGGCCAGGATGAAGACCAAGAGCCCCAGCAGACGCTCGCCAAGCTCGCCGACAATGAACTCAAGGCGCGGCTTGCAGATCTGTTCGACCCAGCGCATCGCGGGCACGGCGCGCTTGAGGGTCTTCTCAAGATCAGTCTTGGCAAAGCTGCGGGCGCCGATGCTGCGCGGCAGCCACGGGGAGTCAAATCCGGCGACCATCTGCAGGGCGAAGAGGATCAGCGGCATTGAGAAGACTGTTGCAAAGCCCGGCGGTGCAATGGCGCAAGCGATGCCGAACAGGAGGAGCAGGAACCCGAAGCTCCGCTCTCCCAAACCGTCAAGCAGTTCTTGCAGGCTGATGCGCTCGTTCGGAAAGTTCCGCACGATCTGCAGGAGGGCATCAGAAGCGCGGAGGTGTTCTGTGTGGGCGGTCATCAGTGTCACAGGAGGAATAAACGAAGGAGTGGGCGTTTCGGGTCATTCTTTACCAAAAGAAAGCCAAGCCCAAGGTACGTCGACTCGGGGCCGTTCCACAACTCGCCTTCATCTCCAGGACGCACCCAACCCTCCGGCCATCCGCATGAGGCCCAGGCGCGCTCATGGCGTCGACAGGTGGACCTAGCGTTTTCCGGCTTCGATCACGTCCTCGAGTGTGCGCAGGCCAGTGCGTGTCGCGTTGACCAGCACGGCCATGTTGCCTGGCAGATGCTCGTTCTTCCACATCTTCGTGTGCGCCTTCGGAATGTCCTGCCACGGGAAGACTTCCGACATGCACGGGTCAATGCGGCGCTCGACCACGAGGCGGTTCGCCTGGCTGGCCTGCTGCAGGTTGGCAAAGTGCGAGCCCTGGATGCGCTTCTGGCGCATCCACACATAGCGCGCATCGAAGGTGAGGTTGAAGCCGGTCGTGCCGGCGCAGAAGACAACCATGCCGCCACGTTTCACCACGAGGCACGAGACCGGGAACGTTGACTCACCCGGATGCTCGAACACGAAGTCGACGTCATTGCCCTTGCCGGTGATGTCCCAGATGGCCTTGCCGAACTTGCGCGCTTCCTTGGTCCACTCGTCATAGGCGGGCGTACCGACTTGCGGCATCGCTCCCCAGCACTTGAAATTCTTGCGGTTGATGACGCCCTTGGCGCCAAGGCTCATGACGAAGTCAGCCTTGGTGTCATCCGAGATGATGCCGATCGCATGCGCACCCGAGACCGCGCAGAGCTGGATTGCAAATGAGCCAAGCCCGCCTGAAGCGCCCCACACAAGCACGTTGTGCCCCGGGCGCAGGATATGGGGACGGTGTCCGAAGAACATGCGGTAGGTGGTGGCAAGTGTCAGCGTGTAGCAGGCCGACTCTTCCCACGTCAGGTGCTTCGGCCGCTCCATGAGCTGGCGATCCTGCACGCGCGCGAACTGGGCGAACGAACCATCCGGCGTCTCGTAGCCCCAGATGCGCTGGGACGGTGAAAACATCGGGTCACCGCCATTGCACTCTTCATCGTCGCCGTCATCCTGGTTGCAGTGCACGACGACTTCATCGCCAACCTTCCAGCGCTTCACCTTCGACCCGACAGCCCACACGATGCCAGAAGCATCCGAGCCTGCAACGTGAAAGGGGTTCTTGTGTCCATCGATCGGCGAGATCGGCGTGCCGAGCGCGGCCCAGACGCCGTTGTAGTTCACGCCTGCCGCCATCACGAGGACGAGCACGTCGTGGCTGTCGAGTTCCCACGTGGGAACGACCTCGAGCTGCATCGACTTCTCGGGCTCGCCGTGGCGCTCCTTGCGGATGGTCCACGCGTACATTTTCGAGGGCACGTGTCCCATCGGCGGGATCTCCCCCATCTCGTAAAGGTCCTTGAAGGGGGCCTTCGTATCCTTGGCGCCTATGGAAGTGACGGTCGCTGACATGGGGTCCTCAGCTGGCTCTATGAAGGTTCGGTAACGCCATTATCAGAGCATTTTGTGCAGCGCAATATAACGCTGCAAATAATCTGAGCGAAACCTGACCATTGGGATTAATAAAATATCAATCCAAATGGTTAATTCATCATTTGTGGGACTTTGTGTTGCAGTGCAACAACAAATGAAGCCTTAAAAATAAGCAGCACCTTTTATGGTCAACCAGCCGCTGACACTGCATCCTGAAACTCGACCAGCAGGCTTTCGGCGCTCATCGCCACGATGCGGGAGAACGAACCATCCTCGCCCCGGAACGGCAGCCACAGCGTCTCGAGATGCAAAAAGTGCGCACCGTCAAGCACGCCGCCATAGACATTGGTCAGGATGGGCTGCTTCGCGATGTAGACGTCTTGGAGGATGCCGGCGGTTCGACTGTCACGAACATCTTCTGCCGTGACCTCCAGAACGCGTCCGGTGTAGTCGCAACCGGCCAGGCGCGTCATCGCCGTACCCAGAAGGCGAATGCGGAACGTCGAGGGGCCCATCACGTCATAGGCGTGGACATGCGGCAAGCCACGCCGGATTTTCCGAAGGTCAAGGTCAGCATGATCTGGAAAACCATCAGTCTTGGGTAGCGTCCGCCAGTAATCAATGAAACCTTTCAGTTCTGCATCGTGCATGTCGGAAATGGGTGTGTAGATGATGTTACCCGGTTCCACGCTTCTCTCCAGCGGACCAGATTCGCCAACAGAATTTTAGGAACAGATGCGATTTCCATCAATGACAGGCTCGTGAGCGGGGGGAGCAGTACAACATTGCTCGGAACGAAATCAGACACAAACTGCAGCACCCTAAAAATGAACCTCCCCGCCCTCAAAACCGACCGGAAGCGAGAAGTCCTGAAACAGGTCTTCGGCTACGACAGCTTTCGACAGGGGCAGGAGCAGGTCATCGACACGCTCCTCGCTGGCGGCAATGCGCTGGCCGTCATGCCGACCGGTTCCGGCAAGTCGCTGTGCTTCCAGGTGCCGGCCCTGGTTCAGGGCGGACTCACGATCGTCGTCTCGCCGCTGGTCGCACTGATGCAGGACCAGGTGCAGGCATTGCGCCTTGCGGGCGTCGCCGCGGACGCGATCAACTCCGCCCAGTCGCGCGACGACAATGTCGAAGCCTGGCGCCGCGCCGCCGCGGGAGAAACGCGCCTGCTCTACATGGCGCCCGAGCGGCTGATGACGGAGCGCATGCTCGCGGCCCTCGCAAAGCTCGACGTCCGCCTGATCGCAATTGACGAAGCGCATTGCATCTCGCAATGGGGCCCGGCATTCCGGCCGGAGTATCAGGCGCTGTCCCAACTGGGGCAAAGCTTTCCGCGCGTGCCGATTGCCGCCCTCACCGCAACCGCCGACGAACTCACCCGCGCCGACATCGCAACGCAACTCTTCGGCAACGACGCCGAAATCTTCGTCCTTGGTTTCGATCGCCCGAACATCAGTCTCGCGGTCGAGCCCAAGCGCGAGTGGAAGCGCCAGATGCTGGACTTCGTGGAGGCGCGACGGGGCAAGAGTGGCATCATCTATTGCCTGTCACGCAAGCGCACGGAAGAAGCAGCCCTGCACCTCGTCGAACACGGCATCAAGGCGCTCGCCTACCACGCCGGCATGGACAAGGAGACGCGCGAGGCAAACCAGAACAGGTTCATGACCGAGTCCGGCGTCGTCATGGCAGCCACGATCGCGTTCGGCATGGGCATCGACAAGCCGGACGTTCGCTTCGTCTTCCATGCCGACCTGCCAGGCAGCGTCGAGGCCTATTACCAGGAGTTCGGGCGCGCCGGTCGTGACGGTGCAAAGGCCGAGGCCTTCATGCTGTTCGGCTTGCAGGACATCCGCATGCGCCGCCAGTTCATCGACCAGGAAGATGCGGGCGAAGACCGCAAGCGCCGGGAGCACCAGCGTCTCGGCGCGCTTGTCGGATACTGCGAGGCTGCAGGGTGCCGCAGGCAGATCCTGCTGGGCTATTTCGGTGAGCGGTCGCAAGCCTGCGGCAACTGCGACGCCTGCCTGTCACCGGTGAAGTTGCACGATGCCACGGCGGAGGCAAAGCTCATCATCGAAACGGTCCGCGCGACAGGTGAGCGTTTTGGCGCCGTGCACATCGTCGATGTTCTGATGGGCGCCCACAACGAGCGCGTGGAGCGTCTCGGACACGACAGGCTCGCGACATACGCTGCAGGCAACAACCGCAAACGTGAAGAGTGGCAGCAGATGATCCGCCAGCTTGTGGCGGCAGAATTCCTCTCACTCGACATTGCGGGCTATGGCGGACTCACCATCGGCGGGCAGGGCAGGGAGCTGCTGCGCGGCGCCGCCACGTTCCAGTGCCGCCCGACAGTCCAGCCCAAGCGTGCAGAGCGCAAGGCGCGCGGCGCAGCCGCTGCAGCCGTGCTGGCCGAGAGCGACACCCCGCTGCTCGACGCGCTCAAGCAGCTCAGGCTCGAACTCGCCAAGCAGCGACGCGTCCCCGCCTACGTCATCTTCGCGGACCGCACCTTGATCGACATGGCCGCCCGCCGTCCCGCCAATGAAGTCGAGTTCGCCGAAGTCCACGGCGTCGGCGCCGCCAAGCTCAAAGAGTTCGCCGGAACCTTCCTCGAAGCCATCCGCAACCACCAGGCCGCCTGACCCCCACAAGCCACGCACACTGCCAAAGTGTTTCCTCCACCGCTTCAGCGGGGGAGGGGGACCATCGCGCAGCGATGGTGGAGGGGGCTTCCCCCTCAATGCTTCGGCGGAATCATCTCCCCCGCACGCAACGCGACCGGCAGCTTCTCCACCGCCACCGGGCAGTTATAGTGCGGTGACCGCGCGCAGTTCGGATTGTAGGCGCGATTGAAGTCGATGGTCAGCGTCTTCGGCAGCCCCTTCACGTCAATGTCGAAATAGCGGCCCACGCCGTAGGTTTCGCCACCGCTGAGTTCATCCAGGAAGAACGCTGACACGCTCTTGATCTTCGCCGGATCCGTTTCGTCGCTGTAGAGGCCAAGCTTCATGTCTTTGCCCTTGAGCGTGAAGGACGCGATGCCGACACGATTGAAGCGCTTCTGCCACCCGCGCGACGTCTGGAAGTCCACCGGTTCGGCCTGCGGCGCAGCCTCGACGCGCGCCTCGACGACGGCAGAGGGATCATGGGGGAAGTGCGACAGGCCCTTGAAATCGCGCGCCGACGGATGCGCCTGATTATAAACCATCACGCGCAGGCCATTCACGCCCGGACTGATCTGCGTGCGGGCAAAGCGCACGTCAATGCCGTTGCCAAGCTTGACGGTCTGCGTTTCAGCAAGGTCGTGCTCCTTGAGCGTACGTCGGTCGAAGACCTTCGCCTTGTCGCCGGTATACGTGATGACGAAGTGGCCACCGCTGCGAGGCCTGCCCAGCCGCCATTGATGGGAGAGGACTTTCTTCTGTCGCGTCGTCAACCACGCGCTCTCTCCATCCTTGAGATAAATCGCGTCATCGATTTTCAGGATCGCGAACTCTTTCGTGGACCACGCCGCATTCTCATTGGACTTCCATGTCTCCCATTCAGCGAGGCTCTGGCTCGTGGAGGCGGTGACAGTCGCACGGTCAGGCACCGAGGCACAGCCGGCAAACGTAAGCAGGCCGACGGCGATCAAAAGTCTCTTCATGGCAGTCCCCTTGCAGAAACACCTTTATCGGGCGCAAAAGCGAATGACGCAACACCCAAAAAACCCGTGACAGTGCACTCGTTTCCGAATGAGGGGCGCTGTCAGCGTCGGCGCGAGCGCCTTTGGAAATGAGTGCACTGTCACGGGTTTTTCACGGGTTTTTCAGCCTGCCGCAATCTTGCCCCAGTGAAAGCGTTTCATCACGTGTCCCCGAGGAGAGACGAGATGAAACGATTCGCAGTCATGGCTGTCACGCTGTTTTGCGCAGGATTGATGACACTGGCGGTGGCGGCGCCCCAGCCATCCCGCCCCCTGCCATCCAGCCCCCTGCCATCCAGAAGTGCCACGACCGGTGGCCAGGTCGACTTCGAAGGCTTCAACAACCTCTCGCAGGAAGTTCACGCCTACCGCTCCAACCGGCTGGTGTCTCACGCCCGGTTCGAAGCCATGGCCCGCGAACCGGGCACAATCATCCTCGACGCGCGCTCGGCAGCGGCCTACCGCATGGGTCACATCGAAGGCGCGATCAACCTGAGCCTGACCGACTTCACCGCCCAGAGCCTCGCCGCCGCGATCCCGAACCCCAATGCGCGCATCCTGATCTACTGCAACAACAACTTCGAGAACAACGTCGCGCCGGTGATCATGAAGAGCGTGCAGCTGGCACTGAACATCCAGACCTTCATCAACCTTTACGGCTACGGCTATCGCAACGTCTATGAACTCGGCGACGTGGTGAACTTCAACAACCCGCAGGTGCGCTGGGTAAAGGGATAAGTCGCGTCACCACGCCGTGTTGCACGCCACAGCGACGCCGGGCTATAGGGGGGCTCACAAGGAACTCCCCTGATGGCAATGAAGAAGAAAAAGGGTCTGCCTCCGGCCTATGCCGAGGCAACCAAGGACGTCCGTTTTGCCGGAACGTTTGAAGTGTTCGTGCCTGTGCCGGACAGGGTCAAGGCCCATCGCGTGCCCTTGCAGTTCGACACGATGGCCGCAGCCGAAAGCTGGATTCACAGCCCCGAGGGCGAAGACCGCATCGCCGACATCCTGCGCGACGCCTCCCGGTAAATCCGGTGACAGGGCGCGCACGGCACGCTCATCGCCGGCCGTCGCATCCGCATTGAAACCTCTCCCGTTCTGCAGGACCGGAGGCCTGTCGCCCCGCCGCGCAGAATTGCATCGTTTTCCGCGCCCTGTTATGGGTGGATGCTGCAATGCGGCATGAGCGATGGATGGCGGGACAATGCGCGACAAACCCTGGATCTTCAGAACCTACGCAGGCCACTCCACGGCGCAAGCCTCAAATGCCCTGTACCGCCAGAACCTCTCGCGCGGTCAGACCGGACTGTCGGTCGCCTTCGACCTTCCCACGCAGACCGGCTACGATTCCGATGACCCGCGCGCCAAGGGCGAAGTAGGAAAAGTCGGCGTCCCCGTCTCGCACCTGGGCGACATGCGAACGCTCTTCGACGGCATTCCGCTGGGCACGATGAACACGTCGATGACGATCAACGCGACAGCGCCCTGGCTGCTCGCGCTCTACATCGCCGTCGCCGACGAAACGGGCGTCAATCGCAAGGACTTGGCCGGCACGACGCAGAACGACATCATCAAGGAATACCTCTCGCGCGGCACTTACATCTATCCGCCAAGGCCCTCGCTGAAGCTGACGGCCGACACCATCGCCTTCACCTATCGCGAACTGCCGAAATGGAACCCGGTCAACGTCTGCTCCTATCATCTGCAGGAAGCGGGCGCGACGCCGGTACAGGAACTGAGCTACGCGCTCGCCGCCGCCATCGCGATCCTCGACGAGGTGAAGAACAGCGGCCAGGTCCCCGCCGCCGACTTCGGCCGCGTCTTT
>JBILMZ010000201.1:0-6457 GCA_044375275.1 Micropepsaceae bacterium | reverse complement strand
GGCGCAAGCCAGCGTTCCATGTCAGCCAGGCTCATCCCCTTGCGCTTCGCATAGTCCTCAACCTGGTCACGCTCGATGCGCCCCACGCCGAAATAGACCGACTCCGGGTGGCTGAAGTACATGCCGCTGACGGACGATCCGGGCGTCATCGCAAAGCTCTCGGTCAACTCCATGCCAGCCGTTGCACCCGCATCGAGCAGGCGGAACAGTTCCGCCTTCTCCGTATGGTCAGGCTGCGCGGGATAGCCAGGCGCAGGGCGGATGCCGCGATACTTCTCCGCAATCAGCTGCTCATTCGAGAACTTCTCGTCGCGCGCATAACCCCACAACTCACGGCGTACGCGCTCATGCGTGTACTCCGCCAGGGCTTCGGCAAGCCGGTCAGCGAGCGCCTTGAACAGGATGCCGTCATAGTCATCGTTCGACGCCTTGAACACGCGGCTCCGCTCAACCTCACCATGACCGGAAGTCACGGCAAACCCGCCAATGAAGTCAGCGACGCCGCTCTCCTTTGGCGCAATGAAATCCGCAAGCGCCAGGTTGGGACGCCCGTCATCGCGCCGCATCTGCTGGCGCAATGTATGAAACGTTCCGAGCACCTGCGTACGCTCCGCATCCGAATAGATCTCGATGTCGTCACTCGCCACCGCATTGGCTGGCCAGAAACCGACCGCCGCGCGTGCGGTCAGCCACTGGCCTTCAACCATGCGCTTCAGCATCTTCTGCGCATCCGCGAAGAGCGCCTTGGCGCTGGCACCGACCTTGTCATCCTCGAAGATCATCGGATAGGTGCCGACAAGCTCCCAGGTGCGGAAGAACGGCGTCCAGTCGATGTACTTTGAAACCGCCCTGAGGTCGATCTTGTCGTAGGCCTTCACGCCAAGGAAGCGCGGCACCGGCGGCGTGTAGTTTTTCCAGTCGGTCTTGAGTTTGTTGGCCCGCGCGTCGGCGATGGGCAGACGCCGCTCCGATGTCTTGCCACGGGAATAGGACGCCGCAATCTTCGAATACTCAGCGCGGGTCGCATCGACAAACGCGCCGCGATTCTCCTTCGACAGAAGGCTTGACGCAACGCCAACCGCACGGCTCGCATCCGTCACATAAACTGTGGCACCACGCTTGTAGTTCGGCTCGATCTTGACCGCCGTATGCACCTTCGACGTCGTGGCCCCGCCAATCAGCAGCGGAATATCCAGGCCCGCCCGCTCCATCTCCGCTGCCACATGGCACATTTCGTCCAGCGAAGGCGTGATCAGGCCCGAAAGGCCGACGATGTCAGCCTTCTCCGCACGCGCGGCCTCAATGATCTTTGCCGCCGGAACCATGACGCCCAGGTCGATCACCTCGTAATTGTTGCACTGGAGGACGACGCCAACGATGTTCTTCCCGATGTCATGGACGTCACCCTTCACGGTCGCCATGACGATCTTTCCCTTCGCCTCGCGCGCCGTGCCGGCAGCATCCTTTTCCGCATCCATGAACGGAATGAGATAGCCCACCGCCTTCTTCATCACGCGCGCAGACTTCACGACCTGCGGGAGGAACATCTTTCCCTCCCCGAACAGGTCACCGACAACGTTCATGCCCGCCATCAGGGGCCCTTCGATGACATCAAGCGTGCGAACAGCCTTGGCGCGCGCTTCCTCCGTGTCGGCGACGACGAACTCGTCGATGCCATGGACAAGCGCATGCTTGAGCCGTTCTTCAACAGGCGTTTCTCGCCAGGCCAGCGTCTCTTCCGCCTTCTGGGCATTCCCGCCTTTGTAGCGGCCGGCAACGTCGAGCAACCGCTCCGTCGAATCCTCGCGCCGGTTCAGCAGCACATCCTCAACAGCATCACGCAGTTCCCCGGGCATGTCCTCGTAGACGGTCAACTGCCCGGCATTCACGATACCCATGCTCATGCCGGCCTTGATGGCATGATAGAGGAACGCGGAATGCATGGCCTCGCGCACGGGTTCGTTCCCGCGAAAGGCAAACGAGATGTTCGAAACACCGCCCGAAACATGCACATGCGGCAGTTCCCGACGAATGCGCCCGGCCGCCTCGATGAAGGAATTGGCGTAGTCGTTGTGCTCCTCGATCCCTGTCGCCACCGCGAAAACGTTCGGGTCGAAGATGATGTCTTCCGGCGGGAACCCGACCTTGTTCACCAGCACGTCATAGGACCGCTTGCAGATCTCGAATTTGCGGGCGGCGGTATCAGCCTGTCCCTTTTCGTCGAACGCCATGACGACGACGGCAGCGCCGTATCGCCTGCACTTCGTGGCCTGCTCGATGAAGGCGGCCTCGCCCTCCTTCAGGCTGATCGAGTTGACCACCGGCTTGCCTTGAACGCATTTCAGGCCGGCTTCGATGACGGACCACTTTGAAGAGTCGATCATCACCGGCACACGGGCAATGTCCGGCTCCGCCGCAATCAGGTTGAGGAAGCGGACCATGGCCTTCTCGCTGTCAAGCAGGCCTTCATCCATGTTGATGTCGAGGATCTGCGCGCCATTCTCCACCTGGCCCTGCGCGATATCGAGCGCCTCGTCATACTTGCCGTCCGTGATGAGCTTGCGGAACTTCGCCGACCCCGTAACGTTTGTGCGCTCGCCGACATTCACGAAATTTGTTTCGGGCGTGATCGTGAATGGCTCAAGGCCTGACAGCCGCATGTAGCGTGGCAGGACGGGCACGGTACGCGGCTTGTGTCCCTTGACGGCTTCCGCAATCGCCTTGATGTGCTTCGGCGAAACACCGCAGCATCCACCGATGATATTGATCAGTCCCGCTTCCGCAAATTCGCCAAGCAGGCCAGCCATGTACTCGGGCGAGTCGTCATAGCCGCCAAACGCATTGGGCAATCCGGCATTGGGATGCGTAGACACGAGAGTGTCCGCGACGCGCGAAAGGTCTGCCACGTACTGGCGCAGGTCAGCCGCACCGAGAGCGCAATTCAGGCCGATGGCAAAGGGTTTCGTATGGCGGAGGGAATACCAGAAGGCTTCCGTCGTCTGCCCCGTCAGGGTGCGTCCGGACTTGTCGGTGATCGTGCCCGAGAACCACAGCGGAACGCGGTACCCGACATCATCGAATACCGACTCTGCCGCAAAGCCAGCAGCCTTGGCATTCAGCGTGTCGAAGATCGTCTCGATGATGAGCGCATCAACGCCGCCTTCGAGCAGGCCCGCGATCTGCTCGCGATAGGACGACACCAGTTCGTCAAAGGTGATCGCCCGGAAGCCCGGATCATTGACATCCGGCGAGAGTGACGCCGTCTTGTTTGTGGGGCCAACCGAACCGACAACCCATCGCGGCTTCTCAGCCGTAGAGAATTTGTCGGCGCTTTCCCGCGCAATGCGCGCCGCCGCAATGTTGATCTCCACGCTCAGGTGCTCGCAGCCATAGTCAGCCTGGCTGATGCGCTGGGCATTGAACGTGTTGGTCTGGATGATGTCGGAACCCGAATCCAGGAACGCGTCATGGATGTCGGTCAGTACGCTGGGCTTTGTGATGGCCAGAAGGTCATGGTTGCCCTTCAGGTCATGCGTGAAATTCGCAAAGCGCGAACCGCGATAGTCTTCCTCCGTCAGCCCGTAGGTCTGGATCATGGCACCCTTGGCGCCATCGAGCAGGAGGATGCGCTCGCGCGCAGCACGATTCAGGAGTTCAACGCGCGTCTTTCGAATGTCTTGGTTCATGTCGCCTGTACCGGAGCCTGGGGACGCACGCCGAGCAGATGGCAGATGGCATACGTCAGGTCCGCCTGGTTCAAAGTGTAAAAGTGGAAAGCATCAAAGCCGTGCCGACGCAGTTTCTCGACCTGCTCGGCAACGACGGTGGCTGATATGAGCTTGCGTGTCTCGAGGTCGTCATCAAGCCCCTCGAATTTCTTGACCAGCCACAACGGAACGGTGGCACCGGAGCGTTGCGCCATGCGCACGACACCCTTGAAATTGGTGGGCGGCATGATACCCGGGACGATCGGCACGCGAATGCCCTCGCGATAGGCGCGATCCGCAAAGCGCAGCACGGCATCCGTGTCATAAACAAATTGCGTGATGGCCCGCGTGGCACCGGCATCGATCTTGGCCTTCAGCAGCGCATAGTCATGCTCGATCGACGGCGACTCCGGATGCTTCTCCGGATAGGCCGAGACCGAAACCTCGAAGGGTCCGATGTCGCGAATGCCGCGGATCATGTCCGGCGTCGTGGCATAGCCGCCTGCAATCTGTTCGTAGGGACCGGGCTCGGGCATGTCGCCACGCAGGGCCACGATGTGGCGCACGCCCGACGCCATGTAGTCACGCACGATCGAGTTGATCTCGTCCACCGTCGACCCCACGCAGGTCAGGTGCGCCGCAGGCTTCATGGTGGTCTCGGACAGCATGCGCTTGATCGTGGCATGGGTGCGCTCGCGCGTTGTCCCACCCGCTCCATACGTCACCGAGACGAATGAAGGATTCAGCGGCGCCAGCCGCTCGATCGCGCGCCAGAGTTGCGCTTCCATGGCTTCGGTACGCGGCGGAAAGAACTCAAATGAAACAGACAGCGCCATCAGGCGGCCTCCGCAGGTTTGTTACGGCGTTGGGGCAAGGCAGGCAGGACAGCCATCCAGACGACGACGGTCAGGCCCTTGTCGTCTCCAGGCGGCAGCGCCCGCGTGGAATTCAGTGAAAGGCCGCCGGACCTGCACCACTGGCCAACCTCACGGTCGGTGAATCCCAGGCGACGATGCTGGTGCTCATCACGCAGGAACTCCAGGTCATGCGGCGCAAAGTCGACGATCACGATCTTGCCGCCCGGCTGCAGGACACGTGCAGCTTCCATCACAGCGGCAGACGGATCTTCAAGATAGTGCAGGACCTGATGAAGCGTGATCAGGCCAAAGCTGGAATCCGCAAAAGGCAACTGGAATAGGTCGGCGCGGCGCACCTGCACATGGTTGAGGCCGGCCCTCTCGACGCGCGCACGCGCGATGCCGAGCATCTCGTTGTTGACATCGACCCCAACGGCACGCGTGGCGCGGGATGACACAAGTTCGAGAATGCGCCCGGTCCCTGTCCCCAGATCCAGGTAGTTGCCGATCGTGCCGGGACCGACGAAATCGAGAACGACGTTCTCGACCTGCTCTTCCTCGATGTGAAGCGCGCGGATGCTGTCCCATTCGGCAGCATTGGCGGCAAAATACTCCTGCGCTTCTTCATGGCGTTGCTGGCGCACGGAATCGAGCCGCTCCATGTCGCGTCGCAAGACTGCATCATGCCATGGAAAAATTTCACTCAGCTTCTGGGCGAGTTCCCGTCCGCCTCCACCTTCTGAAAGGCGATAAAACACCCAGGAGCCCTCCTTCGTGCGCTCGATCAGGCCGGCATCACACAACAATTTGAGGTGGCGACTGATCCGCGGCTGGCTCTGGCGCATGATGTGGGTGACCTCGGTAACCGTAAGCTCGGCTTTGGTAAAAAGCGCGAGCAACCGCAGCCGCGTGACTTCCGCGGCGGCTTTCAGGCCAATCAGGAGAGTATCAAGGTCAGTCATTCAGGCTCCACCTGAACATATAAACATATCTTTATATGGAGAGCCACATATACTTCTAGTTGTAAGCGTTAACGACCGCGCGGCAAACGGGTCACGGAGGAAATTATTCAGAGCACAAGGGGATCGTAACCTTATGCGGGCAAGATCAACTGAAGTATAAGTTTTGAGCCGGATTGACCCAGAAACGCCATAAGGATCGGGGACGTCAGGCCAAGGTGGGGTCAATGCTGCGCTATCTCCAGCGGGAGACGGTAGGCTGCGGCCGTCGGCTTTTGAGCAAGGGTAGCAGCGCAATGAGCGCATATAAGAAGATTGTATTGGCACTCACGACGAGCGCACTCGTTTTCGCGCCGTCCGTCACATGGGCACAGGAAAGCACGACACCCGTCGCAGCCGCACCCGTTCCTGTCGTCACGACGCAGGATGTTCAGGCGAACGACGAGAACGACCCGCTCGAAGGCGGCAATCGTGTCATGTTCGAAATCAACCAGGTGCTCGACGAGGTTCTGCTTCGTCCTGTCGCCGTTGTTTACAGGAACGTGCTGCCGGACTTCGCCCAGGACGGTGTTCGCAACTTCATGAACAACCTCAATTCACCGGTGATCTTCGCCAACGACATGCTGCAGGGCGAAACCGACCGCGCAGGCGTGACGCTGCTCCGCTTTGGCATCAACTCGACGATCGGCATCGGCGGACTGGTTGACGTCGCTTCCGAACTCGACATGCCCTATCACGACGAAGACTTCGGCCAGACCCTCGGTTCATGGGGCGTCGGCGAGGGTCCATATCTCTATTTCTTCGTCATGGGCCCCTCGAATGCCCGCGACCTGACGGGCTTCGTCGTTGACCGCGGCCTAGACCCGCTGACTTACGTTAACTGGGGCGACGACGAGCTCGAATATGCGCCGATCGCACGAACAGCGTTAAATGT
>JBILMZ010000200.1:0-6464 GCA_044375275.1 Micropepsaceae bacterium | reverse complement strand
CGGTGGGTTTCATTTCTGACCTCCCAACGCAACTCGTCGCGGCCTTCCGTGCGACGCTGGAGGAAGTGATCGAGGCCGATGTGCTCCTGCACGTGCGTGACATCAGCCATCCCGACACCGAAGCGCAGAAGAAGGACGTCAATGCCGTGCTCACCGAGCTTGGTGTGGCGCTCGAGGCGCAGGAAAACATGATCGAGGTCTGGAACAAGGTCGACCTGCTTGCAGAGGAAGACCGGACGATGCTGGCCGGACGCAGCACGGCAGCGAAGCAGAGTGCTGTATCAGCCATCACGGGCGAAGGCATCGACGCGTTGCTGGAACGGATCGACCGGGCGCTGAGCCGCAACTTCGTCGATGCAACGCTTTCGCTTGATGCCACGGATGGTGCCGGGCTCGCCTGGGCCTATGCCAATGGTGATGTGATCCGCCGGCAGGACGCGGAAGACGGCTCGGTCAGCCTGGAGCTTTCGCTGCCCATGCGGGCCATGCCCGGCTTTGAACGGCGCTTCGGTGACCGGTTGGCGCGCAAGAGCGCCTGACGACGTTCAGCGCATCAGGCGGAGCGCGATCGCAATAACGAAAATCGAGAAATAGGTCCTGTAGACGAGGCACAGCGTCGAGAAGCTGTAGTGCTGCGGGTTGTTGCCCAGGTCCGTGATGCCGAACTGATAGACCTCTGAAATGTCGAACAGCATGGCCTTCTGCGTCTGGTCCAGTGCAAAGAGAAGGCAGTCCAGCGCGCTGATGGCCTGAGGGTTTGGCGTCGCGTACAGGAAGGTGACGTTGCCGCGCGTCGCGAGGATCTGAGGGTCCACCTGATACCAGGCAATCGTGAGGGCCGTCATGGCCATGATGCCCAGCAGCAACATGCCTGCTGCGAGGCCGCTCCTGCCGAACATTGCATATGACGGGTCATCCTTGAGCGTATCGATGTTGAAGTACAGATCGACGGTCAGGGCGATGATGCCCACGCCCAGCCAGGCGAGCGTTCCAATAATCAGGAAGTCGCGCTGTGCAGGATCAACGAAATGCGTGATGCCATAGTGTTCCAGCAAATACAGCGATACCGCCATACCCGTCAGGACGTGATTGGCGAGCATCGCATATTGTCGTACGGCAGAGTTCGACGGCTGCTGTACCGTGGCGATAACTGCTGTCACCGAGCCGATCAGGAGGCAGAACGCAAATTCAAAGATTGTCAGCATTACGCGCGGTCCTTTGGGATGCCGGTGGCTGATGGCTCAGTCTGCTTTGCTGCCTGCCAGAGCTCTTCCATTTCGACGAGCGTGAGATCCGGCAGGCTCCGGCCGGTGCTGCGCGCGTGCTGTTCGATGAACGAGAAGCGGCGGAGGAATTTCGTGTTGGTGCCGCGCAGCGCCTCTTCGGGCTGCACGCCGTGGAAGCGGGCGAGGTTGGCGACCACGAAGAGAATATCGCCCAGCTCGTCCTGCAGCTTCTCGCGCGGCGCGCCAGCTGTGTAGGCTTCCTCAAGCTCTCCGATCTCCTCGGTGATCTTGTCCAGGATGCCCTGGCGCTCGCTCCAGTCGAAGCCGATGCTCGCGGCCCGCTTCTGGAGCTTGAAGGCGCGGGTGAGGGCAGGGAAGGTGACCGGGACGTCGTCCATGAGCCCACCACCCTTTTCGAGACGCTCCTTGCGTTTATGCTCTTCCCAGGCTGCCGTCTGGGCGTCGGCGGTCTTCACATCGGCATCGCCGAAGACGTGCGGATGGCGGCGGATCATCTTGTCGGTGACGGCCTGAACGACGTCTCCGAATGAAAAGGCGCCGGCTTCTTCGGCCATGCGGGCGTGGAAGACGACCTGGAACAGGAGGTCGCCGAGCTCGTCCTTCAGTTGGTCCATATCCTTGCGCTCGATCGCGTCTGCGACCTCGTAGGCTTCCTCGACCGTGTATGGCGCGATGGTGGCGAAGGTCTGCTCAACGTCCCACGGGCATCCGGACTTCGGGTCGCGAAGCCGCGCCATGATCGCCAGCAACGTCTCGATGCGGCGTGGATCGTCCTGATGGCTCATGATGCGCTGGGTCCATTTGTTAACGCCTGGAGGGCTTCACGCATCTAGCGCATGGCAGGGAGGCGGGAACAGGAGGTCGCGCGGATTTGCATCAAATTGTCCGCATTTCCGCGCCTCCTGGCATCCGATTATCGCATAATATGTATTATGGGAAATAAGAAGACCGGGTTTTGGCGCTTCCAGGCGGTTTCCGGGCTTTCAGGCGGCCTCGGTAAAGGCTTCCTCGTGTGACGTGCTCAGGCCTGTGAAGAGCTGATGCCACTCGGCTTCCCACTTGCTGCTGGTGATCTCGGTCATCTGCGCCTTGGCCTGATGAACTTCTGGCCGCTCACGCTCGCCGAGCTTGGCGACCAGTTCGCCGACAGTGACTGACAACTGCTTGTAGAGTTCGTACTTGGCCTGCCCCGTTCCGAAGAAATCGAGCTGGCGGCGCATGATGATGGACTGCCTCAGGAGCTGGACTGCCTGGCGGTACAGGCCGAGGCTCCGGATCTCGTCCGGGGTCAGCCTGAGTTCGGACGCCACGCGCAGCAGCATCGCCTCGACGCGTGCTTCGAGCGCGGCTGCGCGCTTGACGAGATCGACGACAAAGCTGTCCGTGATTTCGGGCCTGTGGTGGCGGAAGGCGAAGTTGGCGAGCTTCCAGATCGCAAAGAACTCTCCATAGACCTGATAGAACTCGGCCGTGACGGACAGGCTGTACTCGCGGTGCTTCTGGCGGTGGGTCCAGGCGGCAGAAATGCGATTGCCGACGAGCCACGCAAAGCCCACCGTGATCAGGGGCCCCAGCACGATCTTGACCAGTTCAAATGCCGTCTCGTCCATTCCTGTGACCCTCACGGACGCGGGAATCATGTGCGTCCAAGCGTAAGATCACGGGATGAACAGGCTGTTGCAATGCCTGGTCAATTTCGGATGAAAGTGAAGCTGCTCACTCACGGACGAGCCACCGGACAATGGCGCCGATTACAAGGCTGCTTGCGACGCCCAGCGCGGCGACCGTCACGAGTACCGATCCAAACTGGTCTGCCGGAAGCAGCCACAACATGATGGCTCCGATCACCCCTAGAAGCACGAACTGAAACGCGACCAGCACCATCGTGATAGCCCATTTCCGCAGCGGGTTCGAGATTGGTTGTCGTGACTGCTCCACAGATCAAGGCTCCATCAGGTCAGAGCAAGTCGCCGCCGCAGGCGCTGGCGGTGGTGCCGTGCTCCTTGAAGGCCTTGATCACGTTTCGGCCCGTCGTCCAGCGATGGACTTCATCGGGGCCGTCGACCAAACGCTGTGAGCGGATATGCGTGTACCAGGCGGCCAGCGGCAGGTCGCGACTGTAGCCGAGTGCGCCGTGGAGTTGGATGGCGGTATCGACGACCTTGTGGACCATGTTCGCGAGGAAGACCTTGGCGATGCCGTTCTCCTGGCGCAGGTCCATCCTGTTCTCGGCCTTGTAGGCGATGTGCATCAGCATCAGGCGTGCGATGTAGAGCTCGCTGGCGCAGTCGGCGAGCATGAACTGCACGGCCTGACGCTCGTCGAGCTTCTTGCCGAAGGTCGAGCGGTTGGTCACGTGCGCGACGGCCATGTCGAGCGCGCGCTGGGCCATCGAGACATTGTGCATGCCGTGGCGCAGGCGCCCGTAAGCGAGCCTGTGCTGGCCCATCGCGAAGCCCTTGCCTTCGCCGCCGAGCAGGTTCTCGGCCGGCACTTCCAGATCGGTGATCTCGATTTCAGCGTGTCCACCGCCGAGGATATGCGAGAGCGGTCCCTCGATCGCCATGGTCTGGATGTTGCGCTTGATCCTGTAGCCCGGGTTCGGGAGTTCGACGAGGAAGGTCGAGTATTGCTGGTGGCGCGGCGCATCGGGATCGGTCTTGGCCATGACCAGGGCGATGTCGGCGACGCTGGCCGCGCTCGAAAACCACTTCTCGCCGTTCAGAACGTAGCGGTCATTGCCTTTCTTCTCTGCACGTGTCTGCATGCCGGTTGCGTCGGCGCCGGCGGCCTTCTCGGTCATCGAGTAGCAGATGCGCTTCTCGCCGTTGAGCAGCGGCTTCAGGAATTTCTCCTTCTGGTGTTCCGTCCCGTGCTCGAGCAGCGTGAGCATGGTCGCGTCATCAGGACCTTGCGTGTTCATCGACAACGCGCCGAGGTAGCTCTCGCCGAGTTCCATCTGCACCAGCGCGTTGGCCAGCGGTCCAAGCCCCATGCCGCCATATTCCTTGGGGATGAAGGGACACCAGAGGCCTTGGGCCCGGGCCTTCGTCCGGAGTTCGCCGAGGACCTTTTTGTAGTCCTCGCCGTCGATCAGGCGCTTTTCGGCGGGGACGCATTCGTCGTGGACCCATTTGCGCACGCGCTCGCGCAAGGCCTGGGCTTCGGGCGGGATCCTGAAATCGATTGTCATGGGGTTTCCTCTGGACCTGTAGTGAAATAACGTCTGGCGCAGCGTAGCACGCCCTGCCGCTTTGTCATGCGGGTCGTGCGTGTCGGCCAGATTGAAAGGATCCATCCCTTGTCTTCGAATGCCACGATTACCGGACTGCTCGACGAGATGTTTGCCGCCTTCAACGCGCATGATGCAGCGAAGGTGGTTTCGCTGATGACGGAGGATTGCGTTTTCGAGACGGCGGTCGGGCCTGAGGAACACGGCGCGCGCCATGTGGGCCGCGCTGCGGTCCGGACGGCGTTCGAAAATGTGTGGGCGGCGATGCCGGACGTGCGCTGGGATGTGACTGGCCATTTCGTGGCGGGCGACCGGGCGGTGTCGGAATGGGTGTTCCGCGCGACACGGGCCGATGGCGGGCGCATCGAGGTCGAGGGGTGTGACCTCTTCACGCTGCTCGACGGCAAGGTCTCGGTGAAGCGCGCGTTCCGGAAAGACCGTCCGGTCCTTACTGCAAAGGCATAGGAATGAGTACCTACGATCCGCATTTTGATCCCATCGCCGACATCGGCGTCGGTTGCGGGCGCGATTATGCGCCGACCTACTGGATTGCGACCGCTGGCGCGCCGCCAGCAGACGACGGACCCGTCCAGGCGGACATGGATGTCGATGTTGCGGTGATCGGCTCGGGCTATACTGGGCTCTCCTGCGCAATCCACCTGGCGAAAGATCACGGGATCCGCGCGACGGTGCTGGAGGCCAATGGCGTCGCGTGGGGCTGCAGCACGCGCAATGGTGGCCAGGCGCAGATCTCGTCCGGCCGCCTCAAGCGCTCGCAATGGATCGCGCGCTGGGGCCTTGATGTCGCGAAGGGACTGCATGCCGAGATCGGCGAGGCTTTCGACGTGTTTCGAGACCTCATCCGCGGGATTGATTGCGAACCGCAGGATGGCGGTCACCTTTATATAGCGCACAAGCCCGACCGCATGGGGGCGCTGGAGGCCGAGAGCCGCCTGCTCAACGAGACCTTTGGCTATGGGACGCGCATCGTTGGTCGTGATGAGTTGCGACGTGATTTTCTGGGAGAACAGGAAGCGGCGGGCGCCATGCTCGAGCCCGATGGCATTGGCGTGCATGCGGCGAAGCTGGCGTTCGGCTATGCGGCGCGGGCGCGTGAACTGGGAGCGCGCATTCACACGTCCAGCGAAGTGATCGACTGGACGACGCGTGGTGGCGCGCACTACCTGCGCACGCCCGGTGGCACGGTCAAGGCGCGCGCGGTGGCGGTCGCGACGGCGGCCTATACGGCGAATGGCCTTCATCCGCTGACGCACCACAAGCTGATGCCGATCCTCTCGAACTCGATCGTGACGCGACCGCTCACGAAAGCCGAGATCGAGGCCTGCAATTTCCGCACGAAGCTTGTTCTCACGGATACGCGCACGCTGCGCTTCTATTACAGGCTCCTGCCCGACAACCGGCTGCAGATTGGCAGCCGCAGTGCGATCACCGGCGCTGATGCAACCCATCCGCGGCATCTGCAGGTGCTCAAGGACGGGATCGCGGCGAAGTTCCCTGCCCTGCGCGACATACAGATCGATTATTCCTGGTGGGGCTGGGTTGATGTGAGCCATGACATGATGCCTCGCATCGTGCAGCCTGATCCGTCGCAGCAGATTTTCTATGCGATGGGCTATGGCGGGAACGGCGTGATGTACTCGGCGCAGGCCGGTCGGCGCATGGCGCAGCTGGTGGCGGGCAAAAGTGTGCCGCAACTACCCATCTTCGAAGATGCCCTCCCCGGCCGCGGCCCCCTCACCCCGTTCCGGCGGATCGGGCAGCGGGCGATGTATGCGTGGTATCATTACAAGGATGAGCGGTAGGTCCCCCTCCGTCTGCGCGGCGCCTCCGGCGCCCCGCAGCCACCTCGCCCCGCTGAAGCGCTACCCTATGCACACATCTTTGAGAGTGAATCCGGCTGTGATCTGCTTGAATCGCTCGAGGCCGTTTCGCATGGTGATCGGTCCTGGCGGGGCGGAAGAAGG
>JBILMZ010000199.1:0-6467 GCA_044375275.1 Micropepsaceae bacterium | reverse complement strand
AGGGAATCACGACCGCTCGCCTCAGCCAACCGAGATGTGTGAACACCATAGTCACGATGTGAGGAGGAGACGAAGGTCTGTCTCTTCCTCACATCGTGAGGAAGTACCTGCGCACCGAAGGTGCTGCAGGGGATGGAGTTGCCTGAGCTGCCTCCACCCTCACCCAGCCGCCCGTGCCTTCTTTCCCTTCGCCGCCACTGCCGGAGCCGGCGCACTCTTCGCCGGCCGCTTCAACAGCGGCTTCAGGTACTGGCCCGTATGTGATCTTGCAACCTTTGCCACGTCTTCCGGCGTGCCGGCCGCGACGATCTCGCCGCCGCCATCGCCGCCTTCCGGACCCAGATCGATGATCCAGTCAGCGGTCTTGATGACCTCGAGATTGTGCTCGATCACGACGACCGAGTTGCCCTGCTCGACAAGTTCATGCAGCACGTCCAGCAGCTTGCGCACGTCATCGAAATGCAGGCCTGTCGTCGGTTCGTCGAGGATGTAGAGCGTGCGCCCGGTCGAACGACGCGACAGTTCCTTCGAGAGTTTCACGCGCTGCGCTTCGCCGCCCGACAGCGTGGTCGCCTGCTGTCCGACCTTGATATAGGTCAGCCCCACGCGCTTCAGCGTCTCCATCTTCTCGGAGATGCTGGGCACGGCCTTGAAGAAGTCGGCAGCGTCCTCGACCGTCATGTTCAGCACGTCGGCGATGGACTTGTCCTTGAACTTCACTTCCAGCGTTTCGCGGTTATAGCGCTCGCCCTTGCAGACATCGCATTGCACATAGACGTCCGGCAGGAAGTGCATCTCGATCTTGATGACGCCGTCGCCCTGGCACGCCTCGCAGCGTCCACCCTTCACGTTGAAGGAGAAGCGGCCCGGATCATAGCCGCGCGTCTTGGCTTCCGGCAGGCCGGCAAACCAGTCACGGATGGGCGTGAAGGCACCGGTATAGGTCGCAGGGTTCGAGCGCGGCGTGCGTCCGATCGGCGACTGGTCGATGTCGATGACCTTGTCGAGCAGTGCCAGGCCTTCGATGCGGTCATGCGGGGCAGGGTTTTCGCGCGCGCCGTTCAGCTTGCGCGCCGCCATCTTGTAGAGCGTCTCGATGATAAGCGTGGACTTGCCACCACCCGAAACGCCCGTGATGCAGCAGAACGTGCCGAGCGGAATGTCGGTAGAAACATTGCGCAGATTGTTGCCACGCGCGCCAACGATCTTGATGAATTTGCCATTGCCCTTGCGCCGCGTGGCTGGCACGGGGATCTGCTTGAGGCCCACGAGATACTGTCCCGTGAGGCTCGCCGGGTTCGCCATGATCTGGTCCGGCGTGCCTTCGGCGACGATGACGCCGCCATGGATGCCAGCGCCCGGTCCCATGTCGATGACATGGTCGGCCGTGCGGATGGCATCCTCGTCATGCTCGACCACGATGACGGTATTGCCGAGATCGCGCAGTCGCCGCAGCGTATCGAGCAGGCGCTGGTTGTCGCGCTGGTGGAGCCCGATCGAAGGTTCGTCGAGCACGTAAAGCACACCGGTCAGTCCTGACCCGATCTGGGAGGCAAGCCGGATGCGCTGGCTCTCGCCGCCCGACAGCGTGCCGGATCCGCGCGACAGGGTCAGGTACTCCAGGCCCACGTCATTGAGGAAGCGCAGGCGCTCGCGGATCTCCTTGAGCACGCGCGCCGCGATTTCCTTCTGCTTCGAATTCAGCTTCGCGTCGATGGTGCGGAACCACTCATCGGCTGCACGGATCGAGAGATCGCAGACCTCACCCACATGGCGATCGCCGATCTTGACGGCAAGCGCCTCGGGCTTCAGGCGGAACCCGTTGCAGGTCTCGCACTTGCTCTGGTCCTTGTACTTCTCAAGCTCTTCCCGCATCCACGAGGAGTCCGTCTCGCGATAGCGCCGCTCGAGATTGGGGATCACGCCTTCGAATGTCTTCTTCGTTTCATAGCGCCGCAGCCCGTCATCATAGACAAACGCGATGATGTCTTCGCCCGAGCCTCGCAGCACGACGTCGCGCGCCTTCTTCGGCAGGTCCTGCCACGCCACGTTCATCTGGAACTTGTAGTGCTTCGCCAGCGCCTCCAGCGTCTGCCCGTAAAGCGTGGAGGTCGCCTTCGACCAGGGCGCTACGGCGCCTTCCTTCAACGACAGGCTTTCATCGGGGATGATGAGCGCCTCGTCGAAGAACATCTGCGTGCCCAGGCCATCGCACTTGGGGCAGGCACCATGCGGCGAGTTGAACGAGAACAGGCGCGGCTCGATTTCAGGGATCGTGAAGCCCGAGACGGGGCAGGCGAACTTGGCCGAGAACACCATGCGCTCGGGATCGCCATCCTTTGTCTTCTTGTCAGCAAACTCCACGATGGCAATGCCGTCGGCGAGCTTGAGCGCCTGCTCGATGCTGTCCGGCAGGCGGTTGCCGATATCCGGCTTCACCGCGATGCGGTCCACCACCACATCGATGTCGTGCTTGAGCTTCTTGTCGAGGGCAGGGGTCTTGTCGATCTCGTGAAAGGCACCATCGACCTTCACGCGCTGGAAGCCGCGCTTCTGGAGATCAGCCAGTTCCTTGCGATACTCACCCTTGCGTCCACGCACGATGGGCGCGAGCAGGTAGAGCCGTGTGCCTTCCGGCAGTGCCAGCACGCGGTCTGCCATCTGGCTCACCGTCTGGCTCTCGATGGGAAGGCCGGTGGCGGGCGAATGCGGAACGCCGACGCGCGCGAAAAGCAGGCGCAGATAGTCGTAGATTTCCGTAACCGTTCCGACCGTCGAGCGCGGATTGCGCGACGTCGTCTTCTGTTCGATCGAGATCGCAGGCGACAGGCCGTCAATGTGGTCGACATCGGGCTTCTGCATCAGCTCCAGGAACTGGCGCGCATAGGCCGAAAGGCTTTCCACGTAGCGCCGCTGCCCCTCGGCATAGATCGTGTCAAAAGCCAGCGAGGATTTCCCCGAGCCTGACAATCCTGTCATGACCACAAGCTGGTCGCGGGGAATGTCCACGTTGACATTCTTCAGGTTGTGCTCCCGCGCCCCCCGGATCGAAATTGTCTTATGCATCAGTTTCTTGCTGCCCGCTGACCGGCTCACGACTCACATCCATTCCACAGATTTGACGATTCTTAGCTTGACTTTCAGAACAGAACAAGAACATACTTCTCCGGTACGGGTGGCGCGCCTTCACTTCAGGTGGTTAAGGTCCCGCCGTCAAGAACTTGCAAAAGCAGGGCGAGAAGGAACACGCAAATGGCCAGCGTCAACAAGGTAATTCTGGTGGGAAATCTCGGGGCAGACCCCGAAGTCAAGAAGATGAGCTCCGGCGACCCTGTCGTCAATTTGCGTATCGCCACGTCTGAGTCCTGGCGCGACAAGACGTCGGGCGAGCGCAAGGAAAAGACCGAGTGGCACAAGGTTGTCATTTTCAATGAAAACCTGGCCAAGACGGCCGAGAAATACCTCCGCAAGGGCTCAAAGGTGTACCTCGAAGGGCAGCTCCAGACCCGAAAGTGGCAGAACAAGGAAGGTCAGGACCAGTACACGACGGAAGTCGTGCTGCAGCGTTTCCGCGGTGAGCTTGTCATGCTCGACGGTCGCGGCGGCGGCGGCGATGCCATCGAAGGCGCCTCCACGGGCGGCGGCGGTCGCAAGATCACAGATCGCGGCGGCCGCGGCGGCGATGCCGACTTCCCGTCCGACCCGAACGACGAAATTCCGTTTTGATGGCCTGCGACAGGGCTGAATAGGTGCCCGTCTACGTGGCCCTCCTGCGTGCTGTGAACGTGGGAGGGACCGGCAAGTTGCCGATGTCAGACCTCAAGGCGATGTGTGTCGATGCCGGATTTTCCGGCGTCAGAACCTACATCGCCAGCGGGAATGTCGTGTTCACGAGCGGTCTGAAGGTAGACCAGGCTAGGTCCAGGCTGGAACAGCGCCTGAACGCCTTTGCAGGAAAGCCCGTTGGCGTGATCATGCGAACAGCAGGGGAGATGGCCCAGGTTCTGAAGGACAATCCTTTTCCCAAGGCGCAGCCAAATCGAACTGTCGCAATATTCTTCGACAGGGCGCCACCCGCCGACACCCTGACCAGCATCACCGGTCACAAGGACGAAGAGCTCAGCCTCGGCGATCGTGAAGTCTACGTGCACTACGGGGACGGCATGGCAAGCTCGAAGCTGAAAATCCCGGCGGCCAGACTGGGAACTGCGCGCAACATGAACACCATCGCAAAGCTCGTTGAACTTGCAGGCGCGGAATAGGCTTCTGTGACCCAGCCCAAGCTCATCGTCCACGGCCTCGACCTCTCGTACTTCACGGGCAAGCTCGAGGCTTATCTGCGCGCGAAGGGCATTGCCTTCGAACTGCGCGAGATGACGACCGGAAGCTTTCAGGCTTGCGGCCGCGCGACGGGCTTCCTGCAGATGCCGCAGGTGGAAATGCCGGATGGAAAATGGCTGACCGACACCACGCTGATCATTCGCCATTTCGAAAGCAAACACCCGGAGCCGCGGATCACGCCCGTCGATCCGGTCGCCCGGTTCGTGTCGCTGCTGCTGGAAGACTTCGGCGACGAGACACTCTGGCGTCCCGCGCTTTACTATCGGTGGGCCTTTGCGGACGACGCGCGGCTGATGAGCGGCCGAATTGCGCGCGGGATGCTGCGCGACGTGCCGCTGCCGTTCTTCCTGCGCCGCCAGTTCATCCTGCGCCGTCAGCAGGGCGTGTATCTGCGCAAGGACGGCGTCACACCCGCAAGCCACGCTGCGATTGAGCAGCTGTACGCCGCCACGCTGGACGCGATGGAGTTCGCGCTTCAGCATCATCCCTTTGTGATGGGCGAACGTCCGACGGAGGCCGACTTCGGCCTGTTCGGCTCCATGTTCCGCCACTTCTTCTCTGACCCGACGCCCGCGAAGATCATGCGAGAGCGCGCGCCGCGCACGCTGGCCTGGGTAACGCGCCTCTGGGCTTTGACGCCTTCGGCCTTCGCCGACAAGGCCCCCGTGGTGTCGGTGCCATCAACGCTGGCACCCCTGCTGCGTCTCGCGGTGACATCCCATCTGCCCGCCATGAAGGCCCACGCCGACGCCGTCGCGGCAGGCGCGCCGGTCGCCCGCTTCAGGGACTTCGGCGCAGAATTCGCCGTGCCTTCCAGCCCCTACCGGGCTTGGTGCCTCAACGAACTCCGTCGCGCATTCCATGAACTGGAAGCTGGCCAGCGTGACGCCGTGTCTGCGCTGCTCGCTGATGAAGGTGCCACGGCAATCCTCGCAGCGCCCCAGTCGCCCGTCAGTTTCATACCCCCTACGCTGCCAATCACCGTGCCGTCATCAGGCAAGACTCTCGACCGAAATTGGCGCTAGTGTCTCCCGGTCAACGGGAAAGACGCATGCTTCGCGCGCTGATCTATTTGGCTCTGGCCTTGCTCCTTCCGCTGCACAGTGCAGGCGCTGGCTCTGGCAGCCACGCGAACCACACGCCATCCACGCGCCTGGTCGATGCCGAAGTGCGCCGCCTGATGCAGGAGCAGGATGTGGTCGGCATGGCGCTCGCCGTAATTGACGAGGGGCGCATCGTCCACGTCGGCGCCTATGGCTGGCGCAACCGCGAGAAGCAGTTGCCGCTCACACCGCTCACCGTGATGTACGGCGCGTCGCTGACCAAGGCCGCCTTCGGCTACTTGATCATGCAGCTGGTGGACGAAGGCCGGATCAACCTCGACACGCCGATCGAACGCTATTTGCCGAAACCGCTGACCGACTACGAAGACTATGCAGACCTGAAGGGCGACGAGCGCTGGCGCCAGCTGACAGCTCGCATCATCCTGAACCACACCACGGGCTTCGCGAATTTCCGCTGGCTCGAGGACGACAAGAAGCTGCGCTTCCACTGGAACCCGGGCGAGCGTTACGGATACTCCGCCGAAGGATTCTACATCCTGCAGATGGCGCTGGAGGAAGGACTCAAGATGGACGTGGGCGCCGAGATGCAGCGCCGCATCTTCGACCGCTTCCTCTTGAAGAACACAAGCATGACGTGGCGCCCGGACTTCGCGGCCAATCTGGCAGACGGCTATGGCATCGACGGCAAGTTCGAACCGCACGACGAGCGCAGCAGCGTCAGCGCCGCCGGCTCCATGGACACCAGCATCGCCGACCAGGCCAGGCTCTGGGCGGGCATCGTGAAAGGTGAGGGGCTCTCGGAAAAGTCACGCACCGAATTCGTGCGATCGCAGGCGCCTATCCTGTCAGCGACACAGTTCCCGACTCTGAGCGATCGCCGCAATCCGCGCGGACCTGCAATCGGTCTCGCCGCCGGCACGGGTCTCGTGACCTTCAGTGATGTCGACGGTCCGGCCTGGTTCAAGGGCGGGCACAATGACTGGACCGGAAACATGGTGATCTGCCAGGAAACGCGAAAGCGCTGCGTCGTCATGCTGGCCAACAGCGTGCGCGCGGAAAAGA
>JBILMZ010000198.1:0-6490 GCA_044375275.1 Micropepsaceae bacterium | reverse complement strand
ATCAGCCCATCGGCAAAACTCAGTTGAGACGTTGTTTTGGCCGCCATCGAATCATCTCCTGGATACCCAAAAACTGAATCACAGATCGATAATTCTGCAAACTTCCCGCTGAAGCGGGGGAAGAAACTGGGCTTACGCGTCCTGCTTTGCCATGGCGCGCTGGAAGGCGGGGCGGTGTTTCAGGGAATTGAGGTAGCGCAGGGTGTTGGGTTTGTAGCGCTTGTCGAGGCCGAGGCGTTCGCCGAGGTAGAGGGCGAAGTGTACGGTGATGTCGGCCATGGTGAAGCGGTTGGCGCAGAGGAATTCCTTGCCGCCTTCGAGGGCGGCTTCGACGCTGCGCAGGCGTGAGGCGAACCAGATCGAGTAATCTTCGGCTGCTTGCGGCAGGCGGCGCTCGGGTGGCTCGAGCTGCGTGTAGCGCAGCACGATCGTCTGCGGGAAGGTCAGCGTCGCGTCGCTGCGGAAGAGCCAGTTGACGTAGTCGCCATAGGCGGCTTCGTCGGGACCGACGCGCAGGGGCGTCGGTGCGTGCTTCTCGGCCAAATAATGGCAGATGCCCGATGACTCTGTCAGCGTCGCGTTGCCGTCAACGAATGCGGGGACGGTGCCGAGCGGGTTGATGTCGAGGTAGCCCGGATAGCCGACGCGCGGCGGGAACGGCATGTTGATGAGGTCGTAGGCGAGGCCCAGTTCCTCGAGCGCCCAGAGCGGGCGGAGCGAGCGGGCGTCCTTGCAGTGGTAGAGTTTCATGTCGTTTCCTTCAGGCGCCGAGGCGCGCAACGGCTTCGGTTGAGGCCGTGAGCGAGCGGTCGATCATCTGGCGCAGGCCTTCGAGGTCAACGCCTTCGGTGCTCTTCTTGCCTTCCATGTAGCGCGCGTAGACGCCGTGAATGATGGCTGCCGTCTTCCAGCGGTTGAAGCCGACATAGAAGTCGAGCTTTGACAGGTCGCGTCCCGTGCGCTCGGCGTAACGCCGGGCGAGTTCCTTGCGCGGCGGGAAGCCCGGCGGTGACAGGGCCGCATCCGGCAAGGGCGGCGTCGGGTCTGACGGATCCGGCCACGGGTTCAGCGCGTAGGCGAGATCGGCGAGCGGATCGCCCAGCGTCGAGATCTCCCAGTCGACGACGGCCGCGATCGTGCAGTCGTTGCCGACGAGGCAGTTGTGGAAGCCGTAGTCGCCGTGGACGAGGCGGGCCGGGCCCTGGTCGGGCGTGTTCTCGAGGAAGTATTTCTGCAGCGTGTGGGCGCGCGGGTCGTCAAGCTTTGCGGGTTCGACGGAGGCCTGCCACGAGCGGTACCAGGTCTTGAGCTGGCGGCCGATATAGTCGTCCTTCTTGCCGAGGTCGCTGAGGCCAGCTTCGTCCGGATCGACGGCGTGGAGGTCGGCCAGCACGTCAATGAACGAGTGCGCGAGGCGCACGCGCTTGTCCTGCGGGACCAGACGCTGCGTGTCGGCGGCGTTGTAGAGCGGGCGGCCGTCGATGTGGCCCATTACGTAGAAGCGGGCGCCGGTGATGCTGATGTCGTCGCAGAAGCCATAGGCGGCGGGGACGGGGACGCGCGTCTTGGACAGGGCGCTGATGACGGCCCACTCACGGGCCATGTCGTGGGCCTTGGGCAGGAGTTCGCCCAAAGGTGGCCGGCGGATCACGGTCTTGCGGCCGGTTGCGTCGGTCAGCTGGTAAGTGAGGTTCGAATGGCCGCCTTCGAGCTTCGCCCATTCAAATGGCGGGGACAGGGCAGGGATGTTGGCCCTGATCCAGGCCTCGACAGCGTCGACGTCGTAGCCTGGAAAATCGCGGGTGCCTGCCATGTCCTGTCCCCGTGTTGGTCAGTAGCCGAGAAGGCGTGCGTAGCGGTCCCGGTGGAAGCTTTCGCCGCCATAGAGGCCTTCGGCGACGCGTGCGCGCTTCAGGTAGAAGCCGGCCTCGTGTGCGTCGGTCATGCCGATGCCGCCGTGCATCTGCACCGTCTCGTTCGAGACGAGGTGCAGGGTCTCGCTGGCGCGGGCCTTGGCGAGGCTGGCCCACTCGGCGATCTTGGGATCGTTGCGGTCGAGCGCGTCGAGCGCGGCGCGCACGCAGGACTTCGTCATCTCGAAGTCGGTGAACATCTTCGCGGCGCGGTGCTGGAGCGCCTGGAAGCCGCCGATGACCTGGCCGAACTGCTTGCGGGTCTTGATGTATTCGGTCGTCATCTCGAAGGCGGCCTCGGCCTGGCCGAGCATTTCGGCGGCAAGGCCGATGCGGGCGCGGTCGAGGATCTGGTCGAGAAGGGCAGCGCCTCCATCGACGGGGCCGAGTGGTTCGGCGGCCACGTTCGTGAAAGTGATGTCGGCGGCGCCGCGGCTGTCGACGGTCACGAGTTCGTGGCGCGAGAGGCCGGCGGCGTCACCCTTCACGAGGAAGAGCGTGATGCCTTTCGCGTCGCCGGTGTTGCCTGACGTGCGGGCGCTGACGATGAAGAGGCTGGCGGTGTGGCCGTCAGCGACGAAGCTCTTGCAGCCGTTCAGCGTGTAGCCGCTGCCGGCCTTTTCAGCTTTTGCCGCGACGCGGTGCGGGTTGTGGTGGGCGCTTTCCTCGATGGCGAGTGCGGTGATTGTCAGGCCTTCGGCGATGGCGGGCAGATGCGCCTTCTTCTGGGCATCCGAGCCGCCGAGCAGCAGCGCCGAGGCGCCGATCATGGCGGTGGAGAGCAGCGGCGAGGAGGCCAGCGTGCGGCCGGTTTCCTCGAGCACGAGGCCGAGACCGACATAGCCCAGCCCTGCGCCGCCGTGGTCTTCCGGCACGATGATGCCGGTCCAGCCGAGTTCGGCCATGGACTTCCAGAGGTCGTCGTCACGGCCGTTCTTCTTGTCGTCGCGCGTCTTGCGCAGGCGCGTCACGGGGGCGCGGTCGCGCACGAACTCGCGGGCGGAGTCCTTCAGGATCTTCTGTTCTTCGGAGAATGTGAATGTCATTGCGAGTCCCTCAGGCCCAGAACGCGCTTGGCGACGACGTTCAGGTTGACTTCCGTTGTTCCGCCTTCAATCGAGTTGCCCTTGGCGCGCAGCCAGCCGCGCGTCACGGCGAGCTCGTCGGGCTTGTAGCCTTCGCCGGCCCAGCCAAAGGCGCGCGAGCCCGCGGCTTCGACCATGAGTTCGGTGCGCTCCTGGTTCAGCGTGGCGCCGGCAGCCTTGAACATCGAGGCCATGTGGCTGACGCTGGCGCCGGCCTTGGCTTCTTCCGTCGCACGCTGGACTGACAGGGCGTAGGCGCGTTCCGACATCTTGTGACGTGTGATGCGGGCCCTGAGGTCGCGGTCTTCGAGAGCCCCCGTGGTGTCCGTGCCGATATTCGTCTTGGCGATGTCGATGACGTCGAGGCGCGCGCCCGAGCCGAAGCCCGAGATGTTCGTGCGCTCGTATTGCAGGAGGCGCTTGGCGATCTCCCAGCCGCCGTTCCGGCGACCGACCATGTTGTCCTTCGGGATCTTCACGTCGGTGAAGAAGGTTTCGCAGAAGGGTGAGTCGCCCGAGATCAGCTTGATCGGGCGGGTCTCGACGCCGGCTGTCGTCATGTCGATGAGGACGAAGCTGATGCCTTCGTGCTTCACGCTGGTGTCGGTCCGCACGAGGCAGAAGCACCAGTCAGCGTGGTTGGCGTAGGAGGTCCAGATCTTCTGGCCGTTGATCAGCCAGTGGTCGCCCTTGTCCTCGCACTTGGTCATCAGGCCGGCGAGGTCGGAGCCGGCACCCGGTTCGGAGTAGCCCTGGCACCAGCGGATCTCGCCGCGGACGATCCTGGGCAGGTACTCTTTCTTCTGTTCTTCGGTTGCGTATTCGAGCAGGACCGGGCCCAGCATCCAGACGCCGAAGGAGAAGAGGGCGGGTCGCGCGTTGACGCGGCGCAGTTCGGCCTGCAGCACGGCGTTCTCGGCCGGGTTCAGCCCGCCGCCGCCATATTCCCTGGGCCAGGTCGGGGCGGTCCAGCCGCGTTCGGCCATGCGGTCGAGCCAGAGCTTGGCCTCCGGGTTCTTGAAGACGAACTTCTTGCCACCCCAGGTCGCCTCTTCGTCGGCGGTCATGGGGGTGCGCATGGAGGGCGGGCAGTTCGCCTCGAGCCACGCGCGTGTCTCGGTGCGGAACTTGTCCAGGCTTGTGTCGGTCATGCTTGAAAGGTCCCAAAGTTGGATGGCGGTATCTTCACGACGACCGGCGGCAATGCAACCGGAATTCGGGCCCTGCCTGTGGGCGGGGCTTACGCTACGACGGCCTGTCGGACCCGCGCATTTCATGCTGCATTGCGATGGTCCGGGAGATGGTAACGGCGCCGGGTTGTGCTTATATGCGTACATCGACATTCACATCCGAGGAAGCCATGTCCGCAGCCACAGAACCCCAGGCACGCCCGCGCATCGACAAGGACGCGCTCCGCAAGAAGTATCTCGAGGAGCGCGACAAGCGCCTGAGGCCAGAGGGCAACGAGCAGTATGTCGAGATCAAGGGGCAGCTCGCGCATTACCTTGAGGATCCCTACACGCCGCGCACCGAGCGGGCGCCAAAGCGCGATCACGTGACCTTTGCCTTCATTGGCGGCGGGTTCTCGGGCCTCGTCACCGGGGCGCGCCTCAAGGAAGCTGGCATCAATGACGTCCGCATCCTGGAGAAGGGTGGCGACTTCGGTGGCACCTGGTACTGGAACCGCTATCCGGGTGCGCAGTGCGATACGGCGTCGATGATCTACCTGCCGCTCCTCGAAGAGACGGGGCACATGCCGAGCGAGAAATACGTGCATGCGCCGGAGATCCTCGAGCATTGCCGCAATATCGGCCGCCAGTATGGCCTCTACGAGAACGCCCTGTTCCACACGCAGGCCCATTCCATCGCCTGGGATGAAACGGCGCGCGCGTGGCGCATCAAGACCAACCGTGGCGATGACTTCACGGCGCAGTTCGTGGCGCTGGGCACGGGTCCCCTGCATCTGCCGAAGCTGCCGGGCATTCCGGGCCTCGACAGCTTCAAGGGCCACTCGTTCCATACCAGCCGGTGGGATTATGACTATACGGGCGGTGATCCCAAGGGCGCGCTGATGACGAAGCTCGCGGACAAGCGCGTCGCGATCATCGGCACGGGGGCCACCTCGGTCCAGTGCATCCCGCATCTCGCGCGGGCCGCGAAGGCGCTTTACGTCTTCCAGCGCACGCCGTCCTCGGTCGACCAGCGGGACAATATTCCGATCGATCCGAAGTGGTTCGAGGACGTCGCGACGCCCGGCTGGCAGCAGCGCTGGCTCGAGAACTTCACGATGAACCAGGCCGGCTTCGGCGCCGATGTCGACCTCGTCAATGACGGCTGGACGGACCTCGCGCGGCGCATCCGCAACCGCATCCTCGAATTGCCGTCCGACCAGCGCACGCCGCTGAACATGTGGATGGCGTATGAGGACAGCGACAACGAGAAGATGGAAGAAATCCGGGCGCGTGCCGAGCGCCTGGTGAAAGACAAGGACAAGTCCGAGAAGCTGAAGGCGTGGTACCGCCAGCTCTGCAAGCGGCCGTGCTTCCACGATGCCTATCTCGACGCCTTCAACAATCCCGCGACGCATCTCATCGACACCGATGGCAAGGGCGTCGAGCGGATCACCGAGAAGGGCGTGGTCGTTGCCGGCAAGGAATACGAAGTCGACTGCATCATCTATGCGAGCGGCTTCGAGGTGGGCACGCCGCTCGAGCGTCGGGCGGGCTTCGACCTTGAAGGGCGGGGCGGTCTGCGGCTGTCGCAATACTGGGCGGACGGCATGCGCTCGCTCCATGGCATCCACGTGCACGGCTTCCCGAACGCGTTCCTCGTGCAGGCGTCGCAGGGTGCGAACCTGATCTCGAACTATCCGCATAACCTGAGCGAGTCCGCGCGGACGATCGCTACCACCGTGAAGCATGCGATCGACAAGGGCGCGCGGGAGGTCGAACCCTCCGCCGCGGCCGAAGAGGCCTGGGTCAAGCTGATCCTGTCCGGTCCTGGCATGATGCTGGGGTCGCTCGACTGCACGCCCGGCTACTACAACAACGAGGGGCAGGAGCGCGGGCCCGCTGCCAAGTCCTATGTCGGGCACCCGGGTGGCGCCATGGCCTTCTTCCGGCACATCGACGGGTGGAGGAACGCCGGCACTTTCGACGGGCTGGAGTTCAGGTAAGTCTTCGCCGGATGGCGGCGGGTCGTGAATGACCCAGCCATCCGGTGTCAGTTCCGAGATCCCGTAGAGCACACCCCGCCGCCAGAGATACATGCGGGTGGGGGTGTCTTGCGTGTCTTCCTGTCTGAGCATGAGGGTTCCTTGCGTGCAGGTGCGCGCGCATTGGAGTGCGCGTTGCCTGGATTGCTGAGAATGTGAGGGTTTGCGGGGAGAGCGCGGTCATGTCCGGGCCGGTGGCCGTTCTGGACAGATTCCTACGCTATCGATTTACAGCGCCGAACATCGCCGAAATCGCCGAAAACAAAAAGAGAACAAAT
>JBILMZ010000197.1:0-6498 GCA_044375275.1 Micropepsaceae bacterium | reverse complement strand
CCACCACTCCAGTCACTTCTTGTGTTTGCAGGCCTGTTCGCGATGAACTAAACCCGTGTTGTTTCCTATTGTCCTATTCAAGTTTGGAGGCTTTGTCATGGGTCCACTTCATGGCGTGAAAGTGATTGAGTTCGCCGGCATCGGTCCTGGCCCGTTCTGCGCGATGCTCCTGAGCGATATGGGCGCAGAAGTTGTACGCATTGACCGCAAAGGTGGCCGTGGAGCCAACAAATTCGACATTACGAGCCGCGGGCGTCGCTCAATTGCACTGGATCTGAAAAATCCGGATGCCGTGAAGACGGCCATCACACTTATCTCCCAGGCGGACGCCCTCCTCGAAGGGTTTCGACCAGGAGTAATGGAGAAACTGGGCCTGGGACCCGATGTGGCGCTCAAGGCGAATCCGAAGCTGGTCTATGGGCGCATGACCGGATGGGGCCAGACAGGACCTCTTTCCCAGGCTGCCGGCCACGACATTAACTACATTGCGCTGACCGGCGCGTTGCACGCGATCGGCCGCAAGGGCGAGACGCCGGTGCCGCCCCTCAACCTCGTCGGTGACTTCGGTGGTGGTGCGCTCTATCTCGCGTTCGGTATGGCCTGCGCGCTGTTCGAAGCGCGCGGTTCGGGCAAGGGACAGGTTGTCGACTGCGCGATGACGGATGGAGCGGCGTCGCTGATGTCGATGTTCTACGGCTTCAAGGCGATGGGCATGTGGAGCGACGACAAGGGCGAGAACCTGCTCGATGGCGGCGCGCACTTCTATGACACGTATGAGACATCGGACGGCAAGTGGGTGTCGATCGGTTCGATCGAGCCGCAGTTCTATGCACTGCTTCTGGAGAAGACCGGGATCACAGATCCGGAATTCCAGTCGCAGATGGACCGTTCAAAGTGGCCGGCGCTGAAGGCGAAGATCGCGGCCGTGATCAAGACCAAGTCGCGCGACCAGTGGGACAAGCTGATGGAGGGTACGGATGTCTGTTACGCGCCTGTTCTATCGCTGAGCGAGGCACCGCAGCATCCGCACAACAAGGCGCGCCAGGCTTTTGTCGAAGTTGACGGCGTGACCCATCCGGCGCCGGCGCCGCGCTTCAGTCGCACTGTCCCCGAAATCCAGGGCGTGGCGCCGCAGTCCGGTCAGCACAATGAAGCGATCCTCAAGGATTGGGGGTTCTCTGCTGACGCCATCGCTGCCCTGAAATCGTCGGGTGCGATCTAGTGGCGGCCCTTCCCGGCACGACGGGTCGTCGGCGCGTCTACCTGATGCGCCACGGTCATGTTGACTACTTCGACCCGAAGGTGCGCGAGATCGGCACGGACCATGTGCCGCTCACGCCGCTGGGCAAGGAGCAGGCGCTGGCGAGCGGCATGGCGCTCGCGCATGTGCGCTTCGACGTGGCGCTGTCATCCGGGCTGCCGCGCACGCGGGAGACGGCGGAAATCGTGCTTGGCGTCAACATCGAGGCCGCGCATCTCACGCTTGGCGAAGATCGCGGCTTCGTCGAAATCAAGGGCGGGCGGATCATTCCGCCTGTCACCTCACGCGAGGAGTTCGCCGCGCGCATGGCGTTCGAGTTCGACCAGGCTGCTGCGCCCGGTGCGCGCATGCTGGGCGGCGATGCCTTTTCCGAGGTGCAGGCGCGGGCGGTCAAGGCTCTCACGGGGCTGCTCGCCACGCCGGGGTGGCACACGGCGCTTGTCGTTGCGCATGAGGGAACGAACCGGCTGCTGCTCAGCTGGATGACGGGCGCGGGGCTGAACGCCGTGCAGGCGTTCGAGCAGGACCTCGCCTGTGTCAACGTGCTCGACTTCGACATGGTGCCGAAGGAAGGCGGTGCCGTCGGCACCGAGATCCAGCGGCGCTTCATCAAAGCTGTCAACATGACGCCCTACAATTACACCAAGTACGGCATGAACCTCACGGCGCTGGAGACGATCTTTACGCGGGTGTAGCGTGCGCGCGTTGTTCCTGCAGCTCCAGGCGGATCACAATATTCAGGAAAGCAGAATGAGCCACGTCCAACCATCAGGAAGTCCATCCGCGCGCGCAGTGGAAATTGCCGACCGCGTCGAAGCGTTTGTTCGTACAGTAGTGGCGCCTTATGAAAAGGATCCACGTGCGGGATCACATGGGCCGTCGGAGGAACTGGTGGCCGAGCTGCGGGCGAAGGCCCGGGCGGCTGGCGTGATGACGCCGCATATCCTCAAGGATGGCTCGCACCTGTCGCAGCGAGAGACGGCGCTGGTGCTGCGCAAGTCGGGGCTGTCGCCGCTGGGGCCCGTGGCCTGCAATACGATGGCGCCGGATGAGGGCAACATGTACCTGCTGGGGAAGATCGGCAGCCCGGAGATCAAGGACCGTTTCCTGGGCAAGCTGGTTTCCGGGGACGCGCGCTCGGCGTTCTTCATGACCGAGCCTGCAGAGGAGAATGGCGCCGGCTCCGATCCATCGATGATGAAGACGCAATGCCGGAAGGATGGCAATCACTGGGTTATCTCGGGTCGCAAGGCGTTCATCACGGGTGCCGAGGGTGCGAAGGTGGGCATCGTGATGGCGAAGAGTGACGAAGGCGCCTGCATGTTCCTCGTCGACCTTCCGCATCCGGCGATCCGCATCGAGCGCGTGCTCAACACGATCGACAGTTCGATGCCAGGTGGACATGCGGTGGTCATGATTGACGAGCTGCGCCTGCCGGCGGACCAGATGCTGGGCAATGCAGGGGAGGGTTTCCGCTATGCGCAGATACGGCTGAGCCCTGCGCGCCTGTCGCACTGCATGCGCTGGCTGGGGTGCTGTGTCCGCGCCAATGAGATCGCGACCGACTATGCCAACCGGCGCATGGCGTTCGGCAAGCCGCTGATCGACCACGAGGGCGTGGGGTTCATGCTGGCCGATAACCTGATCGACCTGAAGCAGGCCGAGCTGATGATCGACTGGTGTGCCGACGTGCTGGATACGGGGGCGCTCGGGACGGTCGAGAGCTCCATGGCCAAGGTGGCGGTGTCGGAAGCACTCATGCGTATCGCCGACCGCTGTGTTCAGGTCATGGGCGGGACGGGCGTGTCCGGGGACACGATCGTGGAGCAGATCTTCCGCGAGGTGCGCGCCTTCCGCATCTATGACGGCCCGACGGAGGTGCACAAGTGGTCGCTTGCGAAGAAGATCAAGCGGGACTGGGTGCAGGGGAAGGCGGGGCAGTGAAAATGAGGGGCAAGGTGGCCTTGCGGCGGCAGGGTTTGGATGGGGGGCCATGGCGCGAACCTTCTCCTCACCCGTCACGCCGCTTGCGCGGCGTGCCACCCTCTCCAGCAAGCTGGAGAGGGGCAGGGTAATGAGGAAGCCCTTCTCCGCTCGCGGAGAAGGTGCCCCCGCGACTGCGGGGGCGGATGAGGAGACGCTGCCGCGGGGCTTGGATGAGTTTCGCTCCGGTTTTGATTGGTTTGCTTCAAGCCAGATCAGGGAGTGCGGACGGGACGTCCGCGGTCCCAGGGGGCAGTTGCCTCGCAAGGCGGGTTGGACAATGATGGCTTAAGTAACCTGAGGGAATGCCGATGTCCTATGCGCAGAACAGGATCATTCATGATGCGGACTCGCATCTAATGGAGTTGGCGGACTGCCTGGATCCCTTCATCGACCCGAAGTACCGCTCTGCCTATGACGACCTGCCAAAACTGAAATCCTGGCCACGGGACAGCGATTGGGTCGTTGGTGCGCGCGCAAAGCAGAGCGACCCGACTTTCAAGGCAGCGGCGGCTGAGAACATATTGCTGCGCCGCGACTATGAAGCACTTGGGGCCTTCCTGAAGGCGGACCGGCCGAAGGCGCTCGACCTGCTCGGCTTCCGCAGCCAGTTGGTGTTCACGACCTGGTGCCTCAGCAATTTCGGGCTGGAGGAATCCGGTGACACGGATCTCGCCTATGCGCTGGCGACGGCGCAGAACCGGATGATGGTGGACTTCTGTTCCGTGGACCGGCGCTTCCTGCCGACGGGTTATGTGCCGCTTGCCGATTTCGACAAGACAAGGAAGGTGGCAGAGGAGGCGATCCGGCTTGGGTGCAAGGGGCTGATGATCCCGTCCCGCTGTCCGAAGGGACACTCGCCCAGCCATGTGGGGTTTGATCCGCTCTGGGCTCTGGCGCAGGAGGCGGGGCTACCGATCCTGTTCCACGTGGGCGGCGAGGAGAAGATCAATCCGGACTTCTTCAACAATGGCATGCCGAAAGTGAAGGACTTTCACGGCGGGGAGGAGAATTTCACGTCGGTGAGCTACATGGCCATTCCGCACTCGGTGATGCTGTCGCTTTCAGCCATGATCCTTGATGGTGTGCTTGACCGGTTCCCGCGGCTGAAGATCGGGGCGATCGAGCTGGGTGCGTCGTGGGTGCCAAGCTGGATGCGGTTCATGGATGCGGGTGCTGCCGCATTCATGAAGGGCGAGGAGCGTCTGCAGAAGCTTTCCATGAAGCCGAGCGACTTCGTGAAGCGGCAGGTGCGCGTGACGCCCTATCCGCATGAGGACACGGGCTGGATCATCCGCAACACGAGCGATGACATGTGCCTGTTCTCGTCGGACTTTCCGCATGTGGAAGGCGGGCGCAATCCGCTCAAGCGTTTTGACGACAGCCTCCAGGGCCTGAAAGCGATGCAGGTGGGCAGGTTCTATGCGGACAACTTCATCGACCTGATGGGCAACGGGCTTGCGCCAGAGCTCAGGGTGCGCGCGGCGGCCTGATCGCTCAGGCGAGAACGAGGCGGATTGTCATTTCCGCTGGTGAACTGGCAAGACGGAGCGGGCCTGCAGCATCAGGCCCGACAGCCATGGGCCGATGACGTCATGCACGTCGGTCATGATACGGCCGCGTCAGGCGGCGAGTGTTCGTTCGGCTTCCAGGCTGCACATCGCATCATGAGGAGCCTGCAGTTCGTGTTCCTTCTGCGAGATGCGCAAGGACATGGTTTCGCTGGTGATCGCGGCCAGGCGGTAGATGCCAGAGGCTCTGGCGTGCGATCCAGATGAACAAGGGGTGGGCACAAAACTAAAAGCCCGGCGCGATGGCCGGGCATTAGTTTCAGTCTGGTGTCTGCTGATGCGCCACTTGGCGGCGGCTTCTTGAGCGGTACGCTTTCTCCTTCGTTCATCTCTCGTTGATCTGTGTTGAAACCATCTAAACATTGGAGAGTAACGAAAATCCTAACAGGAAGTCGGGCATTCAATTTTTTTTTGCAGCGGTTTCTTGTCCTGAAACGACAAAAGCCCGGCTGTGGGCCGGGCTTGGTTGTTCACTTTGTCCAGGGACTACCGTCCGTGGCGGGATCGCGTTGCCGGGTGATGGTTTCCTTTCGTTAGGGTCGCCTTGAAGTTCTGTGAGGACAGCTAACCATCTTCTGGTAAATGCGGGGTTAATGGTGCAACTTTCCTTGAAAAATCCGTTCTTGGAGGAAGCGTCGCGATGCAGTTGATCTCGAAGACCTACTGGGGAGGCGCGCCCATGAACATGCGCCGGCAGCCCGAGGCGGCCGAAGTGCGCAACCTGATCCTCAAGGCGCCTGACCATCGCGAGCACCGGGGATTGCTCTGGCTGCCGCGCGCAAACCCGAAGCCTGCAACGGCGGTTGTCGTCATGCATCCGCGCGCGGACTTCACCCATCACTATGTGATCCCGCGCCTTGTCGATGCGGGTATTGCGTGCCTTGCTGCCAACACGCGCAACCCGAACAATGATGTCACCACAATTCACGAGGAGATCATCCTGGATGTTGCTTCCTGCGTGAGCTACCTCAAGAACAAGCTGGGCGTGCGGAACGTGGTGCTGGTCGGCAACTCGGGCGGCGGTGCATTGAACGGCTTCTTCCAGGCGCAGGCGAAAGCGGGCAAGGGCAAGAGGATCGCGCGCACGCCGGGCGGGCGTCGGACGCATCTCAATGAGGTGGAGATGATCCCTGCAGACGGCATGGTCTACATCTCGTCCCACAAGGGCGAGGGGATGATCATGAACGAGATCATTGATCCTTCTGTCGTTGACGAGAACCATCCGCATCTCACCGATCCGTCGCTGGACATGTATGACGCGCGCAACGGGTTTCGGACGCCGCGCGCCTTCGACGGTTCGGATGCGGTGTGGTGCGAATATGATGACAGCTTCATCAAGAAGTTCCGCGCGGCGCAGCTTGACCGGATCCGGCGCATCGACGGCATTGCGCGGGCGATGATCGCCGAGAACGAACGTGCGGAGCAGCTGCACAATGACCCGGACTTCGCAAAGCTTGCGCCCGAACGCCAGCGCGAGATCCTGCGCAGGGAAGCTTTTGAACCGGTCATCACGATCTACCGGACGATGGCGAACCTGCATTATGTCGACCGGCACCTTGATCCGTCGGCGCGCGACTATGGCTCGATCTTCTCGCCGCGGCCTGACCTCATGAACTGGAAATTCTTCGGCTTCGGGCGCTATGCGACGCCGCATGCGTGGCTGTCGACCTGGTCAGGCCTTTC
>JBILMZ010000196.1:0-6502 GCA_044375275.1 Micropepsaceae bacterium | reverse complement strand
ATTGCGACCCAGCACCATGGCGACTGCGTGAAGGTCGTCCTGCTGATGGGCAGTTGATGCGCGCGCTCTGGCAAGGCATTGCGGTGGCAGTGCTGATCGGCGGACTGGGCGCTTGCGCGTCGCTGCAAGGTGATCGGCTCAGCGACAGTGCTCTCGCCTCGCGCTGTGAAGCCGTCGCGTCGCGGCCTCTCGCTTTCAGCTCGCGGCGTGCCACCGACACGCTTGAAGCGCGGGCGTCCGGCGCGTCGTGCGCAAAGACTGACGTGACCGTTGTCCTTCGACTGCCCGATGGCCGGCAGGTGCTGGCGTTCAGCCTGCCGCTGCCGGTCCTGCAAGAGGGGATGGGCGGCGCGCAGCCATCCTCGCAGGCTCAGCTTGCGGCGCTGCTTCGACGCTATGTTGACGAGGCGCAGCTTGATGCGCGGCCCGGTGCGCTGCCCGTCTGGAAGAAAGGCGAGCCCACGCCCGGCTTTGACCAGGGCATGGAGCTCACGAGCCCGCTCTCGCGCAAGAGGTACGCCGCCTTGCGAAGCGCCCGGCCCAACCTGCTGTGCCTGCGGGAAGCGCAGGAGAGCTTTTCCTGTCATGTCTGGGACCGGAAGCTGCGGCGGGCGGAAGTCATCCTGCAGCACTAGCCGCCGTTTTATGCGGCGCCTGACGCGGAAAAGGTGATCCGCTAAGGGTTGCCCCTACTGGTGATCCAATCCCGGGCGCCTGCGTATAGCTTGTATCACACCATTAGATGGACGAGACACATGCGCTCGCAGATCGCCGCCATGACTATTGCAGCCACACTTGCCGGATGCGCCTCGCGCCCGGAAATTCTTGAGGCCACGCCGCCGAAACCGCTGGTGCTCGAGCAGGCGCTTGCGGGCCGGGTGCTCGGCGAGGGCTCCTTCGTCAACAGCATTACGGGTGGCGAGACACGCTTCTCCGTGGTGATTGACGGCACCTGGGACGGCAAGGTCCTCAAGCTGGTCGAGGATTTCACCTATACTGACGGTTCGACGGACCGCAAGACGTGGTTCCTGACCAAGAAGTCAGAAGGTGTCTATGAAGGCACCCGCGAAGACGTGATCGGCCTTGCCGATGTCCGCAGTGACGGCGCGGGCGTGCGCATCGACTATGAGGTGACGCTGCAGACCGGGATCGGTGGCATCGACGTGCGCTTCCAGGACCTGCTTTACCTGAACGCCGACGGCTCGATTGCCAACAAGGCCGTCGTGTCGAAGTTCGGCCTGCGCGTGGGCCGGGTGGAAATCACCATGCGACCGCAGAAGGCGCCTGGCATCTAGCTGGCGCCCGGCCCGGCGCGGCGCTCAGGCCGCGCGGGACATTGACAGGAACTCTTCCATCTTGTCCTTCAGCGCTGTCGCGGTTGCGTTCAGCTTGTTCACCGCGTCCATGACCTGCGTGGCGGAGTCGCCCGTCCGCGTGGCAGCGACGCTCACGCCATCGATGTTCTTCGAGACTTCCTTTGTGCCGGCGGCCGCCTGCTCGACGTTGCGGGCGATTTCCCGGGTCGCCGCGCCCTGCTGCTCAACAGCACTCGAGATTGCCGACGAGATCTGGTTGATGTTTCCGATGACGCCGATGATCTGGCGGATCGACTCCACGGCTTCAGCGCTGATGGACTGGATCGAGGAGACCTGCTCGCTGATCTCTTCCGTGGCGCGGGCCGTCTGGCTCGCAAGCGACTTCACTTCGGCCGCCACAACCGCGAAGCCCTTGCCGGCCTCGCCAGCGCGCGCGGCCTCGATCGTGGCATTGAGTGCGAGCAGGTTCGTCTGACCGGCGATGCTGTTGATCAGCTCGACCACGGTGCCGATCTTGAGGGCCGATGCCGACATGCGCTGCATCGTGCCGTCCGTGCTGCGCGCCTGCTCGACGGCCTTGCCGGCGACCGCTGCCGCGTCGTTCACCTGCCGTGCAATTTCCTCGACCGATGCGGAGAGTTCCTCGGCTGCAGAGGCTACGGCGTTGACGTTCGACGATGCTTCCTCGGAGGCTGCTGCCACGGCCACTGACTGCCGGCTGGTTTCCTCGGCCGTTCCATTCATTTCCCTGGCCGTCGCGTGAAGCTGGTGGGCTGCGGCCGTCGTCGTGTCGAGAACGGCCGCGACATCGGCCGTCATGGCGTCTGCCGCGCGCTTGTTCTGCTTGAAGACCTCGAGCGAGCGGGCGAAGTCGCCCACTTCATCCGCCCGGGCCAGTCCCGGCACGTCGCCTGACAGGTCACCGCGCGCGACGCGCGACATGACGCCTGCCATCTGCGTGAGGGGCTTCACCATGCCAGCTTGCATGACGTAGACCGCAATCCCGACAAGCAACAGGCACAGGACCTGCACGATGCCAAACAGCGTTTCGTAGAAGACCCGCTCGCTTGCTGCGTTCAACTCTCCCTCAGTGTTCAGTCGTGTGGTGATCGCGACAACCTGGTCGATCACCTTGCGGTGTGCCTGGTAGGTGGACTGTACCGTTGCGTAGGCCACACGGGCGGCCTCGCTGTCGCCGCGTTCAAGTGCCGGCAAGAGATCTTTCTCGACGGCGTCCCAGAACTTGCGCACATGCGTATCGGATTGCGTCGTCAGCAGCTTCTGCACTTCCGGATCAAGCGGCTGTGTTTTCCAGAAGGCGTGGCGCGTGTCGTAGTCCTTGCGCAGCTGCTCCAGCCGCTGCGCATGCTGTTGGACCGCAGCCGGTTCATTGAGTGCGAGTGTGGCCTCGAGATAGGCTTCGATCACGTAGGCCGGCGGCGGCAGGACGTCCGCGATCACGTCCTTGCCCTGCACGATGCCGCTGTAGAGCGGACCGCCTACCTCCAAGCGTGCGAGGGCGTAGCCGCTGATGAGGGCCGAGATGATGACGAAGCCCGCGAGGACGCCGCCAATGGAGAGCAACAACTTGCTGAATCTGATCTTGCCAAACATGTCCGTGCCAATTGTTTCATTTTCTGGCGACTCTTCCATCGCTTTGTCGAAGGTGTCAGGCGTGTGTGAACGAGCTGTTAACTGAGCGGTTCGGACGGTAACGGGAACCCCGCCTGCGTCGGCTGACGGGGCTCCCGTCCGCAACATGTTCAGTCCAGCTTCTGGATCAGTGTGCTTGCGGCACCGATCTCGTCAGCCAGGCGCTCGATGTCTTCGCGCGACACGGCTTTGCCGGACCCGGTGTCCCCGAGGCGGTCGATGGCCCTGTTCAGCAACAGCATCAGGTCGCGCCCCGTCGTGATGGCTGTCGGCAGGTCCGCGAGGATCGCCCGCAGCAGGTCAATCGTTGCCTGAAGCGTCATGGCCTCTCCTCCGTCAGCTGACGGCGGGCATCGGACAGGACGCGCGTGACCGTATCAATGGCCACGAGCGCCCGCAGTACCTGGCCCGTGTCGACTTCTTCCGCGTTGAGTACCGGCGTCGCTGCAGCGATCGCTTCGGTCGCAGCCTTCTCTGCGGCGCGGATGCGAAGCCAGTGCTCCTGGTCGCGGCAGAGGTGGACCTCCGGCGGCGTCGTGCAGGGCGGCAGATGCCCGTAGATGAGCACGGCCTGCTGCAGGATAGCATAGGTTTCCAGCGTCATTGCGGCGGCGCGTCGTGCGCCACCGTCCAGCTGGTGGGGCGCCAGAAGCGCGCAGGCTGTTGCCAGCATCAGCGTCACGCAGGCGACAAGGACATTGATGATGGTTTTCATGCGGCCCTCCAGCTGAGCGCCTTGGTGGCCTGGAAGCGGCCGATGAAGGCCATGATGCCGGCGCCGATCTCTGCGGCGCCTGTCAGCAGTGTGACGAGTTCGTCCTGAAGCCTGGCATCGAGGTCGACGCCAGCGAGGCCGAGAAGTCCGGCCAGGACGGAGACGGCGGCGGCCCAGGCTGTCCTGGACTGCCACCACGGTTTGGTCGTGTTCATTTGTTTTCCTTTCTGTTGATGTACGGCGCGTCGTGCGCCTTGAGGCTGTGCGAGAGCTCGGTGACGCTTGTCCTGAGATCGCGGGTGGCCTGGCCGAGCGCATGGACCTCGGCTTCGAGCCGGGCGAGGCGCTCGGCCGTGACGGTCGAGTGCTCGATCGTCAGTACACGGCGTGACAGGTCCGAGGCCCACCACAGGCCGGCGAGCCCGGCGCTCGCGACGTAGACGAGCGTGGCCGGGCCAACGAGCTTCTCCATCATGGCCGGTAGACCCTGCGGTCGAGCTCGATATGCGGGCCATCCTTGAAGTCGCGCCAGTCGCCGCCCCAGGCGATCGGCACGCCGAGTTCGCGGCTGGCCTGCTTGAAGGCCTGCGCCACGGTCCTGAAGGGTGGCCATTTCCACGTCAGCATGCCGCCGACGATGGGCGCGAAGTCGACCGCCATGCCGCTGAGATGGCGCGAGTTGAAGGTGCGCGAGGCGCCGGCCTCGACGAGTTCGCGCTGCCGCTTGAGCGTGCGCACGCCTTCGGTGATGACGAACTCGATCGGCGAGAGTTCCGCGGCGCGCATCACGACGCGGCGCAGGTCGGGGTGGATGCCCTCCATCTTGCGGAGGGATTGCGGGTTCAGCATGAGATTCCTGTTTCGATGGGTGTCATGGCGCTGTGCCTCCTCCGTCACCGCCGCCTCCACCGCCGCCGCCACCGCTTCCGGTGTCCTGCAGCGAAAAGAGGCATGAGGCGAGGAGCGCGCTGGCGCCTGACAGGTTGTTGAGAGTGAGCGTTCCCGACCACGTGGTCAGGTCGCTGGCATTGGTCAGGGCGATCTGGAGCGTCTGGCCATTGCCGATGGTGAAGTCGGCTGCGAAGCCCGATGAGGCTTGCGCAACCTGGATGCCGTCACGCAGGACGGCGAGCGTTCGCTGTGCCGTGAGGGGCACCGAAACGGACGCGCGCAGCGTGACGGGAATGGAAATGCCGCTGATGGTGACAGGCGGCGTGAGGACCGTGGCGACGAAGCCGGCGTCTGACAACGGTGGCCACGTGAAAGGGTCAGGCGTGACGTCGGTGTCTGCCGCGATCGCGGCAAAGCCGCAGAGCGATGTGAGCGTGAGCATCGGCGTCAGGCATCCGTGTTGGCCTGCGTGACGTAGAACAGCGTCACGCCGACCAGCCGCGCGTCGACGGGCAACGTGTCCCCTGGATCGGTAGCCAGCCTGAACAGGTCGAGAGCCAGCGTGGCGTTTTCGGGAGGCGTCGTGGCCGGACTGAAGGGTGGCGTTTCCGGGCTCCTGTAGAGCGCCAGCGCCACGCCACCCGTGTCGATGACCTGCACCGCGCTGCCGAAGGGCGTGTCGAGCGCGCTGCCATCACCGACCGACAGCAGCCGCAGGCCCCAGACGACGTTGAAGTTGGCGGCGGCCGTACCGTGGCACCAGGTGACGCTGGCGGCGAGCGCTGCCCGGTTCCAGGATCGTGGCATCTGGACCAGCACCTGCGCGTGCTCCTGCACCGCCGGATCAAAGTCGAGCGTGCGCAGGGTCAGGCGATTGCCGGGCAGTTCGGTCGTCGACGCCGCCGCGCCGGCTGTCAGTCGCGGCGTGAAGGCGGCCGCCGGGATCCAGATCGTCTTGCGACCGGCTGCAATCTGGCTGACGGGGATGCGCTGCGCGGTGGTAAGCGCGATGCTGCGCGCCAGCACTTCGTGGTCGGGTGACACGACAGCGGCAGGCAGTGAAGCCACGGCGTTCGCCATGAAGGCTGGAACGGTCACCCGGTTCGAGGCATTGGCTTCGGACGCATCGACGAAGGGGATCGTGTCCCCGGCGGCGCCGCCCGTTGCATCAGCCGGCAGCAAGGCGAGGTCGATCGACGTGCCGATGCCCAGCGTGGCGCGTGCCGTTGCGGCGTCGGGATCATCGAGCAGCGTCGATGCAAAGGCCGAGACCGTTTGCAGCGCGAGGTTAGCCGGCACCTTGCACTCAAAGCCGCTGCCGTCGGCGGTGATGCCAAGCAGCTGGCCACCGCGCGTCGGATGCGGCTCGGGCAGCGCGGGGTTCAGCCTGTCCGTTCCGGGCGGCAAGAGCGGTGCTCGCGCGATCCTTTCGTCCAGCGACTGCATTTGCGTCACGACGCGGTCGAACTGCGCCTCGATGGCTTCCGCGCTGAAGGCGCCCGAGGTCTGGAGATCGAGCTCCTGGACGAGTTCGGCGGCGTGGCTGATCGTAACCCTTGTTCCGGCGGGCGGCGCGGAGGCGAAGATGATCGCGCCGGGCCCGGGAAGCGGGCTTCCGTCCCAGGCAAAGTCGACGCCAAATGTTAGCAAATTGTCAACAAGCGTGGCCGGCGCCCGGACATGGACCCTCAGGTCGGCCAGCGACCAGATGCGGCCGGGCACCGGAAAGCGCAGCGTTGCGCCATCGCCAGCGTAAGCCACGCGGGCGGCTGCAGACAGGACTGTCATTAAATACTCCTTGGTAGAGTTGAGGTTACTTTAGGGATCGGTGCTCAAGGCCGCGATCCGGGCAAACCGGTCTCCGAATTTTCGGGGACGGTTTGATCGCGCGTGCCTGACGAGCGCATTCGAGCAAGGGACATGGAAG
>JBILMZ010000033.1:0-20847 GCA_044375275.1 Micropepsaceae bacterium | reverse complement strand
CTCCCCATCAATGAGAAGTTCGGCCTTACGGGCGGCAAGTTTTCCGTCAAGCTCGATATGAACGGACTGAAGGCACTGGGCGCGGTGCAGATCAATGGCGCCCCCGTCGGATTCATCTGGAACGAGGACTTCACCGGAACCGCCAGGCACGGCACCCACATTGACGTGACGGCCACGCTCACGGATTCGCAGCGAGACGTGTTTGGCCTGAAAGCCTCTCCGTATCTCGAGGGCCGCACGTCCATCGTGGCGACGTTCACAGGCAAGTCGGGCAAGATCCAGAACGCGACGATCGACGCCAACCTTGCGGGATCGCGCCTGTCCATTCCCGAGCTGAACTGGGCCAAGCCCGAGGACGCGACCGCGACGCTGAAGGCGAACCTCGCCATGAAGCCGGGCGACGTGATCGAGATTTCGAACATTGACGCGGCAGGGCGGGACATCAAGGCACAGGGACGCCTGGTTCTCACCGGCGGCAAGGTCACCGAAGCCGATTTCGGAAAGCTTGAACTGGGCAAGCGCAATGATTTCGCGCTTGTTTTCAGGTCTGCTGGCGCCGTGGGTGATACGGTGCAGGTGAAGGGAAAGGCCCTCGATGCCGCCGGCCTGCTTGATTCCGGAGAGGACGAAGAGCCGACACCTGCCAAGCCCGCCGGCGCCAAGAGTCCGCTCAGCATAAATGCCGAACTCGCCACGCTGCATCTGCAAGGCGGCGTGTCCTTTGGCAGCGTCAAGTTCGGCTACACGGATGACGGCATTCACCTTACGCAGTTCAGGCTCGATGCAATGGACCAGAATGCGCGTGTGCGTGGAGAAATGACCACGGCGGCGGATGGCACACGAAAACTCCGCTTCGAGACGGCTGATGCAGGGCGCATCGTGAAGGGCGTGACCGGGTTCAGGAGCCTCATCGGTGGTGATCTGAAGCTCACGGCCGAACTGTCGCCGCTGACACAGGGCGTGCGCACCGAAGCCGCGTTTGACGGCAGGCTCGTGATCGAGGACTTCAAGATCGTGGACCAGCCCTTCTTCGCGAGGCTGCTGTCTGCGGGATCATTCACCGGTCTCGATGACCTCCTGCGCGGGGAGGGCATCACCTTCACGCGTCTCGAACAGACCATCAACGGGCGTGGGCCGTTGCTCACGTTCTCCGATGGCCGCGCGGCAGGCCCCTCGATCGGCCTGACCATGCAGGGTACCTATCAGAGGGACGCCGAGAAGCTCGATGTGAATGGCACGATTGTCCCGCTTTACGGGCTCAACTCGATCTTCGAGGATGTTCCGCTGGTCAGCGACATCCTCGGCTCCAGGGACGGCGAAGGAATCTTTGCAGTGACCTATGGCGTCAAGGGCGAGGTTGACGAGCTGCGGGTGGCCGTCAACCCGATCTCCATGCTGACGCCGGGCTTCCTCAGGAAAATATTCCAGGGGGCCAAGCCGGACGCGGCCGCACCCATGCCGTTGCCGATGCCAAGGCAGGAACAGAAGAACGTCCTGCCACCTGCAGCAAAGCCGAACTGAAGCCGGCCGCTAGACTGGCCTGATCAGCACGTGCTTCTTCTTGCCGAGCGAGAGCTTGATCGTCCCGTCGCGCAGATGGGCGGAATTGAGCACGGTCTTCTCGTCGGACACCGCTTCGTCATTGACGCGAAGCCCGCCGCCACCGATCTGCCGGCGCGCGTCGCCATTCGATGACGTCAGACCGGCGCGCGTGAACGCGGCCAGGATGCCGATGCCGGCACTCAGTTCGGCTGCCGGAACCTCGACCGTCGGCAGGTTTGCCGAGACGCCACCACCCTCGAAGGTCTGTCGTGCCGTGTCGGCCGCCCTGTCGGCCTCCGCACGGCCGTGACACAGCGCCGTGGCTTCGTTGGCGAGTATCTTCTTGGCCTCGTTGCGTTCGGCGCCCTGCAACTGGTCCAGGCGTTCGATCTCTTCAATCGGAAGATCCGTGAAGATCTTCATGAAGCGCCCCACGTCGGCATCTTCGACATTGCGCCAGTACTGCCAGTAGTCATAGGGGCTCAGCATGTCGGCCGAGAGCCAGACGGCGCCGGCAGCGGTCTTGCCCATCTTCGCGCCCGATGACGTCGTGATCAGCGGCGACGTCAGCCCGAAGAGTTCGACGCTGTCGGTCCGGCGGCCCAGATCAATCCCCGACACGATGTTGCCCCACTGGTCGGAGCCGCCCATTTGCAGGCGGCATCCAAGGCGGCGGTAGAGTTCCACGAAGTCATAGGCCTGCAGGATCATGTAGTTGAATTCGAGGAACGACAGCGGCTGCTCACGGTCGAGGCGCAGCTTCACGCTGTCCATCGTGATCATGCGGTTGACCGAAAAGTGCCGGCCGATCTCGCGCAGGAACGGGATATAGGCGAGTTGGTCCAGCCAGTCCGAGTTGTCGACCATGACCGCATCGGTCGGGCCGTCGCCGAATGTCAGGAACCGGCGGAAGATCTCCTTGAAGCGTTCCTTGTGGTGATTGATCGCCTCGTCGGTCAACAGTTGCCGGGATTCGTCTTTCCCTGACGGATCCCCAATCTTTGTCGTGCCGCCACCAACGACGACAATCGGCTTGTGCCCGTTCCGCTGCAGCACGCGCAGGCGCATGATCTGCGTCAGGTTGCCGATATGCATGCTCGGCGCCGTGCAGTCGAAGCCGATATAGGCCGGCACGCAGCCTTTCGACATCAGGTCGTCGAGCCCCTCGGCATTCGTGCTCTGGTGCAGATGTCCGCGCGCGGCGAACTCGTTCAGGAAGCTGGAGCGATAGGCGCCCATGGCGTCAGGACCTGTCTTGGATGGAGTGGAGCCGTCAGGCCGGTTCCTCGACCGGCGGCATGCGCATGTCGAGATAATCGTCGATGTTCTGCATCAGCTCGGGTGTGTGATTGTCGAAGAAGTGGTTGGCGCCTTCGATTTTCACCTGCGTGATCTTGATGCCGCGCTGCGCGTTCAGCCTGTCGACCAGCTTCTGCACGTCGGCCTCCGGTGACACGGTGTCATTGCGGCCGTGCACGATCAGACCAGAGGCCGGGCAGGGCGCGAGGAACGTGAAGTCATAGATGTTCGCGGGCGGTGCGACCGAGATGAACGCATGGATCTCGGGACGACGCATGAGCAGCTGCATGCCGATCCACGCGCCAAACGAGACACCCGCCACCCAGCAGGTCTGGGCCCCGGGGTTCATCATCTGCAGCCAGTCCAGGGCCGCCGCGGCATCCGAGAGCTCCCCGATCCCGCCGTCATAGGTTCCCTGGCTCTTGCCGACACCACGGAAATTGAACCGCAGGACCGAGCAGCCGCGCCGCTGGAACGCATAGTACATCTCGTACGACACCCGATGGTTCATCGTGCCGCCGCTGCGCGGATGCGGATGAAGGATCAGGGCGATCGGCGCCGATTTGTGCTTCTGGTGCTGGTACTTCCCTTCAAGCCGGCCGCTGGGGCCTGCGAAGATCACGTCGGGCATGCGGGTCGTTTACCTCATCTGGAGCGATTAGTTGAGCGTCTTTGTAGGAATTGAAGGTGCGACAAGTTTTTGGACAAAGCCTTGTTTCGTAAGGGAAAAGGTTCAATTCCCAAAGAAGTTTGCCCTTAATACTTGACCTCCTGACTAGGGAAATCTATATCGCAACCATCCACGCGGTTGGGCGCTTTCTACCACGGGTACCAGTCGGAAAATCAAGAAAATCCCGACTTCGCAGATGCGCCTTATTCGCCCGGATTTTGGAGAGCGGCAATGAACTTGAGCACCAAAGGCAGATACGCGGTCATGGCGATGGTCGATCTGGCCCGCAACAGCAACGGCAAGCCCGTGGCACTGAACGAGATCGCGCAGCGTCAGGAGATATCGCTCTCCTATCTGGAGCAGCTTTTCGCAGGTTTGCGGCGCGGCGGCCTGGTCGTCAGCGCCCGCGGCCCGGGCGGTGGCTACAGGCTCGCCCGCGCAGCCGAGGACACGCGGATCGCCGATATCATGATCGCCGTCGAGGAGCCCCTGCGGGCCACACGCTGCGATCTGTCTTCTCCCAAGGGCTGCACCGGCCAGCATGGCCGCTGCGTGACCCACGACCTCTGGGAAGAACTCGGCCGGCAGATCCACATCTTCCTCAGCGGAGTAACGCTCGCCGACGTCGTGAACAAGCGCGTGCTCGGCATGAGCAAGCCCATCGACACGTCGCCCGCTACCGGATCATCCCACCAGACAGCGGCGGAGTAGGGCAAAGCCCATGCGCGTATACCTCGACAGCAACGCGACAGCACCGCTCCGGGCCGAAGCCCGGTCCGCGATGCTGACCGTGCTCGAGCATCACGCCAATCCGTCATCCATTCACGCCGAAGGACGCCACGCCCGGCTCGCCATCGATCAGGCACGCTCGGACGTGGCCGCGCTGGCAGGCGCTGCCCCCGAACACGTGACGTTCACCAGCGGCGGCACGGAAGCCAACAGCCTCGCACTGCATGGCGCCCTGCAGGCCGCGGCTGCAGAGGGCAACCGGTTCACGCGTCTGATTGTCTCCGCCATCGAACATGACAGCGTCCTGCAGACCGCGCTCAGGGCTGCGGAAGTCCACCCGGGGTTGCGCACGACGCAGGTCGCGGTGAACGCCGACGGCGTCATCAGCCTCGAGGACCTCAAGGCGCAGCTCTCCGGCGGCAAGGGGCGGGCGCTTGTGTCCGTCATGGCCGTCAACAACGAGACGGGCGTGGTCCAGCCTGTCCACGACATCGCCGAGATCTGCCGCCGCCATGGCGCGGTCTTCCACTGCGACGCGGTTCAGGCCGCCGGAAAAATGTCGGTGCAGATTGACGCCGACTTTCTGACGCTCAGCGCCCACAAGCTCGGCGGCCCTCAGGGTACAGGCGCACTGATCCGCAAGGCAGGCATACCGCTCGCGACCCAGCTGCGCGGCGGCAGCCAGGAATTCGGCCTGCGCGCAGGCACCGAGAACGCCGCCGCGATCGCAGGCTTTGGCGCCGCAGCGCGCGCGGCCAGGAGCGCGCCCGCAGCTGCCGGCCTGCACGGCGATCTCGAGCAGCGCCTGCGCGATGCCTGCCCCGAGGCCATCATCTTTGGCGCGACGGCCAGGCGCGTGGGAACGACAACCTGCATCGCAGTACCGGGCGTGCCGGCAGAGACGCTGATCATCGCGCTGGACCTCGACGGGTTCGCGGTCAGCGCCGGGTCGGCCTGCTCGTCGGGACGCATTGCCCAGAGCCATGTGCTCGCCGCCATGGGCGTGGACCCTGCCATCGCACGCTGCACCATTCGCATCAGTTCAGGCTGGCAGACCCGGCCAGAGGATCTCGTGTCCTTCGCCCAGGCGTGGACACGCATTGTCTCGCGGGCTCGATCCCGCGCGGCCGCATAAGGAAAAGAACATGGCTGAACAGGCAACGATCGATACCGTCGCCGCACAGGGCGGGGACAAGTACAAATACGGCTTCGTCACCGACATCGAAAGCGTGAAGGCCCCCAAGGGACTGAACGCCGACATCGTCCGCTATATCTCTGCCAAGAAGAACGAGCCCGACTGGATGCTGGCCTGGCGCCTTGAATCCTTCGAGCGCTGGCAGGCCATGCGCGAGCCGGAGTGGGCGAAGCTTCACTATCCGCGGATTGATTACCAGGACGCGCACTACTACTCCGAGCCAAAGAACAAGCCGAAGCTCGAAAGCCTCGACCAGGTCGACCCGAAGCTGCTCGAAACCTACAAGAAGCTCGGCATCCCGCTGACCGAACAGAAGATGCTGGCCGGCGTCGCCGTCGATGCCGTCTTCGACAGCGTGTCGGTCGCCACGACCTTCAAGGGCAAGCTGGCCGAGGCCGGCGTGATCTTCTGCCCGATCTCGGAAGCCTTGCAGAAGCACCCGGAACTCATCCGCAAGTATCTCGGCACGGTTGTTCCGAACACGGACAATTTCTTCGCCACGCTGAACGCAGCCGTCTTCAGCGACGGTTCGTTTGTCTACGTGCCGCCGGGCGTTCGCTGCCCGATGGAGCTGTCCACCTACTTTCGCATCAACGAGGCCCAGACAGGGCAGTTCGAGCGTACGCTGATCATTGCCGACAAGGGCTCCTACGTCTCCTATCTCGAAGGCTGCACCGCGCCGATGCGCGACGAGAACCAGCTCCATGCCGCCGTGGTCGAGCTCGTGGCCCTCGAAGATGCCGAGATCAAGTACTCGACCGTGCAGAACTGGTACCCCGGCGACGAGAACGGGAAGGGTGGCATCTACAATTTCGTCACCAAGCGCGGCGACTGCCGTGGCGCGCGCTCGAAGATCAGCTGGACGCAGGTTGAAACCGGTTCGGCCATCACGTGGAAGTACCCGAGCTGCATCCTGCGCGGTGACGGCTCCGTGGGAGAGTTCTTCTCGATCGCCATCGCCAACAACATGCAGCAGGCCGACACGGGCACCAAGATGGTCCATCTCGGGCGTAATACCTCCTCGCGCATCATCTCCAAGGGGATCAGCGCCGGCCGTGCGCAGAACACCTATCGCGGCCTGGTGAGCGCCCATGCCCGGGCCGAGAACGCCCGCAACTACACGCAGTGCGACTCGCTCCTGATCGGGAACCAGTGCGGCGCGCATACGGTGCCCTATATCGAGGCCCGCAACGCCACCGCCCATTTCGAACACGAGGCGACAACCTCGAAGATCAGCGATGACCAGCTGTTCTATTGCCTCTCGCGCGGCATTCCGGCCGAGGAAGCCGTCACCCTCATCGTGAACGGCTTCTGCCGGGAAGTCCTTCAGAAGCTGCCCATGGAGTTTGCCGTCGAAGCGCAGAAGCTCATCGGCGTAAGCCTGGAAGGAAGCGTGGGATGACACAGCCCGATAAAGGCACCCGGGTCTACATCAACTGGGAACGCGTGCGCCCGCGCACACTGCGCGGCTGGGTAACAGCGTTTGCGTTCGTCGTGGTCGCCATCCTCATGTTCGCGCTGTTCGCGGCCATCGCGTCAACGCTTCTTGTCATTGCGGCCGTCATCGCCGTGTTTTCAACCGTCACATGGTTCGTGAGCAGCCTCTTCAGGCGCCGCAGCCGGGACGTTGTGCCTTACCGGGAGAATATCGATGCTTGAGATCAGGGACCTCCATGCCAGTGCCGGTGACCGGCAGATCCTGAAAGGCCTGACCCTGACGATCGGCGCCGGCGAAGTGCACGCCATCATGGGCCCCAACGGCTCCGGCAAGTCGACCTTGTCCCATGTTCTTGCCGGCAAGCCGGGCTACCAGGTCACGGCCGGAAGCATCCGGTTCCGTGGCGAGGACCTTCTTGAGAAGAACACGGAACAGCGCGCGGCCGCCGGCATCTTCCTGGCCATGCAGTATCCGGTTGAGATCCCGGGCGTCACCACCATCAATTTCCTGCGGGCTGCCATGAACGCGCAGGCGAAGCTGCGCGGCGAACCCGAGATTGACGCCGTCACGTTCCTGCGCCGCATCAAGGAAGAGCGCGAAAAGCTCTCCATGAGCGACGAGATGATCAAGCGGGCCGTCAATGTCGGCTTTTCGGGCGGAGAGAAGAAGCGCAACGAAGTGCTGCAGATGGCGATGCTGAAGCCCGTGCTGGCGGTCCTCGACGAAACCGACTCCGGCCTCGACATCGATGCCCTCAAGATCGTGTCTGCAGGGATCAATGCCCTGCGGTCCCCGGAGCGCAGCTTCCTCGTCATCACGCACTACCAGCGCCTGCTCGACCACATCCCGCCGGATTTCGTTCACGTGCTCGCACAGGGACGCATCATCAAGTCCGGTGGCCCCGAACTGGCGCTGCAACTCGAAGCCGAAGGCTATGACGGCCTGGTGAAGGTGGCTTGATGTCTCCTGCGACCGCCACCGTTTCTGCGCATGCGGGCTTCGGCGCCGGGCTTGAGGCCGCATGGAAGAAGGCCCAGCCGAGACTGCCAGGCAGTGACTGGATGCACCCCGTCAGGGCCGAGGCGCTCGCGCGCGTCATCCGCCAGGGCCTTCCGGGCCGCCGCCAGGAGTGGTGGAAATACGCTGATCTCGCATCGATGCGCACGGCCGTGCCGCCAATGGTCGAGGCGCAGGCGCTCGTCAAGCGCGCGCGGCCGGAATGGCTGGCCGGGCTGGACCTGATCGAAGCCGAACTGAATCAGGGTCTGGTGGTGCGCCTTCCGGCGGCCGACCGCCTGCCTGACGGTTTCGAAGTCATGCGGCTCGCAGAGGCGCTCGACGTGCCGTCCCTGTGGCTTCGCCCCTGGATGTCTCCGTCCCAGTCGGTCCTCGACAACCTCAACCTGGCCTTTGCGACCGATGGCCTGCTCGTGCGCGTTGGACGAAACACACGCATAGCAACCCCGCTTCTGGTCAACGCCCGCCGCAACCTCGCTGGCAGCATGGCCCACGACAGGGGTGTCATCGTGCTGGAGGACGGCGCAAGCCTGACCGTGCTGGAGGTGCAGGACCATGCTGGCTCGGATGAGTGCCTCGGTACCAGCCGCCTGAACATATCGCTCGGCGAGGGTGCCCACCTGCGTCATGTACGTGTGTGCACCAATGGCGCTGGCACGATCCATGTCCAGGAAGACAGCGTCGAGTTGGCGCGTGACGCGCGGTATGAACTCGTGACGCTGGTCAAAGGCGGCCAACTGCATCGCAGCCAGTTCAGCGTATCGCTGTCGGGCGAGCGCGCCTCGTGCAAGGTGGCGGCGGCTTTTGCGGTTCAGCCCGGCGAGGTGACGGACTTCTCGTCCGAAGTCCGGCATGTGGCACCAAACGCCGTCAGCCGTTTGCTGTCGAAGGGAACTGCGAGGGCGGGCGGCCGCGGCGTGGTTCAGGGCCGCGTCTGCGTGGAACAGGCCGCGCAGGGAACAGACAGTCATCAGATGGCGCGGGGCCTGCTGATCGGGGAAGGGGGAGAAATCTTCCATCGGCCGGAACTGGAAATCTATGCCGACGACGTGAAGTGCGGGCATGGCGCGGCGACAGGCGCCCTCGATGAAAACCAGATGTTCTACCTGCAGTCGCGCGGCATCGAAGAAGTCGAGGCCCGCCGCATGCTGCTTTCCGCCTACTTCGCGCCCATCATCGAAAGCGCACCGGAGACCCTCTCCGCCGCGCTCGCTGCATGGATCGACACCAACCTTCTGGCAAAGGGGAGACGATCATGACTGGTGCTACGGCAGTGCGCAGCGCTCATCGCGCCTTCGACGTGTCAGATGTTCGCGCGGACTTCCCGATCCTTGCACGCAAGGTCAACGGCAAGCCGCTGGTCTATTTCGACAATGCCGCCTCGGCGCAGAAGCCGAAAGCGGTTCTCGATGCCGTTCGCCAGTTTGCCGAGACGTCCAATGCAAACGTGCATCGCGGCCTGCATACGCTTTCAAATCTCGCGACCGATGCCTATGAAGCGGCGCGCGGCAAGGTCGCGGCCTTCCTCAACGCCCCATCGCCCTCGCAGGTCATTTTCACGGGCGGCGGGACAGACTCGTTCAATCTCGTGGCCAGCTCCCTCGGGCAGTCGATGTCGGCCGGGGACGAGATCATCCTCTCCGAGATGGAGCATCACTCCAACATCGTTCCGTGGCACTTCCTGCGCGAACACAAGGGCGTGGTGCTCAAGTGGGCTCCCGTGCTCGAGGACGGCTCGCTCGACATGGCCGCCTTCGAAGCCCTTCTGTCACCGCGTGTGCGCCTTGTCACCATGACCCACATGTCGAACGTGCTGGGCACGCTGACGCCGGCCCGTGACATCATTCGCCTGGCCCACGCCCGTGGCATCCCGGTGCTTCTCGACGGCTGCCAGGCCTCGGTGCATGCGCCGGTCGACGTCCAGGACCTTGGATGCGATTTCTATGTCGCCACCGGACACAAGCTCTACGGGCCCACGGGCATCGGCGTGCTCTACATGGCGCGCAAGTGGGCCGACAGCCTGCCGCCCTGGCGCGGTGGCGGCGAAATGATCGACGAGGTGCACAAGGACCGCGTGACCTACGGCAAGGCCCCCATGCGCTTCGAGGCCGGGACACCGCCCATCATGCAGGCCGTCGGGCTGGGCGCAGCGCTTGACTACCTCGCTACTTTTGACAGGACAGACCTGATCCGTCACGAGCACGCCCTGCTGGACTATGCCACCGGCAGGCTCGAGCGCTTCGACTGGATCCGCATCCAGGGCCAGGCAACAGGCAAGGGCAGCATCATTTCCTTCACGATGGATGGCGCCCATGCACACGACGTCGCGACGCTGCTGGACCAGCAGGGCATCGCCGTTCGCGCCGGACACCATTGCGCCCAGCCGCTGATGGAACGTTTCCAGCTTGCGGCGACAGCACGCGCATCATTCGCTTTCTACAACACTCACGAAGAGGTGGACCGTTTCGTGTCCGCACTCGAAAAGGTCAGGGGCATTTTCTCATGAGCGAGAACGCTTCAAGGCAGCTTGAAATGGACCTGGAAGCCGCTCCTGCAGCGGCAAGCGACGTGGACCCGTTCACGGCGGAGATCATCAAGCAGCTCAAGACGGTATTCGACCCCGAGATCCCGGTGGACGTCTACGAGCTTGGCCTCATCTACAAGATCGATGTCGCGGACAACAAGGACGTGAACATCGACATGACCCTGACCGCACCGGCCTGTCCGGTGGCAGGCGAAATGCCCGGTTGGGTCAAGGAAGCCGTATTGCGCGTGCCGGGCGTCGGCAATGTCGAGGTGGCCATGGTGTTCGATCCGCCATGGACGCCCGAACGCATGTCCGAAGAAGCCCGCCTCGAACTGAACATGTTCTGAAAGGCAGCAAGCAGCATGAGCACCCCGAACGAACCCACCAAGCCACGCCGCGAGCGTCCCAAGGCCTTGCGCCTGACCGATGCGGCCGCCGATCAGATCCGCTCGGCCATCGAGAAGGCCGGAAAACCCATTGCTGGCGTGCGCGTAGGCCTCAAGAACGTCGGCTGCGCGGGCATGTCCTACACGATGGACTATGCCGAGCAGCAGAACCCGCTCGATGAAGTGGTGGAAGACAAGGGCGTGCGGATCCTGATCGATCCCAAGGCGATTTTGTTCCTCATTGGAACCGAAATGGACTTTGTGCGCGACAAGATGCAGGCGCGTTTCGTTTTCAACAACCCGAACCAGACCAGCGCCTGCGGTTGCGGCGAGTCCGTCGCCCTCAAGCAGGCTATTCAGTAGGCTGACAATTCTGGCTCTCCTTCTGGGAGAGTAAAGCCATGAGGATTCTCACCCGAGGTGCTCGCCGAAGATCCGGATTTAGCGCCAGCGATGAAACAAAATCAGCGTGTTCTTCCATGAAGCGAAATGCGCAGAACTTCCTGTCGCTGCCACATCACATGGCCTTTGAAATGGATGCATGCGGCGTAGATGACGCCTGATTCCCTTCAGCATTTTTGTTAAACCTTCGCCGACATTGTTACTGGGGGGTTTTATGGAATTTCTGAACAGCATCAACGCGGCCACTGTTGCACAAATTGAGTTCTTTGCCGTGGCGGTCGTGCTCGCCATGACGGTTTTCTCGGGCGGTTTCGTACTGGGTCGCTCGACACGCAGCCGTGAAGTGAAAGTGCCTGTTGAAGTGCTTCATGCCCTGGCATCCGCGCGCTTCATGCCGCGCGCTGACGCCGGTCACGCCAAGGCCGACAGCAAGGAAGACAAGATCGAGGACGAAATCGAGCACCTGCTCGACCACGTCGAACATCACGAGAAAGACTTTGCGCACGCCAAGGCGCACGTCCTCCACGAACTCGACCGCATCATCCACGACTACGGCTCAACGCCGGACCTCGCCGAACTTCACAAGAAGGTCGAAGGCACGCACAACATCCCCGAGATCGTTGCTGCGCTGAAGTGGTACATCAGCCGTCACCACCACTAAGGCCTCGGCGCCGGCTCAGACCCGGCGCGCGAGAGGTGGAAACACCAGGCGGCGGCCCCTTGAGGCCGCCGCCTTTTTGTTGTCGGTTACTTCGTGCAAAAGGCCGCGATGTCCCGCGCCGTGTCATGGCTCACGTCAGGGCAGGCGATCGCCATGATCTCTGCGCCATGGGTCGTTCCCATGGACTGCCGGCAGCGGGCAGGCACATTGTTCTGCAGCAGCAGGCGATAGAAGTTGATCCCCTCGTCGCGCAGCGGATCGCACTCGTTGACGTGGATGACCGTCGGCGGAAGTCCCTTCACGTCATCGTCGCCGGCAAAGCCGGGCCAGGCCAGCGGATCGCGCGCCTTGAAAGCGTCGATGCCATACGCCATCGCTCCGCGATTGCTGTGCAGCTCGAGAAGAATGCCGTTGTTCTCCGTGGAAGACGGGTTCTGCGGCAGCGGCCACTGGCCCGCGATATAGGGACAGAGCGCATAAAGCCCCTTCACCAGCTTGATGTCGCCTTCGCGCTTCAGCTTGAGGGCTGTGGCCAGCGTGAGGTTGCCACCGCCACTCTCGCCCGCGATCACGATGCGTGCCGGATCGATGTTCAGCTGTGCCGCATGCGACGATACCCAGCGCAACCCGGACACGCAGTCATTCAGGCCGGCCGGGTAGGGCGCTACTTCCGGCGCTGATGAAGCCCGCAGTGCATTCCGGAAATCGACCATCGCGACGGCGACACCCTGGTTGGCAATGATGCGCCCCCAGGCCTTGTACATGCCGTCGAAGCAGGACATGACCTGCATTCCGCCGCCATGGATGTAGTAGACGCACGGCAGGCGCTCGGCAGTGTCCGGGCGGATGAACTGGATCTTGACCGTGTTGCCGTCGGGCTCTGAGCGAAACGTCTCCGTCGTGATCTTCAAGCCCTTGGAGGGCGCGACGTCCTCGTTGTCACACAGGCGGTGCATCATCTCCAGGCCGGCCGCACGCATCTTCGCGGCGTCCGAGTTTTCTTCCTCAAGCAGCTGCGCACGGCTTTGCGCATCCCCGACCGGCACCGGATCGGGCAGGTTCCCGAGAAGCCGCTTGATGCGCGGATCAATGCGGGGGTCGTTGGCGATCTTGGCACCCATGGTCTTGTCCTTTGGTTGTGTCAGTTTGGGGGCAGATTAGTCCGATCAGGCCAGAACACGCCAGCTTTGCGCCGCTTCCGGCTTCGCAGACCGACCCGGGGAGGGTAAGGTCCGCCCCGAAACAGGAGACCTGACATGGATTTGAAGCTGAAGGGCAAGAAGGCCGTCGTACTGGGAGGAACGCGCGGCATCGGGCGCGCAATCGCGGAGACGTTCGCAGCCGAGGGCTGTGACGTGGCCATCTGCGCCCGGACGGCCGAACAGGTCGCCGAGGCCGTTGCCGAGCTCAAGAAGCAAGGCGTCCGCGCGACGGGCGCCGCTGTCGACATGGCAAAGCCTGATCAGCTGAAGGCCTGGGTGCAGGCCGTCGCCACAGAGCTTGGCGGCATCGACATCCTGGTGTCCAATGCCAGCGCGCTCGTCATGGGCGTGAACGCCGAAGCCTGGCAGCAGCTGCTTCAGGTGGATGTGCTCGGCGCCGCCGCAGCCTTCGAAGCCGCTCGGCCGCACCTCGAGAAGGCCGCCGCCGCGAACGGCGACGCTTCGTTCGTCATGATCGCGTCGGTGTCCGCCGCCGAGACCCAGAATGCGCAGGCCTATGGCGCGATCAAGGCGGCGCTGATCCATTACGGCAAGGGTCTGGCGCGCGAGTGCGCGAGGAACAAGATACGCGTCAACGTTGTGTCGCCGGGAACCGTCTATTTCAAGGGCGGCGTCTGGCACACAATAGAGCAGAACGCGCCGGCCATGTTCGATGCAACGCTGAAGCGCAATCCGATGGGCCGCATGGCCACGCCGCAGGATATTGCGAACACCACGGTGTTCCTCTCGAGCCCGATGTCGGCCTTCACGACCGGTGCAAACGTCATCGTTGATGGTGCAATCACCTCGCGGGTGAATTACTGATAGCGCCATGCGGGGGACGATTCATTTTGCGTTGTTGAGGAGTGTTCCATGTTGAAGCCGGCCGTAGCCATCGCAGCAGCTTCGATCACCATGTTCTGTTCGCACGCAGCGCTCGCCGAGAGTGCCACGTCGTTGCCGTCGGACATGCCGGTCGATGTCAACGGATACCAGTTGGCATGCACGGGAATAGGTGACGAAGCCCAGACCGACCCGCGCTGGAAGGCGTTTCCCGTCCGGCTCGAATTCGCGGGCGGCAAGGCACAGTACCTCGCCGACGTTGAAGCGACCGTGCTTGATGCGGCCGGCAAGGAACTCTTCAAGGTCCGCTGCGACAGCCCGTGGCTTCTCGCCAAGCTTGAACCCGGCAAGTACCGGGTTCAGGGAAGCTTCAGGAACCTCGTGAAGTCGTCCAACTTCATGGCCCCGAAAAAGGGGCAAGCGCGGATCATCGTGCGCTTCCCCGAGATCGTGGGCGGCGGAGACAACTAGCCTACTTGCCCTTGAATTCGGCCTTCCGCTTGCCGAGGAAGGCCGAAACACCTTCCACGAAGTCATCGGCGCGGCCAGCCGTTCGCTGCGCCCAGCGCTCGGCGTTGAGCTGCTCCTCATAGGTGTTGTCGGTCGACTCCCAGTAGAGCTGCCGGATCTGTGACAGCGCGACGGTGGGTCCTTCCGAGAGCTCCTTTGCAAGCTTCATCGCTTCGTCCATGAGCTTGTCTTCATCGTACACGCGGTTGATGAGGCCCCACTCGAGGGCCCGCTCGGCGCTCAGTTTCTCGCCCATGAGGGAAAGCTCTTTCGCGCGGGCAAGGCCGACAAGGCGCGGCAGCAGCCAGGTCGAGCCACCATCCGGCACGAGGCCGATACGGCGGAAGGCCTGGAGGAAGTAGGCGTTGCGCGAGGCGAGGATCATGTCCCCCATGAGCGCGAAGCTCATGCCGACGCCCGCAGCAGCCCCGTTCACGGCCGTCACGATCGGCATGTTCAGGTGCCTGAGACGGCGCAGGAAGGGGTGATACATGGTCTCGAGCGCAGCGCCCGCATCACGCGCATGGGTTCCGGCACCCGCCGACATGTTCGAGGGACCGCCACCCAGGTTCGCACCGGCGCAGAAGCCACGGCCCGTGCCGGTGAAGATCAGGGCGCGAAGGCCCAGCTTCGGGTCTTCGATGTGGTTGAGGGCGGCGGTCAAACCGGCGAGCATCTCGGGGCTGACGGCGTTGAGGACTTCAGGGTGGTCCATGATCAGCGTGCCGACATGGCCGTTGATCTCGACGCGGGCTCTTTCAAACTGCATGGCTTGTCCTGTCATTTGCTTTTGAAATTGGGTTCACGCTTGGTGAGGAAGGAGATGACGCCCTCACGGAAATCTTCGGTGTCGCCGAGCACGCGCTGCGTCCGGCGCTCGTTCTCGAGCTGCTGGTCAAGCGTGTTGAAGGGCGCCTCGTCGAGCACGCGCTTGAGCTCGCGATAGGCGATCTGGGGCCCCTTCGCCAGGCGCTGCGCGATGGCCTGAGCTTCGCTCATGAGCTGCGCATCCTCCACGCACTGCCAGATCAGGCCCCACTCGGCGGCCTTCTCGGCCGGCAGCCGGTCACCCAGCATGGCGAGCGCGCGCGAGCGGGCGCGACCCAGCAGCTGCGGGAAGAACCAAGTGCAGCCCATGTCCGGCACGAGGCCAAGGCGGGGCGCAAAAACCTGAACGAAATAGGCAGACTTCGACGCGATGACGATGTCCCCGCAAAGGGCGAGACCCACGCCGCCACCGGCAGCCACGCCATTCACCGCGACCACGACGGGCTTCGGAAAGCCGGCCAGGTCCCGGACCAGCGGGTTGTAGCCGATCTCCATGGAGTGCGAGATGCCTTCCCCGACAGAGCGGCCCGTCGCGTCCCCGCCACCCGTGCTCGTCAGGTCGGCGCCGGCGCAGAAGCCGCGGCCGGCCCCCGTCACGATCAGCGTCTTGACGCTCTCGTCCTTCGCAAGCGCACGCAGCGCGGCGCGGATGTCCTCCATGATCGCCATGTTGAGGCTGTTCAGGGACGAAGCGCGATTGAGGGTCAGGGTGGCGATACCGTCCGTCGCCTCGACCAGGATGTTGGCATAAGTCATGTGCAGGGAGCCTCGTTGCAGGGGTGGGGGAAGGCACCACAGGATGGGACCGGACGCAATGGGGCCGCCCGGACCGGCCCTCTGACCTTACGTAATGAGGGGACATTGGTGGCCCCTCCGGGCCTGTCCTTTGCCCCGCGGCCCTGAGTTCGCGTATAAGGGCGGGGTGGAATCTTACCGAACGAAGGAGCCTTTGATGAGCACTGCACCCGCACAGTCGCGAGCAAACCCGGCGGAGATGAAGGCGCTGCTCGAACGCCAGCGCACCGCCTACCTGAATGACGGCCCGCCCAGCGCGGAAGTGCGCATCGACCGGCTCAACCGCTGCATCGCGCTGCTGGTCGACCACCAGGACGAGATCGCCGACGTCCTGAACAAGGACTTCGGCAACCGCTCAACCCAGATGAGCAAGTTCACGGACGTCTCGGGCTCGATCGGTCCGCTGAAGCACGCGCGGGACAATTTGCGCAAGTGGATGAAGGTCGAGAAGCGTAGCCCGACACCGGCGATCCTCGGATGGTTCGGCGCCAAGGCCGAAGTCCACTACCAGCCGCTCGGCGTGATCGGCGTGATCTCGCCGTGGAACTTCCCGGTCAACCTGACCTTCGCCCCGCTCGCAGGCATTCTCGCCGCCGGCAACAGGTGCATGATCAAGCCGTCGGAGTTCACGCCGGCAACGTCGGAACTGATGGAGCGCATGTTCCGCAAGAGCTTCAGCGAGACCGAGATTGCCGTGTGCACCGGTGGTCCGGACGTGGGCGAGGCCTTCTCGCGCCTGGCCTTCGACCATCTGCTGTTCACGGGCGCGACCTCGATCGCCTATCACGTGATGCGCGCCGCGGCCGAGAACCTCGTGCCGCTGACGCTGGAGCTGGGTGGCAAGTCGCCGGTCATCGTGGGCCCGAGCGCCAACATGGACCTGGTTGCCTCGCGCGTGATGACGGGCAAGACCCTGAATGCCGGCCAGATCTGTCTGGCCCCGGACTACGTCATGGTGCCGGAAGCCAGCCGCGACGACTTCGTGAAGAAAGCGAGCAACGTGGTCTCCGGCATGTACCCGACGCTGAAGGACAATCCGGACTACACATCCGTCGTCAACCAGCGCCATTTTGACCGCCTGCAGTTTTACATCCAGGACGCCAAGGCCAAGGGTGCGACGGTCGTGGAAGTGAACCCGGCCAAGGAAGACCTGCGCCAGCAGCCCTATCACAAGATCGCCCCGACCTTCATCCTCGACCCGACGGACGACATGAAGGTCATGCAGGACGAGATCTTTGGCCCGATCCTGCCGGTAAAGACCTATCGCAATGTCGACGAGGCCATCGGCTATGTGAACGCCAAGGCCCGTCCGCTGGGTCTCTATTACTTTGGCGAGGATCCGGTCGAGAAGGAGCGGGTGCTGACCCGCACGACGTCGGGCGGCGTAACGGTCAACGACACGATCATGCACGTGGCGATGGAAGACCTGCCGTTCGGCGGTGTCGGCCCGTCAGGAATGGGTTCCTATCACGGCGTGGACGGCTTCCGGCAGTTCTCGCACCGCAAGGCCATCTACCAGCAGCCCACGTCGAACTTCATCGAGAAGCAGCTCAGGACGATCCGCGCCCCGTATGGCGAGGCGATCCAGAAGCAGCTGACAGGGTCAATCAAGCGCTAGGCAGCGCTTGATCCCGGGAAGGCCTGGGCGGGGAACCGCTCAGGCGACTTCCGGTTCCTTCTTGCGACGCAGCAGGTGCTGAGGCACAGGGCGCATCAGGAAGGCTGGCGCGTGATCAGCGAACGACGCCGCTCCACCCGCATCATCCTGCCTGTCATCGCGCGGCCGCTCGTCACGACGCTCGCGACGGGGGCGGTCATTGCGCGGCTTGTCCTGACGCGCATTCTCCTGGCGAGGACGGTCCTGAGCAGCCCGTTCTTGTGAAGGGCGCTCCTGAACTGGGCGCTCTGCAGCGGGCTTGTCCTGGGCCGGGCGTTCCTGACGGGGCCGGTCGTTGCGTGGCCTGTCCTGGCGCGGTCCTTCCTGGCGGGGACGATCCTGGTTCGACCGTTCGCGGCGCGGCCTGCGCTCCGGACGGCCATCCGCGCGGCGTTCGGCCTGCGGCGCTTGGTCGGCACCTGCGGGCGTGGGAGCCGCATCTCCTGCGGTGACGGGCGCGTCGATTGGCGTGGCGACGGCCAGTGAGCTGTCAAAGGGTTCCATCGAGGCAGTCTGGTCGTGATGTGGGCGATCGCCCCGGCCACGTTCGCGACCACGGTTGCGATCCCGCTCGCGGCCACCCTTGTTGCGATCCTGTCCGCGGTGCTGGCGCAGGTCCGGCTCGACATGCAGGCTGGTCATGTCCTCGCGGGCAATGGCCTGCTTGATGAGCTTCTCGATGGCGTCCACGAACTTGGTGTCACGCGGACCGGCCATCATGATCGCCACGCCTGAACGGCCAGCGCGACCCGTGCGGCCGATGCGGTGCACATAGTCGTCGGCCGTGATCGGAACGTCATAGTTGAACACGTGGCTGACCGCCGGGATATCGAGGCCGCGCGCGGCCACGTCACTGGCGACGAGCAGCTGGACTTCACCAGCCCGGAACTTCTCGAGCGTCGCCGTGCGCACGCTCTGCGGAAGGTCGCCGTGCAGCGCCGCGATCTGGAAGCCATGCTTGGTCAGCGATTTGTGGACGATGTCCACGTCGACCTTGCGGTTGCAGAAGATAATGCCGTTCACGACCGTCTGCCCACGGATCAGCTGCCGGAGCGCCTCGCGCTTCAGCTTCGCATCCGTCGACGACAGCATGACGATCTTCTGCTCGATGTTCGATGCGGTCTGCGCGGGGCGGGCCACTTCGATGCGCACGGGCGCGCTCAGGAACTGGTCCGCAAGGCGCGTGATCTCCGGCGGCATGGTGGCCGAGAAGAACAGCGTCTGGCGCGTGAAGGGCAGGAACTTGCAGATCTTCTCGATGTCCGGGATGAAACCCATGTCGAGCATGCGGTCGGCTTCGTCGACGACCAGGATCTGTACGCCGTTGAGCAGCAGCTTGCCGCGCTCGAAGTGGTCGAGCAGGCGGCCCGGCGTCGCGATAAGCACGTCCACGCCGCGCGTGATCTTGGCGTCCTGCTCCTCGTAGGAGACGCCGCCGATCAGCAGGGCCATGTTGAGCTTGTGATACTTGCCGTACTTCTCGAAGCTCTCGGCGACCTGCGCCGCGAGTTCGCGTGTCGGCTCCAGGATCAGCGAGCGCGGCATGCGCGCCTTCGCCCGGCCATTGGCCAGGCGCTGGATCATCGGCAGGGTGAACCCGGCCGTCTTGCCGGTGCCCGTCTGGGCGATGCCCATGACATCCTTGCCGCCAAGGACGACAGGGATGGCCTTTTCCTGGATGGGAGTAGGTGTGGTGTATCCGGATTCCGCGATGGCGCGGAGCAATTCGGCGCTAAGGCCGAGGCTTTCAAAAGACATAAGACTTGAACAGGCTCCAGCGAGAGTACTTCGATATAGCGGGGCCAGAACGCCCTCTCTCGCGGGACAAACCAACCACGTGGCGGTGATGAGATGGCTCATGCCATCCCGAAAAATGCTCCGCGCCAGAAGCGCGATCAGCCTGCACGGAACATAGTGTGCAGGCTCAGAATGTCAACCAAAGGTGAACAACCCGTTGCGTCAACTGCCTCCCGAATGCCCAAAACATGGCCCGAAAGGAAGGGAAACGTCGGGCGCCGCACCTCCAGCACCGTCCCCGGTTGCAGCGTTGCACCAGCCTCTCACCCGAGACGAGAACCCATCCCGCCCTCGGTTCCTGAAGATGACACGAGCGCCGAACCGGCCTGCGTCTTTTCCTGAGTTTTGAGCGATTCCCGTGAAGGAGAGATGACACTTTCGTCGCTGATTTTGCATTTGTCCGTCTGGCGGAGCGCCAGGGCGTCTTGTGATCGCCCGAAACAGAGTCCGGGTCACACCCACCGCATTACCTTTTCGCGCGGGGCTCACGAGGCGGTCGCCTGGGGCCCAGGGCCATGAGGTCCGCCGTTCGGTTATTCAGTTATCAAGTCGCGTGCTGCACAGCCGAGGCTGCGAGCGCATAGAACAATAAGAGAACAGTGGTCAGGCGTCAAGTGCCCCAAGCGCGACCTTTTGGACAAGCAGGCGGCCAAGCTGTATTCTCGACTAAGTGGTCGCGAGCGTTTTGCGAAGTGTCAGGGAACCCGGGTTAGCACAGTCTGACCGCAAGACTTCGGCTGTACATTTGACGGTGGAAATGGAGAAGGGCAGGTCATGATCGACGCACTGCCATACCTGATCATACCGCTGTCAGGGTCGGGATTGCTTGTTGTTATCGGTTGGATTTTCGGGGTGCTGGGATGGAGAATTGCAAAAGCGCTCTGTCTGATGAGCGCCATGATATTTGTTTGCAGTGCAGTTATTGTGTGGTCCTTAGATGCGCTTAGAGTTGATTATTTCTCTATGCAATCTTGGAGCAATTGGGAAGTTTTTTGGCGATTGGTCGGGCCGATACTGGGCTTTACGCAAGGGGTGTTGCTGATTTTCGCTTCAATAGTACTTACCTGGAGGCAAATTTTTGATCCTCCAAATGAAGACGTCAAAAAACTGGACTGAGACAGCAATATAATACGGGGACATAGTGAGACGCCTCGAATTGTTTTCTGACCCAGCTTCTCTGCAACGCTGCACCTCGTATGGGTCCCGGATCAGCAACGCATCACTGCGTAACGCGCTGCGTCCGGGATGACACCAATGGAAACACCCAAACACTGTCATCCCGGCCGCTACACGAGCCCAACTGCGCAAGCAGTTGCTGGCGAGTGTTGGAGCCGGGACCCAGAGCCGGT